>NZ_JAMYPO010000013.1:0-154495 GCF_040320365.1 Mesorhizobium sp. M0701
CAATCCCGCCCCCCCCCGGCCCCCCCGCCCCCCCCCCCGGCCCCCCCCCCCCCATCACCCTCCCGGTCTCTCACACACCCCCCCGTGTCCCCCCGCTACCGGCGCGGGGGTCTATACGCGGCGGGCCGAACCGGCCAAGGCCATGCAGGAACGCCAGCGCCGCAGCGATCAGGATGGTCAGTGTCAGCGCCAGGAACGGCGGCTCGACCAGAAGCTTGGCCAGATCATACTTCCGCCCCGCGCCGTGCAGCGTCAGATCGAACATCACCGGGCCGTCGTCAGGCTGGAGCAAGGCAATCAGCCCGAGCGCGGCTGCTGCCTTTTCGGGATCCTTGAGGGCGGCGTTGTTGATCAGGTCGGGGTCAGTCAGGATATAGAACGGCTTGTCGTCTAGTTCGGTAAGCACAGCCTTGTCATTGCCGGCTGCGATGAGAGGGTACTTGTCGGCCACCCACTGCAATTCTTCGGGTGCGGCAACCATGTTGCCTTCGATGTCGAGTTGCTTTGCCGTGCTCTGGCCGGCACCGATCTTCGCATCGGCGATGCGGCCAAGCCATTCGTTCACCACCGAACCGGGCAATCGCCCGAATTTCATGTTCCAGCCTTCATGCCCCTGCAGCGGCAGGATCTGCCATTTGGGCAGCACGAAAAGCGTGTTCTGGTCCTGGCGAAGTTTCAGGATGTGGTCGAGCGCCTCCGGATCGCTGTCGGGCGAGATGGTGACGATCAGCAGTATAACTCGGGCAAGATCGTCTTCGGTCCGCGCCATCAAGGGCGCTTCGCCGGTGAGCCGCAGCCACTCCGCCAGGCCGGCGTAGCCGACGCCGCTTTTCGACAGCGGCGTGGCGCCGCCATTGCCGGGTTGCCGGAAATCGGGAGCATAGGTGGACAGCAGGAAGAAACCGGCTGCCGCAAGGAGGCTGGCGAAAATCCCCCAAAACAGTGTCTTTCGATTGAACGGCTCCTGTGCCTCGACCGCCGGTGCACTCACGTCCAGGCATCCCGGAAGGCGAAACGTTCATAGGCGCCGCGCGCCTGCCGCCAGCCTTCCGCGCCGACCGGCCGACGCGCGAACAGCGCCGCCTCGACAATGCGGGCGATCTCGGTAAACGCATGGCGCGCCCTTCCCGGCAGGGAAGGGGCATTGGCGATGTCGCGCGCGGTGAGCGACGGGCGCAGGAAGTCCGGCAGCCGGCCGGCAATATCGGCGACGCTGCGCCGAAGCAAAAGGTGAACCGCCTCGTCGTAGTCGCCGCGTGCGGCCAGCGCATCCGCTTGCGACAACAGGATCTGCGCGGCGCCGGCGTCGGGGCGCCAGGCTTCTTCGTCTTCGACTTCGGGTCGGGCGCGCTGCCACGGCAGCCGCCAGGCGATGCCTTTCACCTCAAGGAAGACCAGAAGCAGGATGATTGCGACGCCCGATATCACCGCCCCCCAGAACAGATAGATCATGTAGGGACCGAGCCACGACAAAAAATCCTGCAGCGGTTTCAGCCACTCGGGCGGCTTCGGCGGCACATAGGCCGGCAGGTCGAACTGGATCGACTCATCGGCGATCAGCTGCTTGTGCAGATTGGTCAGCCGTTCGGCTTCCGCTGTGCCTGGCTGTGCCACCGCCACCCGCTCCCCTGCAACCTGTGGTTCCCAGCCGACACTGACAATGCAGCGGAACAGCCGACACTGACAATGCAGCGGAACAATTGCAAGTGGGCTGGACGGCGACCGCCAATCTTGGCAGATTTACCAGCGGGGCCGCCAGCCACATGCGGCGGCGAGGCAGGGGGACGTATCGTGACATCAGTGACACTGGAACGGCCGAACAAATTTCGCATCGGCAGGGTTTTCAACGACAGCTTCGCTGTCATCAGCCGCAATCCGGTGCTTTGCCTCGGATTGGCCATGCTGTTCTCAGGCTTGCCTACGCTTCTTTACCAGCTTTGGATTTGGAAATGGGCGACCAACGTCGAGGCTGGCGTTCCGGAGTTCTCAGCCCAACGAATCATTGCCACGATCGTTGGCGTGTTGGTTTCCATGACACTGTCGGCAATCCTGCAGGCGGCGCTGGTGCGTGCTGCGATCGAGGATCTGAACGGCAAGCGACCATTGATTGGCGATTGCCTCAGGACGGCAATCTCCCTCCTGCTGCCGGTGATAGGCATCGCGGTGCTGGTGAGCCTCGGCGCCGCCGCCGGCGCGATGCTTCTGCTCGTTCCCGGCATCATATTATGGCTTCGTTGGTCTGTCGCTGTGCCTGTTTTGGTTCAGGAAAGACTGGGGGTCTTCGGCAGCATGAAGCGCAGCCGGGAACTTACCAAAGGAAGCCGCTGGGCTCTGTTCGGATTCTGGATTGTCCTGTTCATAGCTGTGGTGCTGATCCAGGCCGTGCTCACCCGTGCGATCATGGTCTTTGGCATAACCACCGGCATATTTCTTGGCGCCCTGGTGACAGCGATCGTATCCATTGTGACGTCGGTCGCCCCGGCAGTCAGCTATGTCGAGCTGCGCCAGGTCAAGGAAGGCACCAGCGTCGAAGACTTGGCGGAAATCTTCTCGTAGCGGCAAGGGATTTGCTGCCTTCATCGCGTCAGGATCGGTCTGGACTGGATAGGTAATATCGTGGCGTCAATAGCGCTGGACCAGCCCAACACATTTCGTATCGGCAGGGTTTTCGGCGCCAGCTTTGCGGTGATCGGCCGCAATCTCGCGCTCTGCCTCGGGCTTGCCCTGATTTTCTACACCTTGCCCAGATTCGTGTTTGCGCTCTGGTTCTGGAAATCCGTTACGAATATCGAGCATGGCGTTGCGGAATTCTCGGTTCAACGGCTCGTGCTCACGGTCGTTGGCGCGATCGGCTATGTGGTCCTTATGGCTTTCCTGGAGGCGGTGCTGACGCGCGCTGCGATCGAGGATTTGAGCGGCAAGCGGCCGTCGATGCGAGATTGTATGGGGACAGCCTTGGCGCTCCTGCTGCCGGCAATCGGCATTTCGCTGATTGTCAACATCGGCTTCACAGTCGGCCTCGTGCTGCTCATCGTTCCGGGATTGTTGTGGTTGGTTCTCTGGGTTGTAGCGATACCGGTTCTGATACAGGAACGTTTGGGAGTATTCGCGAGTTTGGGTCGCAGCCGCGACCTTTCCAAGGGGAGCCGCTGGCGTCTGCTCGGTCTCTGGTTTCCCCTATTCGTGGCTTCGGTCGCAATCAATTTTGCGTCGGACCGCGTCCTATCTTCCTTAGGCATTACGCTCGGGTTCTTCCTGGACGCCTTGCGGGGCGCAGCCGAGCAAGTCGTATTGTCGATCGCCGCAGCGGTCAGCTATGTCGAATTGCGGCAAGTCAAGGAAGGCACCAGCGTCGAAGACTTGGCGGAAATCTTCTCCTGAGGACGGGTGGAGGCTTTTCACCGACGGCTCGGCTCTCGCGTTGCGCTACTGAGCCGAGCTTGTTCACAAAGCCTGTGTCTGCACCGGCAATGCCGCCGCCAGCCGCTTCGCCCATTCCTCGATGCCGGAGCGGCTCGCGAGCAGGTCCTGCCTGATCTCGATGAGGACCGCGGGAATGCCGCGATCGTCGCTGTGGACGGGTATGGCATAGTCGCCGTCGCGGCTGATCACGTAGGGCTCGTTTGCCGCGGCGTTGAGCCCGCTGTCGGCGCGCAGGCCGGCAAGCACTGCCTGGCCGAAATCGACTGCCCGATCGTAAAGCACGCCGGCGTGCCAGGCCCGCGCAATGCCGAGGAAGACCGGCGTGAAGGAGTGGATCGTCGCGATCCGCGTCGGTCTGCCCTGCTTCGCCCGGTCGTCGAGATGGGCGGCCACGCGGTCATGAAACGGCGCGAACATGACTTCGGCACGCCGGCTTCGTTCCTCCGGATCGAGGCCGACATTGCCGGGGATGCCGGTGTCCTCGGATTGCACCGGAATGCTGCCGCTGGAACCAAGCGGCCGGTTGAGATCGATCAAAAGCCGCGAATAGCAGCTGAGGAAAGCCGGAGCATCGAGCAGCTTCGACAGAGTGCGGGTCACTTCGGCGGCGCCGATGTCCCAGGCGATATGGCGCTGCAAATGGCTGCTGTCGAGACCGAGCCGCGCATACTCTGCCGGAATATGATTGGAAGCGTGCTCGCATATCAGAACGATATCGGAACGCCCCGTTTCGTTGATCGCTTCGACCGCTGGAAGCCAACCTTCCGGTAGGATGGCGTTGGCAAGCGGCTCAGCCATCAATACAGCGTCCGGTAGAGATCGCAGACAGCCACTGGGTCGAGACCGGCGAGGCGCTCGGTCTCATGCCGCTTGAGGCCGACAAAGGTCTCGACGAACACCGGCGCGAACCATCCGGTGACGGTCTTGTCGGCAACGAGCGCGTCGAGTGCCGCAGGCAGCGTTTCCGGCAGCCGCACGAGGCCAAGCTTCTTGCGCTCGGCAACGCTCATCAGCGTCGGGTCGCCCGAGACAAGCGGCGGCGTCGGCAGCTTGGCCTTCAGCCCCTCCAGCCCGGCGCGCACGATCGCCGCCAGCGACAAATAGGGATTGCCGGTGGCGTCGGCTGCCCGGTATTCGATGTTGTACTGCCGCGCCGGATCGCGCCCGCAGATCGTCACCGTCGGGCAGATGCGCAGGCTCGCCTCGCGGTCGCGATCGGCAAGCCAGGTGTAGGACGAGCTCCAGCTATGCGGCTTCAGCCGGTAGTAGGACGACACACTCGCCGCCGTCATGGCGGTGATCGCGGGCAGGTGGCGCAGCACGCCGGCACAGAACGAAGCGGCACGGCTGGAAAGGCCGCCAGGCTGGGCCGGGTCGCAGGTCGCCGGCTTGCCGGCCTCGTCGACGAAACTGAAATGGATATGGACGCCGTTGCCGACGGCATCCGGCGCGATCTTCGGCGCGAAGCTCGCCCGCCAGCCGGCGCATCGCGCGATTTCGCGCGTGATCTCGCGGATGGCGACGGCGCGATCGGCCGCGGCAAGCGCATCGGTTGGCTCGCACGTCACCTCGAACTGGTCGGTGCCGAATTCGGCGATCACCACTTCGGGCGCGACGCCGGCTTCCGCCAGCGCCGCCATCAGATTGGCGGCAAACGGGTCGGCGCGGCGCAGTGCGGCCAACGACATCGAATGGGCCGGGCCGAAGTCGCCCTCGATATGGAATTCATGCTCGAAGGCGGCGATGACGGAAAGCCCGGCCGCCGCCTTCAACTCCGCCAGCGCATCCTTGAGCATGGTCCGCGTACAGCCGACCCACGGGCTGCCGTCGAGTTCGACGATGTTGCCGGCGACCATGTCGAAAGGCGTCGCCGATCCGGTCAGCGCCGTGCGGAACCGCGCGTTGAGATCGGGAACGAGCCGCACATCGCCTGACGAGCCCCAGGGATTGGGATCGACGATCGAGTTGAACGGCGTCAGCGACAGATTGGCCTGCAGCCAGCCGACGCCGGTCGCGGCGATCTTCTGCAGCTTGCTTTCGACGACCGAGCGGCCGCGCGTGATCGCCGACAGATCGGTGGTGACGACGGCAACCAGCGGTTCGACGGTCGATGTCATGCAGCTTTTCCCAAGGCTTCGAAACGGCCCGTAACGGTGGCGGTATCAGCGACCCAGCAATAGCCACCGAAGGCTTTTAGCGCACCGTCATGACGCTCCTGCGAGGCGGCGGCGCAGGCATCGGATACGCAGGTGACGAGATAGCCGCGATCGGCGGCATCGCGCACCGCCATGTCGACGCACTGGTCGGTCATGATGCCGGCGACGATCAGGTAGCGCACGCCGAGGTTTTTCAAGACATAGTCGATGTTGGTCGAGTTGAAGACGCCCGACGATGTCTTCGGCAGCATGATCTCGTCGCCGACCGGCGCCAGCGACGGCACCGGCAGCCCCTCCGGCCGGCTCGGCGCGATATGGATCGGCGTCAGCTTGTGGTCGAGCGAGCGGTCGCGGCCGTCCTCGGTCAGGCTCTGGATGATCGTGTGGATCACCTCGACGCCGTTGGCCCGCGCCGCCGCCAGCAGGCGCTCCTGGTTGGGGATCGTTTGCGACGCCGTCTGCCGGTAGAAATAGTGATCGGGCCCACGCTCCGGATGTGCTGGATCAGCACCCGGCTCCAGCCAGACGCGCTGCATGTCGACCAGCAGCAGCGCGGTTTCGCCAGCCCGGAAGGGCTCGTTTCGTTTCGGCAATGATGGCGTCATGTTTGGTGGTCCTGCTTCGCTGATCAAAGTCTGGCTGATTTAGCTGATTTTGGTCCAGGCGTCCTGTGTGGCGGACGCACTTATTGGGATATTCGAAGTCGCTAATTTGAGGTATACCTGCTTTCCGGCGTGGAGACGGGGGGTCTCTGTCATGATCGATTCAGACGTGTTCGACTTTGTCGAACGCTGCAGGAAGCACACAGCTACCGGGCCACTGCTGAGCGACCTTCTTGAAACCGTGCGAAATCTCGGTTTCGAGCACCTTATCCTGAGCGGGGTGCCGCTTGGCGGGCAGAAGCTTGCACCGATGGTCGAACTGAATGGCTGGCCGGGCGGCTGGTTTGAGCGCTATGTCGAGGCCGAGCATGCCGCCGTCGACGGCGTTTGCGTTTACTCGGCAAAGACCTTGAAGCCGTTCCTCTGGTCCGAAGTCCCGGCAAAGTGGTCGGATACAGAGGGCTCACGACGCGTTGCCGGCGAGGCGACGGAGTTCGGCATCTGTAGCGGCTTCGCCGTACCGATGCTCAGCGTTCATCATTGGCAATCCGTGCTGTCGTTTGCGTCTTCCGCGAAGTTCTGCACCCTGTCGCCCCGCCATCAGGTGCAACTGGTGACCATGGCGGTCTATGCCGGCATGTCGATCCAGGCCTTGGCCAATGACGATGACGACCACGAGGGCGTGCTGACCGACCGCGAAAAAGAAGTGCTCTTGTGGGCGGCGGCCGGCAAGACCTCATCCGAAACCTCGCAGATTCTCGGCCTGACCGAGCGCACGGTCAAATGGCACTCGACACGGGCTCGCGAGGCTTTTGGTGTCGGCACGACCACGCAGGCGGTCGTCGAGGCGGTGCGCCGGCGTCTGATCCATCCCTAATCGCGTCAACTGTCCCATCGGACAGGTGACGTATATTAGCGCGACTGCGAGTATCCCTGCGAGAACGGTCGGGGGATCGCGCCATGATAACGGCCCACGTAGTCAATGCGCATAACAAGCATCTCTATGAAAACGAATTCGACGAGTTTCTGCGCCGGCGGCACGACTTCTTCGTGCACCAGAAACATTGGCGCCCTCCAAGCCCGGACGGTCGCGAGCTAGATCAATTCGATACAGACGCGGCGACTTACCTGCTCGGTATCGAAGATGGTCGCGTGGTGACTTCGGCTCGATTGATCCCAACGAGCGAGCCGCACATGGTCTCGGAGGTTTTTTCTCACATGTGCGAAAAATCGGGCGTCCCGAGGCGTCCCGATTGGGCCGAATGGACCCGCACATTCGTCGTTCCCGACAAACGCTCAAGCGGGTTGCGGGGCACGCTGACGCAGCTGTGCTGCGCGGTGATGGAATACGCCCTCGACGAGGGCCTCAGCGCCGTCGGCGGCATCCAGGAAACGTACTTCATGCCTCACCACGGCGCCCTCAAATGGAACGCCGAGCCAATGGGGATGGCGAGGGAAGAAAACGGCGAGTGGTACATCGTCGCGTACATCGAAGTGAATGAGGCGGCGCTGGCGAGCGTGCGGAAGATACTGGGGATTGAGCAGAGTTTGCTGGTTCGGCGGGGGGCGCAACTGCCCTTCTCTGCGCCTCTTCAGGAAAAGCCGCTGGCTAGTTAGGCGAGCGTATAGTCTAAAAAGGGCACAAATACCCCATGTCGAAAAGAAACGTATTGGGTTTAATCGCTACTATTACTTCAGGTTTGGTAGCTTTAACTACCTATCATGATTCGTTTAGGGAACAGCGTATGGGCCCAGCTAAGGCGGAAGTTCTCGCTCAAGCATTCAGCGCGCGCTGCGCAACTCCCGTCGGCATTTGCTTCGTGCCCCCGCAGCCAATCGGCAGCCCCTGTTTCTGCGGCCAGTTCCAAGGAACAATTATCCCTTAACCCGACCACACGCGAGAATGGAGGACGTGATGTTCGATCCGGCTTTAATCTCGCCTCGGCAGTCTTGTCCCGCGGCGCAAAGCCTTTATGCGATTGTGCTGGCGATGGCGCTTTCAGGTTTACTCGGCGTTGATCTCGGCTTCTGCCAGACCGGTGGACAGAACGCGCCGGAGCGCCCCGTGAGGACGAGCGTCCCAAAAACGGTCACGGACCTCGCATGTACGAGCGGTCAGCGCAAAGTAGTGGAAGTCTACGAAGACGGCGTGTTGGTGCAAACCGTGGATCGCGGGTGCAAACCGTGACCGACAGCCAAAATTTGGTTTCGACGCGGGACCGGATCGTGAACGGCGCGTGGGCCGTCCTTTCTTTCCTATCGCCCTCCAAACTGTTCTTGGGAGGGCTCGCAGCAGCGCTTCTGCTACTGGTGACTGAGTTCCAGCCGCTTCGGCTCTACGGCTGGATGATCGGGCCGACTGGCCGAATCTACGTCAGCAGCCCGGGCGTCTACACGCGCGAACGGCTCGTCAACGACCGCAACGACCAGGATTTTTGGCTGCGCGAGCAGCTCAAGGCTCTCGACCGGAACAAAGACGAAGTTCATTACGCCGTGGTGAACCAGCACGATAGCGCCATTCGATACGGCGGAGCTGACAAACCTAGAGCCGAACCTGAGGCGGCACCGACTACGGCTCCGGTCTACGATCCCGCTGCGCCACTGATCCCGGGAATCTCATCGGTGCCGGGCGCTTCGGCCACCGAGGCGGCCGCGAAGTCGGACGAAGTGCCACGCCCCGTACTTTCATTCGTCGACGCCTATGTGATCCGTGCCGCTGCCCGCGACATGATCCGCCAGAGCGTGCTCGAGAACCTGCTTGACGACCGCCACGACCTCACCGGCAATTCCGTTTACGGCCTAAAGTTCGACACGACCGTCTATCCGGGAAAGTTCACGGCCGGCCGCGCCTTCGTCCGATTGTCGATCACCGGCCAGTCCGATCTTATCTTCGAAGAGAATGATGCGGAAAACAAGTTCCCCGAGCTTCCATACCATCTGCGGAAATACTTTGAGAGCACCTTTGCGGATATCAAGAACAATCCCAATAATCCAAACTATAATTCCTTCAACCTCTATACGCAGTGGCTGGCCAATGTCCGCTGGCGCCTAAACTCGCATTTCCTGCAGATCATGGAGACCAAGTGCGTTTGCAAGCAGCCGCAATGCGCTGGGTCGGCGACGAGCTGGCGGCCGGAGATCGCCTCGACGGTCAACACAGTTCTAGCCCTCGACAACGCCAAGCTGGGCGGAGGAGGGTCAGGGATCACGTTGGAGCAAGTCGCACTGCCCGACCCCTGGAACAAGTTCCTGGCCATCAGTGTCAGGATCCCAAGCGAAGGTGGATGCGCCAATCGCCCCGAGTTTATCGTCGATCCAGTGGACGACACAGTCTACATCATTGCAAGCAAAAAGTACGAGATAGGAAGATATACAAAGGTAGACGAAGTAGATTCGCAGGAGTCAGCCTATTCATATAAGCAACCAAACGGAGTTGACAACTCGTTGCATTATCGAAATTTTCGATCCATCTTAAATTATGCTAAAACTATCGGAAAGGTTGATGATTATTGTCCGAAATCCGGCGAAGTAGAACAGGCGCCGGAGGCGTGTCCTACTTACGTCACTATTCCGGCCGGATACTTCAACTTCATTGAGAAGGTCATCCAGCCTGATATGTATGCCTATTCGCTGTTCCCGCGGATGGAGGCGACCTCGGCGCTGAGTGGTCGCTCGAACACAGTGAGCATCGATTATCCGGCGAGCGAAGATGGCGTATCACGGTTTGGCTTCGATGCAATGGACAGGCAAAGCCGAGCGTCACTGGAACCGATGGCAGTCGGCTTCACCGATTCGCAGTCAACGAAGTCGATTGATCTCGGCTGGGTCATCGACATCGGTGCGGGCGGTGCGCCGTTCCAGAAGTCGCAGTTCGCGCTGATCTCTGTCCCTGCGTGGACAAGCCGGCTCACCGTCACCGTGCGGACCGGTTGGCTGGGTTCATCCTCTGCGGAAAACAGCGGCGAGCCTTACAGCTACGCGGTCCCGATTCCGCCCGACTATGAAGCGTTCGACGCGTTCATCGGCGGCGAGGAGGCGGTTCGCCGCCCGCAGATAAATGACGAGTTGATGGACAAGGAAATCAATCTCGTTGCCTGCCGAAAGGCCTCGATCCTGATCCCCGGGTTGCGGCTATGGCGCAGTGCTATGGTGACCGTCGGGTCGGAACGCGCCGACCGGATCACCGTACTTCCCAATATGAGGGGCATTATCGCGGAGTTCACCAAGCTTGGCCGCCCAGTGAATCCGGGGTCTGCAACGCTGAGGGTATGGACCAGCGAAGGCGTGGATATCCAGCCGGACAGGGTCACGATCAGCCTGCCCGACGACCTAACCGAATGCGGCGACAGGCCCGCGCCGGCGGCGCCCAAACCGGTCACCCCGGTACCAGAGACAACAGAGTTGGCGCCTGAGGCGCCGCTACCCGGCCCAGAGTTGTAAGCAACGCGAACGGAACGGAGATTGAGGACCATGCCAATAAATCGCAACTTCTTGTTCGACCATGCTCGGCTCAACCTGTTCGATGGCCGGATGACGCAGTCGCAGGTGAACGGGATCACTGCGATCCTGAACACCTGGGAACCAGCCTTGTCGACCCTCGACGACCGTTGGCTGGCTTATATGCTGGCCACCGCGCATCACGAGACCGGACGGACCATGCAGCCGGTCCGCGAAACCTTCGCCGCCACCGATCAGGGGGCGATCGCGATCCTCGAGCGGGCGTGGGCCGCCAAACGTCTGCCTTGGGTCACGAATCCGTACTGGCGGCCGGACTCGCAGGGCAAGAGTTGGCTCGGACGCGGTCTCGTGCAGCTTACGCACAAGGCCAATTACGAACGGATAGGGCGGCTGCTTAAGGTAGACCTGGTCACCAATCCGGATTTGGCCATGCAGCCCTTGGTTGCGGCGAACATCATGGTCAGGGGCATGATCGATGGCATCTTCACGAGATACCGACTGTCGCAGTTCTTCGATGGACAGAAGGCCGACTGGCGCAACGCACGACGCATCATCAACGGCACCGAACGGGCCGACCTGGTGGCCAGTTACGCGAAGAAGTACTATGCTGCGCTAAGTTACACTGTGTGATGCGAGACTCTTGTCCTAGATCACTGCGTTCCGTCTTTTGTGTCGGTGTCCACCTCTCAGTCTCGCCCGCGAATACAAGCTGACCGCGTCCTGAAACGATCGAAGATCGCAAATGACGCGGTCGACAATCTCAATGCCGGCGACACGCCCGAGCAGCGCCGAATTACGGTGACAGTGCACTATTCCACTGCCTGCCTCGTTTTCCGGGTTTCACGGCTTTGCCGATTTGTCCGGCGATGCTCTCGGCCTCCGGGTGCATCGAAAACCGCGACATCGGCGACGCGGCAATACTCGATAAGCAGTTGTTGTGGAACCATAGTCTTCGGGCGTGAAAACACTTTGGCTCACCCGCACGGTGCCCCGCGATGCGGCAGACCGGGAACGCCGGCAAGGTGCACCGTGCGGCGGGGGCTACATTGTCAAAAGTGCACTCACCGTAATTCTGATCTATACTCCGGACACCAGCCCGAACGCCTACGGCAAGGCGAAGGGCGGATGAAGCGCTTGATAGAGTTCTCTTTTTAGTCATGGGGCGATGTTAAGATGTTAGCCTCCGACCTGACGAAATTTATCGAGCAGGATCATCTGGCTCTGGATGCCTTCGTAAAGGGCGATCCTGAGCCCCTGAAAAACCTCTACTCGCGACAGGACGACGTCATTATTGCCAATCCCTTTGGCCCGCCGGCGAAGGGATGGAGAAAGGCCGCTGAGACGATGGAACGGGCCGCCACCAATTACCGGCACGGCAAGGCCATCGGCTTTGAGCGCATCTCGGAGTATGCGACAGCCGACTTGGGATACATCATCGAGGTCGAGCGGTTCCAGTCCAAGGTCGGTGGTGGCAACAAACTGGTGCCGATTGCGCTTCGAGTCACCACCATATTCCGGCGCGAGGAAGGCGCGTGGAGGATCGTCCTTCGTCATGCCGATCCGATAACCTCGGCACGCCCGTCGACGTCCATTGTCGGGGAATAGAAGGGTTGCCGGAGAGGTTTTAGGAATTACGGTGACAGTGCACCATTTTTCTTTTCGCCGCCCGCCTCGTTTTCCGGGTTCTCACGGCTTTGCCGATTTGCTCGCCGATACTCTCGGCCCACGGGCGCATTGAAAAACCGCGACATCGGCGACGCGGCAATACTCGATCAGCAGGAACATATAGTCTTCGGACGTGAAAACACTTTGGCTCGCCCGTACGGTGCTGGGGATGCGGCAGACCGGGAACGCGGGCTAGGTGCACCATGCGGCGGAGGCGACATGGTAAAAGTGCACTGTCACCGTAATTCATCCTTAGCGGCCAATTTCCCGCGTCGCATCAACAATCTAGGTCATTTTCGGTTTCGCTTTAGGCAGCGCGGCCAGCAAGAGCTGGTGCTGTTTCTTCTTTCTCTTCGACGTGAGGGCTCACCCATTCGTCGGTTATCACGCGGCTGACCAAGGTGCCCGGCACCGCTTTTCTCAAGGCACGCAGCAAAAAGTATCTAACCCGCTCGGACAGTCAAGAGGTGTGGCAGGCAGGCCATGCGCAGCCAGCCGCAGCGAGCCGCCAAGACGCGCGAAGCACTTCGGCGGTGTAGGACAGCGGCACGCCAGAACGCGCGCAGGCCAGGCGTTGGCTTGCCCAATTGTGTTTTGACTATTTGGCTGAACGGGCGCGTAAAATATCAGGTTCGCCCGGTCGGGCAAACTAACTCAGGGAGGATGGTATGAAGATGAATCGACGTAATGCTCTCGCCCTTGGTGCCACCTCGTTGGCGGCCCAGCTATTGGTCGCAAAGCCCATTCCGGTAGCGGCCAAGACCTACGGTCCGACTGATGGCAAAGAGATTTTTCCCGGCGTTCGGCTCGTCGAACTGGGAACACGAGACTCCCATATCAAGGGGTACAAGAAAATTGCCATGGAAGACGTCGTCTACCAGCCAAAGGCAACTAGCCCGCTCGGGGATGTCATGGCCGACGATATGGTCTGCACGGTCACTGAAGGCGAGCTGCAGGTCACGGCCGGAGACATGCAGTTCACGGCCAAGGAGGGTGACGTATGGAGCTGCGGCAAGGGTAGCACGAAGGAGGCTGCTACGAACAACGGAACAGCGGTCGCAGTGATGCGGGTGATTAACCTGAAGGCTGCATAAAGTTACCCACACTCTGGCGACTGCAGACGCTCCAGCCGGCTTCGGCCGGCGGGCTTTTCCGGTGCGCCACGGCCTCGATGACCGGACATTTCTGCCGGCGCGCTGTGGCCAGCGCGGCGGCAGACTGAGGCCTTAGCGCACGGGCGAGCCGCCCTTCAGTGGTGGTGGGCGGAAACGCTCTTGACGTATTCGGACACCAGTTCCCTCGGTGCCGACTGACTGACGTCGCCGACGCTAAGGATGCCGACCATCCGCATATTCTTGTTGATCACCGGCAACCTGCGGATTTTCAGTTCTTCCATGTGCCGTACGGCCTTGGCCAGATCGTCGTCTTCGCGGCAGCAGTGAATGCCGGCCGTCATAACATCGCGCGCCGTTGCGATGCGGCCGTCGAAACCATCTTCTGCCAGTCCGTTGCAGACAATATCGCGGTCGGTCACCATTCCGATCAGTCGGTCGTTCTCTCCAATGGGAATCGACCCGATATCCTGGGCTCGCATCATTTTCGCCAGTTCGGTGACAGCGGTTTCGGGGCTGACCCAGTCGACACCCTTATGCATTGCGTCTTTGACTTTCATGGCGGACCTCCCTTGCTGGGTTGGTGAATGTCCCCTGTCCCATTCTAACGCGGACGGGGTTTGGCTGCCAGAGGTCATCATCCAGACCCGCATTTTGCGGTGGTTGTCATGCGGAATTACGGTGACAGTGCACTTTTTACCCATGTCGCTCCCGCCGCATGGTGCACCTAGCCCGCGTTCCCGGTCTGCCGCATCCCCCAGCATCGATAACCGCAACATCGGCGATGCGGCAATATTCGATGAGCGGTCCTTGTGGAACGCATAGTCTTCGGACGTGAAAACACTTTGGCTCGCCTGTACGGTGCTGCGGCAGACCGGGAACGCGGGCAAGGTGCACCATGCTGCTGAGGCGGCGGCATGGCAAAAAGTGCACTGTCACCGTAATTCACTGCCGAAGCAGGAATTGATATAAACCGTGGGAATCGCGAGGCCGCCCTTGCGGGGGTGACGCCGGCGCTGCATCCTGACCAGAAGGCCCGGGGGGACACCGTGAACCTATCGAGCAGCGCAGCGAAAGGGCGAGCCGTCCTGACGCGAACCTGGAACCGAATTCGGTTCTGGTGCAGCTTTCCTTTTGCTCGCCTCGGTTTTTGGCTTCGGGAACGCAAGCGCTACAATGCGATGTTCCCGCGACGCTGGCTGAGTCCTGCCCAGATCATTGACCACGACCTCGAACTTGTAGACGATGATGATGTCGGCAAGCTGGATCGATCGTTGCTGGATTTGCTTGTTGCCAGAAGGGATCATCTTAAGTCATCAAGTGGGAAATTCACCATTTTAAATATATCACTTTTTACCTTTTTGGTTGCGAACTACTTTCACCTAGGAACCGATGTTAGCGTCTATGGAATTTCTATTAAAAGCTCTCCAGGTGTTGCGGAATCTCTTCTCGCTATATCAAGCACGCTCGGAATATACGCGGCCACCCTCCAGGCCAACATAGCAATCGTCGACGGGGCTATAGCCCACCTTCTCAAGCGGATTTTTCCTCGGGGTATACTCAATGTTATGCAGTCAGCTTTGATTCCAGAGACTGCCATCGGGAAATACTTTCCATCGAATATACCACATCTGGTTTTTACAGGTTTTCATTCGGCTGCTTCCAAATATTTCGTATATTTTTATTTGATGTTGTTGATTGTAATAATAGCATGCGTGTACGCAATAAGTATGCTTCTGATGAAGGAAATATGGATTGCGTCATCTCTTGGAGTTTACAGTAAGATAATCGTTGTCTATGTCTTTATTTGCGGTATTTTTGGCGCAATGTTTCTATTGCTAACCAGGTTTCCTTCTCCATACCGAGATTATTCGGTGCTCCACAAGATGCAAATTGCAGAACAACTATGGCCGGATCAGGCATCGGACCTTCGACAACAGCTTTACGGGGCCAAAATCGAGGACCGGGCCGATTTAGAACGTCGAGGATACATCAAGCCTTACAAGATGCCAGAAGGAGCTTGAATACGAGCGGGGCGGCCCCGTCTTGCCACAAGAGCCTGCCTACGATCCGTCACTCCATACCGGAATACGATTGATTCCCAGCCGGCGGATACGAAGGCCGACAGCCTCGCGCTTGGTCGCGGAAAATGGCTCCACTTCCAGCCTGCCGTGATCCTTGCCGTCTTCGCATTTTCATTCGGTAAGCCAGCGAGTCGATGTCCACATCGCCAAAAATCTGGATCAGATCATCGGGGAAATAATTGTAGAGCTCTTGCAGTAGCCGCAGCGGATGCGGACCAGCCGCCTGCCGTCGTTCAAATTGGATAGCGGGTAACAGTGTGGCGTGTCGCGGCACGAAATTGCAGGAAACGAAAAATCCCGATCGCCATAAGTCTCTGATTTGCCTTGTTGGCTGGGGAACCTGGATTCGAACCAGGACTAACGGAGTCAGAGTCCGTGGGTCTACCGTTAACCTATTCCCCAGCAGGCGCGGTTGTTGAAAACCGCGCGGGCAGGGCGGCGATGTCGCCGCGCGTGCCTTGTAGCCGCCGCCGGAAAATAGTCAACCCTGTGTCTGGGTTCAATCGTCGGCTTCCGGCGCTTCAACTCTCGCTGCGGCTATATTGCGAGTGCTCGAAGAACAGCACCACGCCGAGCGCGATCAGCAGCGGGATGATCAGGTAGAACAGCCGGAACACCAGCAGCGCCGCCAGCACGCCGACCTGGTCCATATGCGACAAGCCCGCAAGGAACACCACCTCGAAGACGCCGAGCCCGCCCGGCGCATGTGAAATCTGCGCGATCGAGAACGACACCAGGAACACGCCGAGCACGACGAAATAGCCGGGATTGCCCGCGGCGGGCAGGGCGAAGAAGATGATCGCCGCCGCCGCCAGCAGCTCGATCGGGCCGACCAGCAATTGCCGCGCCACGATCGGCAACGCCGGATAATGCAGCTGAAAGCTGCCGATCCTGAGTGGTCTCAGATGCAGCCAACTGCCGAATATGTAGGTCGCCACCACGAGCAGCATGGCGAGCCCTGCTGCTTGCGACAGCCGGTGATGCGGTATGCCGGAAAAACGATCGATCACCTCGGGCTCGAGCAGCAGGACGATGCTTGAGACGAACAGCGTCGACAGCACGAAGGTGATCCAGCAGATCGCCACCAGAATGCCGACATCCTGCCCGGTCAGGCCCTTGGTGCCGTAGGCGCGGTAGCGGATCACCGCACCGGAAAACACCGAGCCGCCGATGTTGTGCGACAGCGCGTAGGTGGTGAACGAGCAGAAGGTGACGAACAGCCACGATACTTTCTTGCCGATGTGCAGCAGCGCGATGTGGTCGTAGCCGGCGAGCGAGGCATAGGCGACGACCGAGCTCAGCGCCGCCAGCACCCAGCCGCGCGCCGGGATGGCGATTATGCCGGCCCAGACATCGTCAAGCGAGATGCCGCGCAATTCGTGCAGCAGCAGCCACAGCGAGAACACCACCGCGGCGATGCCGATGACGGGCCAGAAATAGCGCCTCCAGTTCATGGCATGACGATCATGCGTTGCAGCCCGTACCCGTTTTCGCAGCAGGCAAACCGCCCGCGTTGCCGAATGATTTACCCTCCATTTCAGAAATGCCTCATTGAAGCCGGCTATTCAACCGGGAAGGCGCGTTGTGGCGCTCGCGCCTTCCCTTCTCTCAAGGGGACAAGGGGTCACCGACGTCGCCGCCTTCACGCCGCCGGCAAAATTCGCCGCGAGCGCTCTTGGTGATCCGGCCCGGCGCTGATAGTCTGGCGACAACTTGAACATGTAAAAGCGCCTGCTGCGTCCGATCTCGGTTCGCGCGGCGCCGGAAGGAACGACAGTGGAAGACCACGACGCCGGCGCTGGCGCGCCGGAAGTGGGCGTGTCCAGGGGTTCGCCGACGCCGTCCGGCCAGGCAAGCCCATCCACCGGACGCTACGGCCGTCAGGTGCAACCCTGGTCCGGCAATGGACAGGCTGGCGACACGTCCCACGATTACAAGGGTCAGAACGGCCCGCATCAGAACGGCAAACCCAAGAAACGGCGCAAGCGCCGGCGCGGGCGCAAGGTTTTCGCACGCGACGAGGCTCGTCCGGTGATATCAGGCACTTCGGTGCCCGTCGCCAACGAGGCCCCGGCCGCGCGCCTACCCCAGCCAGCGGCTTCGATCGCTTCCCCGTCTTCGCTCGCGCAATTGCCTCCAGCCTCGCCAAGGCCGGAGCAAGGTGCCCGCACATCGCCGCCGCTGCAGGAATTGCCGGTGTTTGCCGCGCTCGATCTCGGCACCAACAATTGCCGCCTGCTGGTCGCGGTGCCGACGCGCCATGGCCAGTTCCGCGTTATCGATGCCTTCTCGCGCATCGTCAGGCTGGGCGAGGGCCTTACCGCCAATGGCCGGCTCGGCGACGCCGCAATGGACCGCGCGGTCGAGGCTCTGAAGATCTGCGGTGACAAATTGCGCAACCGCAAGGTCAGGAAGGCAAGGCTGATCGCCACCGAGGCCTGCCGGACCGCCGCCAACGGCGTCGAGTTCCTCGAGCGCGTCGAGCGCGAGGCCGGCCTGCGGCTCGAGATCATCGACCGCCAGACCGAGGCGCGGCTGGCGGTGTCGGGCTGCGGCTCGCTGGTCGAGCGCGACACGCAAGGCGTCGTGCTGTTCGACATCGGCGGCGGCTCGTCCGAAATCGCGCTGATCGACCTCACCGGCCACCGCTCGCCAAGGCTCGCCAACCACATCGTCTCGTGGACCTCGCTGCCGGTCGGCGTCGTTTCGCTGGCCGAGCGTTTTGGCGGCCGCACGGTGACGCGCGAGATCTTTGGCGCCATGGTCGACGATGTCGCAGTGCGGCTGCGCGCCTTCGACGGGCGCGACCGGCTGAGCCACCTCCTGTCCAGCCCGAAATTCCATTTGCTCGGCACCTCGGGCACGGTGACGACGCTGGCCGGCGTCCATCTCGATCTCGAACGCTATGACCGCCGCCGCGTCGACGGGCTGTGGATGGATCGCGACAGCGTCGACCGCATGGTCGAAAAACTGGTCGGCTGGGATTTCCAGCAACGCGTCGCCAACCCTTGCATCGGCGCCGACCGCGCCGACCTGGTTCTGGCCGGCTGCGCCATATTGGAGGCGATCCGCGCCGTCTGGCCGTCGGAGCGGCTGCGTGTCGCCGACCGCGGCCTGCGCGAGGGCATATTGAGCGAATTGATGGCCGATGACGGCGTCTGGCGGCGAGGGCAATGACCAAGAAACCGGAAAGACCGAGCTCCGCCGGCCTTCGCGTGCTGAAGACGAAGATCAAGAAGAAAAGCGGCTTGAAGGAATCGTCGCGCCGCTGGTTGCAGCGCCACATCAACGATCCCTATGTCCAGCGCTCGAAGGCCGACGGCTATCGTTCGCGCGCCGCCTACAAGCTGATCGAGATCGACGACAAGCACCATCTGCTCAAGCCAGGCATGAAGGTGATCGACCTTGGTGCGGCGCCCGGCGGCTGGTGCCAGGTCGCCGCCGCGCGTACCAAGTCGACCGCGGAACACCCTAACGTCGTCGGCATCGACTATCTCGAGATGGACGCCGTGCCGGGCGCGCCGGTGCTGCTGATGGATTTCCTCGATCCGCAGGCACCCGAAAAGCTGGCCGAGACGCTGGGCGGCCAGCCCGACATCGTGCTCTCCGACATGGCCGCACCGACCACCGGCCACAAACGGACCGACCACATCCGCACCATGCATCTTTGCGAGGTGGCGGCCGATTTCGCGCTGTCGGTATTGAAGCCTGGCGGACATTTCCTCGCCAAGACGTTTCAGGGCGGCGCCGAAAACGAATTGCTGGCCAGGCTGAAACGGAATTTCCGCTCGGTCCATCACGTCAAGCCGCCAGCCTCGCGCGACGAATCGGTGGAGCTGTATTTGCTGGCAAAGGATTTTAAGGGGTAGCGCCCTTTCCTTCTCCCCTTGTGGGAGAAGGTGGCCTCGCGAAGCGAGGTCGGATGAGGGGTGTTCCAGCTTGGCAACACGCTTGCAGTTATCATCGCCTCATTTCTTCCAACACCCCTCAACCGTCTCGGCGCTGCGCGCCGATCCACCTTCTCCCACAAGGGGAGAAGGGAAGGGGTCCTCAATTCCCCGGCGGGCTCACCGGCTCCAGCGTCTTCGGCGGCGTCAACCTGCCATGCCCCGACACGGCATTGCCGGCGTCCGGCGCCAGCCGCATGAACGACAGCGAGGCTGCCGCCGATACCGCCGCTACGATGAAGAAGGCGGTGTGGAAGTCGCTCAGCGTCAGCGGGCCGCCATGGATATTGGTCGACACTTCCAGGATGCCGCCGGCCAGCGCCACACCGAGTGCGATCGCCAACTGCTGGAACACCGCCGTGATCGGCGTCGCCTTGCTGGTGTCGGCCGCCGAAATCTCGGCGTAGGCTAGCGCATTGATGCCGGTGAAGAACATCGAACGGATGAAGCCCCCGGCGAGCAGCATGGCGAGGATCAGCCCGTAGGGCGTGTCGGGTGTGAACAGGCCGTTGATCGCGATGGACGCGGCAGCGATAAGCGAGCCTGAAATCAGCACCCGGCGGAAGCCGGCGACCCTGAAGATCAGGGCGGTAACGAATTTCATGCCTATGGCGCCGATTGCCGAGACGAAGGTGATCATGCCGGACTGAAATGGAGTCAGCCCGAAACCGATCTGGAACATCAGCGGCAACAGGAAAGGTACGGCACCAATGCCGATGCGGAACAGTCCGCCGCCGAGCACCGACGAGCGGAACACCCGATTGCGAAACAGCTCGAGCGCCAGCGGCGGATTCTTGGCGCGGCGCGCGTGCAGCAGGTAAAGCACCGCCGATGCCAGCCCGACGGCAACGGTGATAAAGCCGGCAACTGGCGGCAGAGCCGGCAGGCTGACCACCGACAGGCCGAACACAATGCCCGATGCCGCCAGCCCGCTTAGCACGAAACCGATGAGATCGAGCGGCGGCGTCTGCGCGGCGTCGGTCTTCGGCAGGAAACGCGTGGCCAGCCAGATGCCGATCAGCCCGATCGGCACATTGATCAGAAAAATCCAGTGCCAGGAGAAATAGGTCGTGATGAAGCCGCCGACCGGCGGGCCGACCAGGGGGCCGACCAGAGCCGGGACAGTCAGCCACGACATGGCGGCGACGAGCTCGCTTTTCGGCGTCGCGCGTACCAGCACCAGGCGTCCGACCGGCGTCATCATGGCGCCGCCAATGCCTTGCAGGAAACGTGACACCACGAAAGCCGGCAGCGAATTGGAAATGGCGCACGCGACCGAACCGACGATGAACACGGCGATCGCGGCACGGAAGACATTCTTGGCGCCGAAGCGGTCGGCCATCCAGCCGCTTATCGGAATGAAGATCGCCAGCGATACCAGATAGGCGGTCAGCGCCAGCTTGAGCGCGATCGGGCTGGTGTGGATGTCGATGGCGATCGCCGGCAACGATGTCGCAATGACGGTCGAATCCATGTTTTCCATGAATAGAGCGACCGCCAGGATAAGCGGAATGGTGCGGTTCACGATGGATCCGGCCTTGAAATGTGCGTCGCGATTGCTTGCCGGCCTTGGGGGCCAAACCGACAGGTAGGGCGGTTATCATGGCTTGGCCCGGATGTCGCATTAATTTGCTGTCACGTTTGTGCGACCGCAAGTCTCGCAGCCCCTGGGGCAAAATGCAGCTTCGCCACTACACAACCATCGGCTTTTCAACGGCCACGGGACGTGTTACGAGCCAGCGCCAATCCTGAAAGGGAAGAAGACGAGTCGGCGCTGTCCATCCAGGGCGAGCGCCTTTCCTGCATTCCGAGGGCTGGCCATGGCAAAAATCATCGAGACGTCCACCGGCGCATTGGCGCTGACCTTTGACGACGTGCTGCTGCAGCCGGGTCATTCCGAGGTCATGCCCGGCGAGACCGACATCCGCACCCGCATCGCCGGTGACATCGACCTCAACGTGCCGATCCTGTCGGCCGCCATGGACACGGTCACCGAGGCGCGACTCGCCATCGCCATGGCCCAGGCCGGCGGCATCGGTGTCATCCACCGCAATTTCTCGCCGGCCGAACAGGCCGAGCAGGTGCGGCAGGTGAAGAAATTCGAGTCCGGCATGGTGGTCAACCCTGTCACCATCGGTCCCGAGGCGACGCTTGCCGATGCGCTGGGTCTGATGCGCACCTACAGCATTTCGGGCATTCCGGTGGTCGAGAACGGCGGCACCGGCGGCCACACGGTCGGCCGGCTCGTCGGCATCCTGACCAACCGCGACGTCCGCTTCGCGTCCGATCCGGCGCAAAAGGTCTATGAGCTGATGACCCGCGAGAACCTGATCACGGTCAAGGAGAACGTCGATCAGGACGAGGCCAAGCGGCTGCTCCATCAGCACCGCATCGAGAAGCTTGTTGTGGTCGATCGGGACGGCAATTGCGTCGGGCTGATCACGGTCAAGGACATCGAGAAGTCGCAGCTCAACCCGCACGCCACCAAGGATGCGCAGGGGCGCTTGCGCGCCGCCGCCGCCACCAGCGTCGGCGATGACGGTTTCGAACGGGCCGAGCGCCTCATCGACGCCGGCGTCGACCTTCTCGTGATCGACACCGCGCACGGTCATTCGCAGCGCGTTCTGGATGCGGTGACGCGGGCCAAGAAGCTGTCCAACTCGGTTCGTATCCTGGCCGGCAACGTCGCCACCGCGGAAGGCACCTTGGCGCTGATCGATGCCGGCGCCGACGCGGTCAAGGTCGGCATCGGACCAGGCTCCATCTGCACCACCCGCATCGTCGCCGGCGTCGGCGTGCCGCAGCTCTCGGCGATCATGTCCGCGGTCGAGACGGCGCAGAAATCCGGCGTTTCGGTCATCGCCGATGGCGGCATCAAATATTCGGGCGATCTCGCCAAGGCACTGGCCGCCGGCGCAAGTGCTGCGATGATCGGCTCGCTGCTGGCCGGCACGGACGAGAGCCCCGGCGAGGTCTATCTGCACCAGGGCCGCTCCTTCAAAGCCTATCGCGGCATGGGCTCGGTCGGCGCGATGGCGCGCGGCTCCGCCGATCGTTATTTTCAGGCAGAGGTGCGCGACACGCTGAAACTGGTCCCGGAAGGCATCGAAGGGCAGGTGCCGTACAAAGGACCTGTGTCCGGCGTGCTGCACCAGCTTGCGGGCGGCCTGAAAGCCGCTATGGGTTATGTCGGTGGCCGCGACCTTGCCGATTTCCGCGAGCGCGCCACTTTTGTGCGGATATCCAATGCCGGACTTCGTGAAAGCCACGCCCATGACGTCACGATTACCCGCGAAAGCCCGAATTATCCTGGCGGAGCCTGACCGTCATGCGCTTTGGCGCAATCTGGCGGCAATGATCCTGCGGCTGTCGCGCCACGCGGCCGCACTCTGTGTCGCCACCGTGGCGGTTTTCATCATCATGACGGCGATGGAGTTCCTCTATTTTCGCCAATTGAGCGGCGGTCTGCCGTCGCTCGACATGCGCTATACCGGTTTCACCCCGGATGAGGGCATGGCCTGGCTAACAGCCCTCGGCCGGCGCGGCAGCGAAATTATTCTCGTCTGGCATTACCTGACCTTCGACCTGCTTTTTCCGGCGCTGCTATCGCTGACGATGGTCAGCCTGATCCTGGCAACGGGCCGGCGGCTGAAGAATTTCCGTGCACTGCCTGCGCAAACCCAGTCGATATTCGCGGTTGTGCTGGTGCTGCCTTACCTGCTTACCGACTATGCCCAGAATATCGCCGTGGCTCGTCTTTTGTCCGATTTTCTGTCGGCCAATCCGGATTCACTATCCTTCGCCTCGGCGCTGATCGTCACCAAATTCGCCCTACTGGCGATACCAGTGACTGTCATTGCCGCTTTCACTCTGATGGCTCAGAAACGGCCTTGAAGGCTGGGTGACAACGACAGGGGGCGTCTTGAACCAGACCGCGATCTTCTGGCCGATGCTGGCGCAGGTGCTGGTCTATATCGTCTATATCGTAGTGGGCCGGCGCCGCTATGGTGCGGTCAGGTCGGGCGAAGCCAAGACCGGCCAGTTCAAGACTCGCTCGACGGAGCCTGGGTCCAGTATCACCGTCGCCGACAATCTGAGCAACCAGTTCGAACTGCAGGTGCTTTTCTACGTCTTATGCTTGACGCTGCACGTGACCAATGGCGTCAATTATCTGACCTTGGCTCTGATGTGGATCTTTGTCGTCTCCCGCTATCTTCACGCGTCGGTCCACTTGACCAGCAATCGGCTAATCCTGCGCAGCAGGGCATTCTACCTGGGCGCGGTAGTTCTTGCACTTGGCTGGATATGGCTAGCGCTGCATCTGCTCAGCTTGGTCTGAGCAAACTCAAGGCTACAAATCGAACACAGCGATCTTGCGCTTGTCGAACCTGATGGCGAGTTCACCGCGCACCAGCTTGAGCGCGGCCTCGCCGAAGACGGCGCGCCGCCAGCCTTGCAATGCCGGCACGTCGGCTTCCTCGCCCTCGGCAGCGATGCGGTCGATGTCGTCACTGGAGGCGAGTACCTTGGATGCGACGCCTTCCTTTTCGGCAACGATCCGCAGCAGCACCTTCAGCAACTCCGCCGCGGCGCTCGACCCCTCCGGCGGCTGGAAGCTCTTCGGCAGCTTCGGCATCTCTTCCCTGGGCAGGGCAAGGGCAGCGTTTACCGCGCCAAGCAGTGCCGTCGCCGTCGACGAGCGCTCCCAGCCCTTTGGCGTAGTACGCAGCTTGCTCAGCGCCGCAGCGTCGCACGGCGCCTGCTGCGCCACTTCGTAGATCGCATCGTCCTTGAGCACCCGGCCGCGCGGCACGTCGCGCTCGCGCGCTTCGCGTTCGCGCCAGGCGGCCACCGCCTGCACGATCGCCAGTTCCTGCGGCTTGCGCAGCCGCATCTTGAGCCGCTTCCAGGCATCCTCGGGATGCGGATCGTAGGTCTCGCGCGAGGTCAGCACGTCCATCTCCTCGTTCAGCCAGTGGGCGCGGTTTTCCCGCACCAGCTCGGCGCTGAGATGCTTGTAGACCTCGATCAGGTGGGTGACGTCGGCGAGCGCGTAGTCGAGCTGCTTTTCGGACAGCGGACGGTGGCGCCAGTCGGTGAAGCGCGAGGACTTGTCGAGCCGCGCTCCGGTGATGCGCTGCACCAGCTGGTCGTAGGAGACGCTGTCGCCGAAGCCGCAGACCATTGCCGCGACCTGGGTGTCGAACACCGGATGCGGCACCAGATCGCCGAGATGCACGATGATTTCGATGTCCTGGCGCGCCGCATGGAAGACTTTGACGATCGCCTCATTGGCCATCAGCCTGAAGAACGGTTTCAGGTCGATGTCGGGCGACAGCGGATCGATCAGCGCGGTCACCCCGGGCGCTGCCATCTGGATCAGGCACAGGATCGGCCAGAAGGTCGTTTCGCGAATGAATTCGGTATCGACGGTGACGAATTCCGCCTTTTCGAAAGCGGCAATAGCGGTCTCGAGTTCTTTCTGGGTGGTGATGACGTGCATCAAATCGCTTTTGGCAAGGGCTAGGGTCTCTTTCAATTTCAGCCGCGCGCGCTTTCGTCAAGCGCAAGCACCTCTATCCAGGCTTTGCGGGTTCATCGGGATCGGCATTCCGCTTTGCCAACCGGGCAAAAACCGTCGAAGTGCGCAACAGCGCCGTAAAACGGCTGCGATGGGTGGCCGGCACGGCGGAGCGCGCCTGCATCCGGTAAAGGATGACGGCCACGAAGATCGCATAGACGGTGGCGCTGAACACGAACAGCGCGCTCGGCCCGAAAAATTGCATCACCGTCGAGGCTGCGAACGGCCCGCCAATGGCGCCGAAGGAATAAAACAGCATCAAGGCAGCGTTGATCAGCACGAACTCGCCCTTGTCGGCGCGGTCGTTGGAATGCGCCGCTGACAACGAATAGAGCGGCATGGCGAAGCAGCCGAAGATGAAGACGAGCAGGAAGTTGAGAAACGGGCTGCCGCCTGCCACGAATGCCAGCGCCAGTGCCGCCACCATCGCACAGCACGTCGTCATCAGCAGCACCGAGCGCCGGTCCCAGCGGTCGGAGAGATAGCCAAGCGGGTATTGGATGATGGCGCCGCCGAAAATGCCGACGCTGACGAAGGTGACGACGTCGGCGACCGACATGCCGATCTGCTCGGCATAGACCGGCGACAGGGTGCGGAAGGCGCTGTTTGTGACGCCGACGGCGATACAGCCGAAGCAGCCGAGCGGCGAGATCCGCCAGACGCGTGCCAAATCGAGCTTGACGTCTTCCGGCGGCGTCGGATTGGAGCGGTCGCCGAGCGAAACCGGCACCAGCGACACGGTGATCATCATCGACATGATGGCGAAGATGGCAAAGCCGCCGGCGCCAAAGATCGGGATCAGGAACTGGGCGCCCGTCACCGAGCCGATGTCGACCATCCGGTAGATGGCAAGCACCCGCGCCCGGTCGGTGTTGGTGACGCCGGAATTCAGCCAGGCTTCCATGATGGTGAACAGGCCGGCAAAGCAGAACCCGCCGGCAAAGCGCACGGCGCACCACATCACCGGATCGATGACCAGCACCAGAAGCAGCGTTCCCGCCGAGGCGATCGCCGCGAGTGCCGAAAAGGCGCGCACATGGCCGACGGACTTCATGATGCGAGTCACGGCAAGGCAGCCGAGCAGGAAGCCGGCGAAATAGAACGTGCCCATCAGGCCGATCGAGGAAGCGGGAAAACCTTCCTGCGCACCACGCAGCGCAATCAACGTGCTCTGCAGGCCGTTGCCGCCGAGCAGGATGCCGGCGGCGATCAGGAGGGGGATCAGCGGGCGGATGGAAGACATGAAGGAAAGCCTGTCGTTGATCCCTTCTTGAACCATCGCCTTCGCCAATGCCAGCGGCAATTCCCGGCGGCGTTGGGGCCAGCCGGGGGCTGCCGCGTGGCGCCGGACCTTCCGTGTTGGGAACCAAGGTGTATCTTTGTAGTTCAGTGCTGGTGGGCGAATACGCGTCTTGTGAGCTGCCGGTGTGCGGAGACGGTGTCAGGCATCGACGTCGTTTCTGCTGCCCGGCCTGAAGCTCCAAAGGGAGGTCCGCCATCATGAAATTTCATTCCGCATTTGCGGCATTTGCCGTGGCCGCAGTTCTGGCGGCCGGGCCGGCGCGGGCTGTCGACCTCGCCATGGTGTCCGGAGATACCGGCAACGGCCAGAGAATCCTTCGCGAGATCCTCGATCAATACGAGAAGAGGACCGGCAACAAGGTTAGCGTCGTTCCGCTGCCACCCTCGGCGACGGACCAGTTTGGCCAATACCGGCTCTGGCTTGCCGCCGGAAGCAGCGACGTCGACGTCTATCAAACGGACATCATCTGGGCCCCCCAGCTTGCAAGGCAGTTCATCGACCTGACCGAAGCGACCAAGGATGTCGTTGGCGCCCATTTCCCATCGATCATCAAATCGCAGACCGTGGACGGCAAGCTCGTCGCCTTGCCGATATTCACCGACGCTCCGGCGCTCTACTACCGCAAGGATCTCCTCGACAAATACGGCGCCAGGGTCCCGGCCAGCTGGGCCGAGCTTGCCGACACCGCCAAGCTTATCATGGACAAGGAGCGCGCGGCCGGCAACAAGGACATGTGGGGTTTCGTTTTCCAGGGCAACGCCTATGAGGGGCTGACCTGCGATGCACTCGAATGGGTGAAGTCGAACGGCGGCGGCCAGATTATCGAGCCGGACGGCACGATCTCCATCAACAATCCGCAAGCAGCCGCGGCGCTGGAAATGGCGAGGAGCTGGGTGGGAACCATCTCGCCGCCCGGCGTTCTGGCCTACCAGGAAGAAGAGTCGCGCGGAGTCTGGCAGACCGGCAACGCCGTCTTCATGCGCAACTGGCCCTACGCCTACGCGCTTGGCAACAGCGAAAGCTCCCCCATCAAAGGCAAGTTCAAGGTGACCACGCTGCCGCCGGGGTCGGGTGAGGGCGCGCGCCCGGCAGCAACGCTTGGCGGCTGGAATCTCGCGGTTTCCAAATATTCGAAGAACCCGGATGCAGCGATCGAGCTGGTCAAATGGATCGCCTCGCCTCAGATGCAGAAGTACCGCGCCTTGAAGGGGGCATATCTGCCGACCATCCAGGCACTCTATGACGATGCCCACATCGCCGGCGCCCAGCCGGTCATTCCGCGCTGGAAGGAAGTCGTCCTCAACGCGGTGCCGCGTCCCTCTGCCCAGGCCAAGACCAGGTACAATGAGGCATCGAGCGAGTTCTGGACCGCCGTCCACAACACTATGTCCGGCGAGGGCACGGCCGCCGACAACCTTGCCGATCTGGAGTTCTCCTTGACCAGGCTCAAGGGCACCGCCTGGTGACCTCGCCGCGCTCAGGCTCGCTGCTGGCGCGTCAGCGTGTGCGCTCGGCATGGCTGCTGCTTGCTCCGATGCTCATCGTGCTCGCCGCCGTCGCCGGCTGGCCGTTGATGCGCACGATCTATTTCGGCTTCACCGATGCCTCGCTCGCCGACCTCGAAGCCCGCCGCTGGGTTGGCTTCGCCAACTATCTCTCCGTCGTCCAAATGCCGAGCGGCCGCGTCGTCTATGACGGGCTGCTCGCCGATCCGGTCTGGTGGCGCGCCGTCTGGAACACGGTGCGCTTCGCGGTGATTTCGGTGACCTGCGAGACGGTGCTCGGCATGATCGTCGCGCTGGTGCTCAACGCCAAGTTTCGCGGCCGCGGCATCGTGCGCGCCGCGATCCTCATCCCTTGGGCGATCCCGACGATCGTCTCGGCGAAAATGTGGCAGTGGATGCTCAACGACCAGTTCGGCATCATCAACGACGTCCTGCTCAAGCTCGGCCTGATCAGCACCAAGATCGCCTGGACGGCCAGCGCCGACACGGCGATGGTCGCCGTCCTTGTTGTCGACATCTGGAAGGCGACCCCCTTCATGGCGCTTCTCATTCTCGCCGGCCTCCAGATGCTTCCGCAAGAAATCTACGAGGTCGCCAAGCTCGACGGCGTCGGCGCGTGGAGAATTTTTTGGAAGATCACCTTGCCGCTCATCCGACCGGCGTTGATGGTGGCCATGATCTTTCGCGGTCTCGATGCCCTGCGCATCTTCGATCTGATCTACGTGCTTACGCCAAACAACATACATACCAAGTCGATGTCGGTGTTTGCCCGCGAGAGCCTGTTTGAGTTCGACAAGTTCGCTTCCGGTTCCGCCGCCTCGACGCTTCTCTTCCTTATCCTCGCTCTGCTGACCATGCTCGTTCTGTGGCTCGGCCGGATAAGACTGGACAAGGACTATTGATCATGTGGGGCTGCTGACCATGTGGATCGTCAAGCGCACGGCTTTCTACCTCCTCGTCGCCGTTATCGTCGTCGTCGCGGTGTTCCCGTTCTACTACGCCATCATCACCAGCCTGAAATCCGGGACGGCGCTCTTCCAGATCGACTATTGGCCGACGACGATTACCTTCAGCAACTACAGGACCGTGTTCACCGAGGGGACCTTCCTGCGCAATCTCGTGAACTCGCTGTTCATTTCGAGCGCCGTTGTCGTCATTTCGCTGTTCCTGGGCGTCACCGCTGCCTATGCGCTGGCGCGCATCCGCTTTCGCGGCCGCTCGGCTCTGCTCCTCACTATCCTGTCCGTTTCGATGTTCCCGCAATTGGCGGTGCTTGCCGGTCTTTTCGAGCTGATCCGCACCTTCGGCCTCTACAATTCGCCGTTCGCGCTGATCTTGTCCTACATGATCTTCACCTTGCCGTTCACCGTCTGGGTGCTCACCGCCTTCGTTCGCGACCTGCCGATCGAGCTGGAGGAAGCGGCGATCCTCGATGGCGCCACGCCCTGGATCATCATCAGCCGCGTCTTCCTGCCGCTGATGTGGCCGGCGCTGGCGACCACCGGGCTTCTCGCCTTCATCGGTGCTTGGAACGAGTTCCTGTTCGCCCTGACGTTTACTTCCAGCAACGAGCAGCGAACCGTGCCGGTGGCGATCGCGCTGCTCTCCGGCAGCTCGCAGTTCGAGATCCCGTGGGGCAACATCATGGCCGCATCGGTGATCGTCACCGTGCCGCTCGTCATCCTTGTCCTGATCTTCCAACGCAAGATCATCTCCGGCCTCACCGCGGGCGGGGTCAAGGGATGAGTGCATAGTTGAACTGCCGGCACAGAGCAGCGAACCCAGATTGACGCCTCGAGCATAAATTGATGCCGGTGGGACTCGACCCGGCTGCCGCTTGCCTTGACAAATGCACCCTCTCATGTGCTTTTCGCGCAAATTTTCAGGCTGGGCCATCATGCCTTGGCCGCAACCCAACATCCGGACTTTAAGAATGACAATGCATCGTTACCGCAGCCATACCTGTGCCCAATTGAGGAAGGCCGACGTCGGCTCGACCGTACGCCTGTCGGGCTGGGTGCATCGCGTGCGCGACCATGGCGGCCTGCTGTTCATCGATTTGCGCGACCATTACGGCCTGACGCAGATCGTCGCCGATCCGGATTCGCCGGCCTTCAAGATTGCCGAGACCTTGCGCGGCGAATGGGTCGTCCGCGTCGACGGCGAGGTCAAGGCGCGCCTCGCCGACACCGTGAACCCTAATTTGCCGACCGGCGAGATCGAGATTTTCGCGCGCGAGATCGAGGTGCTGTCGGCGGCCAAGGAATTGCCGCTGCCGGTCTTCGGCGAGCCGGATTATCCAGAGGACATCCGCCTCAAATACCGCTTCCTCGACCTGCGCCGCGACACGCTGCACAAGAATATCGTCGCGCGGACGAAAATCATCGCCGAGATGCGCAAGCTGATGGGCGAGGTCGGCTTCACCGAATTCTCGACGCCGATCCTGACCGCCTCGTCGCCGGAAGGGGCGCGCGACTTTCTGGTGCCGTCGCGCATCCACCCCGGCACTTTCTATGCGCTGCCGCAGGCACCGCAGATATATAAGCAGCTGATCATGGTGTCCGGCTTCGACCGCTACTTCCAGATTGCGCCCTGCTTCCGCGACGAGGACCCGCGCGCCGACCGTCTGCCGGGTGAATTCTACCAGCTCGACGTGGAGATGAGCTTCGTCGAGCAGGAGGATGTGTTCAGCACCATGGAGCCGGTGATGCGGGGGGTGTTCGAGACCTTTGCCGCCGGCAAGCCGGTGACGGAGAAGTTTCCGCGCATCGCCTATGATGTCGCCATGCGCAAATACGGCACCGACAAGCCGGACCTGCGCAACCCGATCGAGATGCAGGCCGTCTCGGATCATTTTCGCGACTCTGGCTTCAAGGTATTTGCCAACATCCTTGCCAACGATCCGAAAGCCGAGGTCTGGGCCATTCCGGCCAAGACCGGCGGGTCTCGCGCCTTCTGCGACCGCATGAACTCATGGGCGCAAGGCGAGGGCCAGCCCGGCCTCGGCTACATCTTCTGGCGCAAGGAGGGCGAGAAGCTCGAAGGCGCCGGGCCGCTGGCCAAGAACATCGGCGAGGAGCGCACCGAGGCGATCCGACAACAACTCGGCCTTGTCGATGGCGATGCCGCCTTCTTCGTCGCCGGCGATCCGAAGAAGTTCGTCTCCTTCGCGGGAGCGGCGCGCACCCGCGCCGGCGAGGAGCTCAATCTTGTCGACCGCGACCGCTTCGAATTGTGCTGGATCGTCGACTTCCCGTTCTTCGAATGGAACGAGGAGGAGAAGAAGATCGATTTCGCGCACAATCCTTTCTCGATGCCGCAAGGCGGCATCGATGCGCTTAACGGCGAGGATCTGCTCGGCATCAAGGCGTTCCAGTACGACATGGTCTGCAATGGCTTCGAGATCGCCTCAGGCGGCATCCGCAACCATCTGCCCGAAACCATGGTCAAGGCGTTCGAAACCGTCGGGCTGGACCGCGCAACGGTCGAGGAACGCTTCGGCGGCCTTTACCGTGCCTTCCAGTATGGCGCGCCGCCGCATGGCGGCATGGCGGCCGGCATCGACCGCGTCGTCATGCTTCTGGTCGGCGCCAGGAACCTGCGCGAAGTGACCATGTTTCCGATGAACCAGCAGGCCTACGACCTGTTGATGAACGCGCCGTCGGAAGCCAGCCCGCAGCAGCTTCGCGAATTGTCGCTGCGCGTCGTGGCAACGAAGAAAGAGGTTTAGAAAACGCTCCGAACCGGTGCTGTTGATTCATAAAAAAGCCCGGCATCGCTGCCGGGCTTTTTGCTTGAAGCCTGTCTCGGTCAGTCTTCGTTTGCCGTAACCGTCACGCCGAGCGTTTTCGGCAGGTCGAGCGGGTTGGACATGGCGCCCGCCATGATTAGCGCGAACGGCACCGCGGCCGGCGGCTCGGCCGAGACCTCGATGCTTTGCGGATCGTCGAGGAACTTGTTGACCGCGGCCGAAACCTGCGCCGTCAGTTCCGGATTGTTGAGCTGCGCCATGCCGAAGGGCACGATCGCCTTGGCCTGGTTGGCGATGTCCTTGCCGGACATGCCTTGCTGCTTGCCGGCATAATCGAGCACCTTTTTGGTCAGCGAATCGTCGTCGAAGCGGATCGAGGCGCTGTTGAACGAAAGCTGCTGCAGCAGCCCGAGCATGGCCATGCCTTGCGCCGAATTGTCCGCGCCTTCGGGCTGCGCTGCCATCTTCTTCTGCATCTCCTGCAGTGATTTGATGACGTCCAGCGTGTAGCCGCCGAGATCGAAGGTCATGCCGAGCGTGCCGGCATTGTCGACCGATATTTCGTATTTCGACAAGTCCATCCTGCCGTCGGTAGGCTGCCAGGTGCCTTCCATCTCAAGATTGCCTGTTATGTTCTGGTAGCCGAGCGCGTTGATGACTTCCTTGGACTTCGGATCTTCGACCAGGGTCAGGTCGGCAGCGAATTTTTCCGTAGTGCCGGAAAACGCCATGGCCTTGCCGTCGGCCGGCGGCGTGATTGCGATGGCAAGCCCGTCCATCGAGAAAGCAGTTTTGTCAGCCACTTTGACTGTCATGTTGTCGAGCTCGGCCGATTTGTACATCATCAGCGAGCCCAGCGGACCGGTTGCGCCTTCGGCCGGAACCGTCATGTCGTGGATGACGAAGGGGCTGAGATTGAGCGTGACGCCATCTTCGCTGTGTTCGAACGGCGACGTCGATACGGTCGCGATTTGATAGCCGCCATTGGCTTCGGTCACACCTTCGAGCTTGACGTCGCCGATCTTGAGCGCCTCCTTTTCGGCCGCCGGTTTGACCGCCACGCCTTGCAGAACCATGCTGGAGGTGTCGCCGGTTACTCCGGTCCAGGAGAGGTCGACACCCTGCGCGGCGAGGGCAGCCTTCAGCCGGTCGGCGACCGCGGTATCCTGCGCGAACGCCGCATTCAGCGGCAGCGTCAGCAAAAAGGTCGAAAAAGCCAGTCTCTTAATAAGTGTCGAGTGTCTGATCGTCATCGAGAGCTCCCCTGAGAGTGTCCTGAAATTCTTTCAAATCGTCGCGTCGCCACCATTCGGTGACGAACTGGACCGGAAAAAGGCGGGCCTCGGCACAATGGTCGAAAATCGCGGCCAAAGGCAAACCCGATCCATCAGGCTTGCGATAGAAGCAGGATGTAACGGGTTGATGTTGGCCGGCGTCGTGACGCTTCCAATTCCTGTTGCATAATGGATGTCGCGCAAAGTGTGCAGCCGGTTTTGCGATAACGGCATACCGGTGCCTCTTGCCGCGAATCACCCGCTCGGCTAGTGCCAGCCCATGGGAAAAAGGCTTTTGCCGCCCGAGAGTGGCGGCGGCGACAATATTGAGCCGGTCGATCTGAAGAAGGCGCTGGAAGAGCGCTATCTCGCCTACGCGCTGTCGACCATCATGCACCGGGCACTGCCAGATGTGCGCGACGGGCTGAAGCCGGTGCATCGTCGCATCATGCATGCCATGCGCCTGTTGCGGCTTAACCCCGACCAGGGCTTTGCCAAATGCGCCCGCATTGTCGGCGAGGTGATGGGCAAATTCCATCCGCATGGCGACCAGTCGATCTACGACGCGTTGGTGCGGTTGGCGCAGGATTTTTCGATGCGCTACCCGCTGGTCGACGGGCAGGGCAATTTCGGCAATATCGACGGCGATAACGCCGCCGCCATGCGCTACACCGAAGCGCGCATGACCGAAGTGTCGACGCTGCTGCTGGAAGGCATCACCGAGGACGCCGTCGATTTCCGCCCGACCTACAACGAGGAAGACGAGGAGCCGGCCGTGCTGCCCGGCGCCTTCCCGAACCTGCTCGCCAACGGCTCGTCCGGTATCGCCGTCGGCATGGCGACCTCGATCCCGCCGCACAATGCGGCCGAGCTTTGCGACGCCGCGCTTCACCTGATCGATCATCCGGATGCGCCCGTCACCAAGCTGATGGATTTCGTGCAAGGTCCGGATTTCCCGACCGGCGGCATCATCGTCGACAGCCGAGCCTCGATCCTCGAAGCCTACGAAACGGGTCGCGGCGGCTTTCGCGTCAGGGGGAAATGGAGCCAGGAGGACCAGGGCAGGGGCACCTGGAACATAGTCGTCACCGAAATCCCCTATGGCGTCCAGAAGGCCAGGCTGATCGAAAAGATCGCCGAGCTCTTGATGGCGCGCAAGCTGCCGCTGCTCGAGGATATCCGCGACGAGAGCGCCGAGGACATCCGCGTCGTGCTGGTGCCGAAGAGCCGCTCGGTCGATCCCGGCATCATGATGGAATCGCTGTTCAAGCTGACCGAGCTCGAAAGCCGCTTTCCGCTCAACATGAACGTGTTGTCGCGCGGCAAGGTGCCGAACGTGCTGTCGCTGAAAGGTGTGCTCAAGGAATGGCTGGAGCACCGCCGCGACGTCCTGATCCGCCGCTCCAAGCACCGCCTCGGCGAGATCGAAAGGCGGCTGGAGATCCTCGCCGGCTATCTGATCGCCTATCTCAACATCGACGAGGTGATCAGGATCATCCGCGAGGAGGACGAGCCCAAGCAGGTGATGATGGCGCGCTGGTCGCTGACCGACACCCAGGCTGAAGCCATCCTCAACATGCGGCTGAGGGCGCTGCGCAAGCTCGAGGAATTCGAAATCCGCGAGGAATTCAATGGCCTGACCGGCGAGAAGAAGCAGATCGAGGCACTGCTTGCGTCCGACGCCAAGCAGTGGGCGACGATCAAGTGGGAAGTCGCCAACGTTCGCCAGAAATACGGGCCCGACACCGAGATCGGCAAGCGCCGCACCGAGTTCGCCGACGCACCCGAGCATGACCTGACCGATATCGCCCACGCCATGATCGAGCGCGAGCCGGTCACCGTGGTCGTTTCGGAAAAGGGCTGGCTGAGGGCCATGAAAGGTCATCTGACCGACCAATCGGCCCTGACCTTCAAGGAAGGCGACAGCCTCAAGCTCGCCTTCCACGCCCAGACGACCGACAAGGTGCTGGTCTTCACCACCGGCGGCAAGTTCTACACGATCGGCGCCGACCGGCTGCCGGGTGGGCGTGGCCATGGCGAGCCGATCCGCATCATCGTCGACATGGACAACGACCAGGATATCGTCACCGCCTTCGTCCATGATCCCAAGCGCAAGCTGCTGCTGGTGTCGCATGACGGCAACGGTTTCATCGTGCCGGAAGAAGAAGTCGTCGCCAACACCCGCAAGGGCAAGCAGGTGATGAACGTCAAGGCGCCCGACGAAGCCCAGCGCTGCGTGAGCGTCGCCGGCGACCATCTCGCCATTGTCGGCGAGAACCGCAAGATGCTGGTATTCCCGCTGGCCGAGATCCCGGAGATGGGGCGCGGCAAGGGCGTGCGCCTGCAGAAATACAAGGATGGCGGCGTCCTCGACCTCAAGACCTTCACGCTCGCAAGCGGCCTGTCCTGGCAGGATTCGGCAGACCGCACCTTCACCAAATCGCGTGACGAGCTTGCCGAATGGATCGGCGCCCGCGCCTCGGCCGGCCGCATGGTGCCGAAGGGTTTCCCGAGGACTGGCAAGTTCGGGTGAAGCGGTAATCTCCCCCCTTGAGGGGGAGATGTCGCCGAAGGCGACAGAGGGGGTCGGAACGTCCAGACGCGACCCTTATCGCAGACAGAGGAGACTGGCGTCTCACGCGCGGCGACCCCTCTGGCCTGCCGGCCATCTCCCCCTCAAGGGGGGAGATTAGCAGCTCCACCCAAACATTTGGAATGTCGTCACGATTGCTGCACTATATCAGGGCATAAGCGATACGATGGGCCAGGGAGAGGTAGCCGCTTGAAGGAAGTCAGGATCCAGAAGCCGGAGCGGCAGCAGCGTCTGTTTGGCCTGTCGACGCCGCTCAGGGCCGCTGTCATTCCGCCGCTGTCGGCGGCGCGCTGGCTCCTGGTGCTGATCGTTGCCGCCGGCGTTTATTTCTTCCACGGCTTCCTGTTCCCGGTTCTTGCCGCCCTGGTTATCGCCTTCGCCAGCTGGCCGCTCTATCGGCGGCTGCTCGCCGGCGTCGGCGGCAACCGCACCATCGCTGCGACGCTTGCGATCTTGTTCATCCTGACCTTCCTGGTGGTGCCGATCGCGCTTGCCGGCACCTACGCCATCAATGAGGTGCGCGAGTGGGTCAACTGGGCGATAGAGACCAACCGCTACGGTGCGCCGACGCCGCACTGGATCGCCACCATGCCCGTGGTGGGCGAATGGCTCAATGAACAATGGACGGTCAACGTTGGCCACCCCGGCGGAATCGGCGAACTGATCCAGCTGATCAGTGGCGCCAATATCGGCAGCATCTATCGCGGCGTGCTTGCCGCCGGCGGCAGCGCCTTCGGCCTTTTGCTGACGCTGCTATTCATGATGATCGCGCTGTTCTTCGCCTATCGCGACGGCGAGCATTTCGCCGGACAGGTCGATCGCCTCGGCGAACGCATCCTGCCGGCCAGATGGGAACGGATCTCACGCGTGGTGCCTGCGACAATCTCCTCTACGGTGACCGGCATGACCGTTATCGCCATCGGCGAAGGGCTGGTGCTGGGTATCGCTTACTGGTTGGCCGGCGTGCCGTCGCCGGTGACGCTCGGCGCGCTGACCGGCATCATGGCGCTGATCCCCGGCGGCGCACCGCTGTCCTTCACGCTGGTGTCGATCTATCTCGCCGCCAGCGGCTCGCCGATGGCGGGGCTGGCGCTGTTCATCTGGGGCGCGGTCGAACTCTTCATCGTCGACAAGACATTGCGCCCGAAGCTGGTCGGCGGGCCGATAAAGCTGCCCTTCCTGCCAACCTTTTTCGGCCTGATTGGCGGCGTCAAGACAATGGGCTTTCTCGGCCTGTTCATCGGCCCGGTGCTGATGGCGCTGCTGGTCGCAATCTGGCGCGAATGGCTGCGCGAAGTGGAACTGACCGATGAACTCGCTGCCGCCGAACCGGCGGAGCACGATGACGCGCCGCCGCAGATCGAAATTGTCGCCGGACGCGCCGCCGCGAAAAAGAATCAGGCCGGGTGACTGACGGCGAACGTGGCGCGGCGCTTGCGCCCCTCGTGCAACTGCCAGAGCGAATGGCCGATCAAGGTCATGATGAGGATCGCGCCGCCGATCAGGCTGTTGCGCGACGGTGTTTCGGCGAAGATCATCCACACCCAGACCGGCGCCAGCACGGTTTCAAGCAGGTAGAACATCGCCACCTCCGGCCCGGAGATGTATTTCGGGCCGTTGGCGAGGCAGAAGAACGAGATCGGCATGATGACGGCACCGTTGAAGACGATCCACCATGGCGCGTTGACGTGAAAACCCACCTTGGAAACCATCAGGGTGGCGACGGCCAGCGGCAGGACCACTCCGATCAGCGCCGTGAAACCCATATCCTTGCCGCTGGCGCGCGAGATGGTGATGGCCGCGGCGATCATGAAAGCCGAGCATAGCGCCATCAGGTCGCCGAAGAGATGTCCGGTTCCAACGGAATCGCCGACAATGATCGTCACGCCGACGATCATCAGTGCCAGCGCTGCAAGCGTCAGGGGCCGTGGCCTCTCCTTCAGGAACAGCCATGACAAAAGGGCCGCGAACATGGTTGTGAACGCCAGGATGAAAACGAGGTTGGCTGTCGAGGTATTGTAGACACCGGTGATGAAGGCGATCGAGCCGAGCCCGTAGAGGCCGGCAACGATGAGCCCTGACCAGCCCGGCACAAGCTGCGGTGCCTTTGCGCTCAGCGAGCGCCAGGCGGCCCAGATGATAAGCGTGGCGACGAAGGTCGTGCCGGTGCGCAACAGCAGGATCGTCCACGCCTCGCCGTCGGCGAGCCGGATCAGCGGAATGTCGACGGTCAGCGTCAGCCCGCCGATGGCGGTGATCAGAAGGCCTCTCTGGTGGTCGTTGTGGGAAGACATGCGGCAATTCTCGCGTAGGCTTGGAGGCGCAAAATTGACCGGCCGGTTTTCCAGCCGATCGGCTGGAAGCCCAGCGGCATCCTCCTCGAAACAATTTAAGAGTGAATACCGAAAGCGAAGATCAGCGCGAAACCGCTTCGTGATTGTAGCGTTCCCAGCCTTTCGGGCCGAGATGCTCCTGCGGCTGGAAGCGCATCTTATAATTCATCTTGCGCGAGCCGTTGACCCAGTAACCCAGGTAGACATGGGGCAGGCCCATCGCCCTGGCGCGGGCGATGTGATCGAGGATCATGAAGGTGCCGAGCGAACGGTCCTCGAAGTCCGGGTTGAAGTAGGAATAGACCATCGACAGGCCATCGGCCATCTTGTCGGTAAGCGCCACGGCGATCAGCTCGCCCTGGCCCTTGCCGGTGATGAAGCTGTCAGGTCCGCGGCGACGGTATTCGATGACCTTGGTGTCGACATGGGTATCCTCGACCATCATGGCGTAGTCGAGCACGGTCATGTCGGACATGCCGCCACGGCGGTGGCGGGCGTCGAGATAGCTGCGGAACAGCGAATACTGCTCGGTGGAGGGCTCGGCGTCGTGCATGGCGCCGACCAGATCCGAATTATGCTGTATGACGCGTTTCATGTTGCGGCCGGCGGTGAATTCCTGCGCCAGGATGCGCACCGACACACAGGCGCGGCAGGTCTCGCAGGCCGGCCTGTAGGCGATGTTCTGCGACCGCCTGAAACCGCCCTGCGTCAACAGATCGTTCATCTCCGGGGCCTTGTCGCCGACCAGGTGTGTGAACACCTTGCGCTCGAACTGGCCCTCGAGATAGGGACATGGCGAGGGCGCGGTCAGAAAGAACTGCGGCGACTGGGTCGGGTGCTGCGTCATCGAGCCTTGGAAACACTCCTGCGAATCGCTCTACCTTTGGCGCGGACGCCGAAAAATTCAACAGGATTGTGAAAGCCTGGTTGATTGGACGTCTTCACATTTGTGCGCAAAGGCTGCGGCCGCGCTTCAAAAGTCTGCTCAGCGGCCGCTGCGGCTGACGACGGTGCCGAGCAGCAGGTCGTGCAGCGTGCGCTTGCGGTCGGAAAACAGGCTCACCAGCAGGACGAGCGGCGAAAGGATGACATTGCCGGCCCAAAACAGCACCGAATGCACGACGGCGGTCAGCCCGTCGATGGGGCTGCCGTCGAGCCGGTCGAGCCGGATGCCCATCATCTTCATGCCGGTGGTGGCCTGGTCTTTACTGCCGAGCGTGTTCCAGATGTAGAGGATGGCGACGGCCGGCACGAGAATGGAAAACAGCATCCAGCCGAGGCCGAGCGTCAACAGCCCGAACAGGAACACCAGGATCGCGAATGGAATGGTGAGCAGCGCGACGATGAAATAATCGATGACAAAGGCGAGAATGCGCCGCGTGCGCACGCCCTCATAGGCGCGGACATCTTCGAGCCTGCTGGTGATGATTTCGCCGTCGAGAACGCGTGCGTTCATGTCATTTCCTCGTAATCGAACCCGGATTAATGCACGGGCCGCTTCTTGGTGAAATGGTGAAGGTTCGCGGCGGAATCAAGATCGAGCCTTTCGCCGCCGTGTAGATGGTGACGGAGTGCCTGGGGCCGTCTGACTTGTTGAATTCATGGCGCGGATAGCGTTAGTTTGCTGCGGCGCAACAAAGCGCGCCGAGCCGAGGGGACGGGGCGACATGGACTACGACATGCTGGTCATCGGCAGCGGCCCATCCGGGCGCCGCGCCGCGGTGCAGTCGGCCAAGCTCGGCAAGTCGGTGCTGGTGGTCGACAGGGGCCGGCGTCTCGGCGGCGTTTCGGTGCATACCGGCACTATACCGTCGAAGACGTTGCGCGAGACGGTGCTCAACCTCTCCGGCTGGCGCGAGCGCGGCTTTTATGGACGCGGCTACCGCGTCAAGCAGGACATTTCGGTCGGCGATCTGGTCGAGCGCCTGCACAAGACGCTCGACCATGAGGTCGAGGTGCTGCAGCACCAGTTCATGCGCAACACGGTCAAGAGTGCGCGCGCCGCGGTAAAATTCCTCGGCCCCAACAAGGTCAGCCTGACCACCGACACCGGCGACTACAGCGAGGTTGGCTTCGCCCATGCGCTGATCGCGGTCGGCACCCGGCCGCACCGGCCGCGCGACGTGCCGTTCGACAAGACACGGATCTTCGACAGCGACGAGATGCTGGAGCTCGACCGGCTACCGCGCACGCTGACGGTGATCGGCGCCGGCGTCATCGGCGTCGAATATGCGACAATCTTTTCGGCACTCGACGTTCCGGTGACACTGGTCGAGCCGCGCAACACGATGTTGGATTTCGTCGACCGCGAGATCGTCGACGACTTCATGGCGGCATGACCATCCGATTGGGCAGTGCCGTCAAGGAGATCGCCTCGAAACCCGACTATGCTGGGGTGACGCTGGCCGACGGCCGCACCATACGTTCCGAGATCGTGCTTTATGCCGCGGGACGCACCGGCAATGTCGGCAATTTAGGGCTCGACGCCGTCGGCATCGAGGCTGATTCGCGAGGCCGCATCAAGGTCGATCCGCAGACCTTCCAGACCAGCGCGCCCAACATCTATGCCGCCGGCGATGTCATCGGCTTTCCGAGCCTGGCATCGACCTCGATGGAGCAGGGCAGGGTGGCCGCCTGCCATGCCTTCGGCGTGCCCTTGCTGTCGCCGCCCGAAACCTTTCCCTACGGCATCTACGCCGTGCCGGAAATCTCCACGGTCGGGCAATCCGAGGAGCAGGTGCGTGAGAGTGGTGCCGCCTACGAGGTCGGCGTGGCGCGGTTCCGCGAGACATCGCGCGGCCACATAATGGGCGTCAACACCGGTTTCCTCAAGCTTCTGTTCTCGATCGAAACACGCCGTCTGCTCGGCGCCCATATTGTCGGCGAGGGCGCGACCGAACTCATCCACATCGGCCAGGCGGTCATCAATCTCGGCGGCACCGTCGACTTCTTCGTCAACAACACCTTCAACTATCCGACGCTGGCCGAAGCCTACAAGATCGCCGGGCTGGACGCCTGGAACCGCATGGGGCGAGGGTAGCTTCGGGGCTCATCGATCCGACGCTGCAACGGCGACCGCAGGATCCGCCAGCCATTGCCTGACGATGTCGGCGTCCGGATCGCCAATTTCATGGCCGGAGGCGACGGTGTGGGCCTCGACCTTGGCGCCATGCGAGTTCAGTAGAGCGACCAGCACCGGCGCGAATGGCGCGTAGGTCAGGTCGGCGGCGCCGGCGACGATCAGAGCCCTCGCCTTCGACAGGTCGGCCGGCGGCACCTCGTCGAGCACCGGCATCGGACGCAGCAATGCGGCGCGCTCGATGAGGCCCGGATGCAGCAGCATGACGCTTGAGACCAGGTTGGCGCCGTTCGAATAACCGAGAAAGGTCGCGCGACGGAGATCGAAGCGGTGTCGCTTCGCGACGCCGGCGACGAAGGCCGCGAATGCCTCCGCCTCCGCGCGGATGCTTGCCTGCTCGAATCGCGTCGGGGTGATTCGCGTGAACCAACGGAACCCGTCCTCCTGAGGAATGCGGCCACGGACCGCAACCAGCACCGCATGCGGCGCGATTTGCCGACCAAGCGGCAGCAAGGTCGTCTCGGCGACACCCGATCCATGCAACAGGAACAGCCAGTCACCGAGTAAGTTGGCGGGTCGAAGGAGCCGGTAGAGAAAGCCTGAATTTTCCTGCAGAATACCGTCTTCGAGGCTCTCCTCGGCCATAGTCACATCCTTTTGATTTCGCGTTACTTTCGTTAATTTGCCGGCTTCAAAACGAAATATTTTCAAGCTCCGCGAAAGTTGATTGAACCGGGCGCATTTCAGTCCGTTTCTTTGCCGATATAATCCCCGCGGGGGGATCGAAGCAGTGTGCGCCGGGTGGTCGCCCGAGTGATCGCATGCCGGGCATAAACAACCAGCTTTAAGGCCTTTTATCGATGACCATGCCAGTTTCGCCGGAACGCGATACGCGTATTGACGTGTTCCGGGCTCTCGCCCTCCTGACCATATTCATCGACCACGTGCCGGGCACCGTTTTCGAAACCCTGACCTACAAGAATTTCGGGTTTTCGGATGCGGCCGAGGCCTTCGTGCTGATCTCCGGCATGTCCGTCGCTCTTGCCTACGGCACCAAATTCCAGCCGGGAAACCGGCTGGTCGCAACGCTGAAGATGTGGCGCCGCGCCGGCGTGCTCTATGTCACCCACATCGTCACGACGATGGTGGTCATGGCTATCTTCTGCGCAGCGGCGGTGTTTGCGAAACGGCCGGACCTTCTGACCCTGATCAACATCGAGCCGCTCGTCAGGAACCCGCCGCAAGTCCTCGTCGGCATCGTCACGCTCGGCCATCAGCTCGGTTACAACAACATACTGCCGGTCTATGCGGCCCTGCTGTTGATGGCGCCGGCCTTCCTGCTGTTCATCAGCTACAGGCCGCCGGCGGCGCTTGCCGTATCCGCGGCCCTTTGGCTGATTGCCGGTATCTACCAGATCGCGCCGCCGAACTACCCGGAGCCCGGTTTCTGGTTCCTCAATCCGCTGTCATGGCAATTGCTGTTCAATATCGGCATGGCCAGCGTGTTGCATGTGCGGCGCGGCGGCACCATCCCGGTCAATCGTTGGCTGGTCGGCGCGGCGGCCGCTTATGTGCTGACGGCGCTCGTCTGGGTGCACAGCCCGCTGTGGGGGCATGTGTCATGGCTTGACCTGCCGGTGGTGCTGACCGGTTTCGACAAGACGTTCCTGTCGTTGCCGCGGCTGCTGCACATCCTGGCGATGAGCTATCTGGTCGTCGCCTTGCCTTTCGTCTCGAACCTGTTCCGCACCGGCCGCGACAATCCGCTCGCCATATTGGGCAAACGCTCGCTGCCGGTTTTCATTGCCGGCACGGTGATTGCCATGGCGGCGCAGGTGATGAAGCTGATCAACCCGGGCGGCATTGCCTATGACAGTCTGCTGCTCGCCGCCGGCATCGCCATGCAGTTCGCGCTCGCCTTCTATCTGGAGTGGCTGTCCGCCATCGGCTGGTCCGGCAAGGGCAAGCCGGTCCGCAACGAGGCGCCGCCTGTCCGTCCATCCTTTGGCATCGGTCCCATGGCGGCCAATAGGTAAGATTTGGAGCCGATCTGCCCCAGTCAGCCTGTACTTGGCGGCGGTCCGGACGATGCCCTGACGACAAGTTCGACGTCGAGCGTTTCTCGCCGCACGGTGCCGTCGAAGTCGAGGATTCTTCGCGCTGCCCGGCGGCCGATCTCGGCGATCGGCTGGGCGATGGTGGTGAGCGGAGGCTCGCAAGTTGCGGCTTCAGGCACGCCGTCGAAGCCGACGACGGAAATATCGCGGGGAACCGCGATGCCCCGTGCGTTGAGCCATTCCAATGCCACCATCGCGATCCGGTCCGACATCGCCAGGATGGCGGTCGGCGGTTCCGCCGAGGCGAAGATGGTTTCGAGACCGGCCCTTGTGCTCGCCTTATCGTTTTCCGTCTCGTAGACCGGCACCTTGGCGGTGTCGACACCAAACCGGGAAAGCTCTTCGAAATAGCCGAGGAGGCGGTCACGGGTTCCGGTATAGACCGCGGTCCGGACCTGCTCGGGCGAGACAAGACCGGTGCTGTCGTCGGCGAAGGCCAGCGACAGCACAGCGAAGCGGCGATGTCCAAGTTCCGCCAGATGGCGCGCCGCGAGCCGGCCGCCGGCAACATTGTCGATACTGATCGCCGAGACCGTCTCGTCCTGCGAGCCGAGCTCGAGCGCGACGAAGGGGAGCTTTCGTTCGCGCGTCAGCTCAACGAGACGCGGACCGCCCTCGATGCAGAAAAGGATGAAGCCGTCCACGAGGGCGCTCTGGATATTCCAGGCAAGTTTTTCCTCGTTGCCAGCCGACACGAGGGCTATCCCCGCGCCGGTGGCGTCGCAGGCTTCCGAGATGCCGGCCATCATCACGCGGGCAAACGGGTCGTCGAAGAAATAGGACAGCGGCTCGGTTGTGGCGACGCCGATTGCATTGACCTTGCCGGCGCGCAGCAGCCGGCCCTTGGGATCCGGGCCGGCGTAGCCCAGCGCCTCGGCCGCCGCCTTGACCCGCTCGCGGACTTCCTCGCGCACGATTTCGGGACGGCTGAAGGCATTGGAGGCAGTGCCGTGCGATACGCCCGCGGCTTTGGCAATGTCCGCCAGCCGGATGGGCCTCCTGCTGCCCTCGGTGGGTGATGTCATTTGTTCGTCTCCAGGACTCCTGTCCGACAGTAGTGCCGATTACCTAACATCTTCCTTGGATCGATTCAAATTTTTGCTTGACATTTATGCTGTGACGCATATTCTTGAATCGATCCAAGAGCGGTTTTGCCCGCAGATTGGATCGATACAAGAGGAGAGTGCCATGCACCCCGTCAATTATCTGTTCGAGGACATTTACCGGAACGACTGGAGCATCCGCTCGAGCGCGGAGGCCCGCAAGGGGCGCGACAGGACCGGTCCGTGGATTCGCGACCTGCGTTTCCTCGTAGGACGCAAGCGGAGCTGATCGGCGGCCTATTTTTTGTGCCCGCTGATTGGATCGATTCAAAAAGGAAATTAAGCCATGCACCCGATCAAGCATCTGTTCGAAGACATCTATCGCAATTATTGGGGCATATCGCCGGCCACCGAACGGCCGGAGCGGCGGCGTGTGGTCAAAACGGCCAGACGCGACGGCCAAGTCCGGCCCGAACGTCGCCAAGACTGACAGAACCGGCGAATCTGGCTGCCGCGTCAAGGGCGCGGCCGCACCAGCGCCGAGGCGGCCATCATCAGCCAGCCGCCGATGAGCAACGTGCCGCCGATCGGCGCCGACATCGGGAACAGCCGCGAGCCAAGGAAGTCGCGGGCCAAAAGATCTCCCGAGAACAGCAGAAGCCCGACGAGAAGGATGAGGCTTCCGGTTCGCAGGATGCTATTGCCACCGAGCAGCCCGACGGCAAGGAAGACCGGCGCATGCAAAAGCAGGAAGGATGCGGCCGTACCGACGAAAGCGCCGCCGAGATGCGCCGCCGCCGCCGAAAGCGCCACGCCAGCCGCGCCGCATAGGCCGCCGGCAAAAACCAGAATGCGGCCGCCTGCCGCGTGTTCATCCGTGCTCATGTCCACGCCTCCGTGATTCCTGGCGACCGCCTGAGATAGTGCTGCGAACCGTGTCAGGATTTGCCGGCTTCCGCCAGCATGTCGCGCTCGCGGCGCGACTGGACCAGCCAGTTATAGGCCGCTCCGCCCGCCATCAGAATGGATGTGCCGAGAAACACCGAGCGCATACCGAAATGGCCGCCGGCAAAGCCGCCGAGCAACGGTCCGGCGACCTGCCCGACATATTGCGCCGAGATCGACAAGCCCAGCACATTGCCGCCGACCCCGTCGGGCACATTGTGGCGGATGACGCTGGTGATGCAGGGCAAAAGACCGCCAAGCGCCAGGCCCATCAGGAAACGCAGGACGACGAGTTGCCAGCCCTGGGTAACGAAGGCCTGCGGGATCAGCAGCAGCGCCGAGACGGCGAGTGCGGCAACGATGACGTTCCAGTGGCCGATACGGTCGGCGAGCTTGCCGAGCCGCGACGCCGACAGGATGGCGCCGAGCGCTGCCGCGGACATGACGATGCCGGAGACCAGCGTGACCTGGCTCTGATCTTCGATGAGCTGCTGGACATAGACGGTGATGATCGGCTCGATCGACATGGTGGCGAAACTCAACAGCATGCCGGTCGCCAGCATGGTGACGACGGGGCGCTTGTCGGGAATCTGCGACCAGCTGTCCTTCACTTTTTCTTCTGACGCGGCCTTGGCGGCAACCGGGCGAGGCGCCTCCTTGATCAGCAAGGTGGTTGCCAGAAACGCCAGGAAAATGACGCCGCCGGCGAGCAGGAATGTGGCGCGGATGCCAATCAGCGGCGGCAGCGCGCCGCCGAGCAGCGGACCGACCAGGGCACCGGCGGTGATACCGGCCGACAGCACGCCCAGCGCCCAGCCGGAGCGATCCTTCGGCGTCTGCATGGCAACCAGGATGGTCGAGCCCGAAGAATAGCCGCCGGCAAAGCCGATCAGCAGGCGCAAGAGCACCAATTGCCAGACAGTCTGCACCATGCCGGTCAGCGACATGCACAGCGCCATGCCGAAACTGGCGCGCACCAGCATCAGTTTGCGGCCGTAGCGGTCGCCTAGCCGCCCCCACAGGGGCGCGACCAGCGCGGCGGCAAGGAAGGTGGCGCCGTAGGCGACGCCCGACCACTGCACGATCGCCGCATGGCCCTCTGCGCCCAGCTGCTCGACGTAAAGCGGCAGGAAGGGCAACAGCAGCGTCATCGCTACAAGCGTGCTGAACGAGCCGGCAAAACACACGGCGAGATTGCGGCGCCAGTGGACGTTGTGCGTGGCGCGGTTGGCGTCTTGCGGCATGTCTGTCCTGTCCGGCCAGCTTGCATGAAACTTGCTGTGGATACCAATTTGGGATACCAGCTGGTATCTGTCATGAACGCAAGCCCCGTCGCTGTCAATGCGGGCCTCTCAAACATGATCGACAAAGGCCGGCGTGATCGGCCAACGCCGGCCAGTGACCCGATTGCCGGAACGAATGACCTGAACGGAACGCCAATGTCGCAGATGCAGAACGTCGAAAAGCAGCTTCGCGAGATGATCCTCGGGCTCGAGATTGGTCCCGGCGAGCGGCTGACGGAGCGCTGGGTCGAAAGCCGCTTCGGCGCCTCGCGCACGCCGGTCAGGGCTGCGTTGCTGCGGCTCGAGACCGAAGGCCTGATCTGCCGCGACGGCCGCGGCTGGACGGTCTCGCCAATCAATCTTGCCGAGCTGGAGCAGATCGCCGTCTATCGCGAGGCGGTCGAGGTCGCGGCAGTCAGGCTGACTTGCACCTTGCAGGACAGAAGTGCCGTCGAAATTATCGAGGCTATGCTCGATTCCTGCGACGACCAAACCCCGCGCGAGGAATGGCATCGTGTCGGCATGGATTTTCATATCGAGCTGGCACGCCTGTCAGGCAACGAGTTCCTGTTCAGAGCGGTTCGCGATGCGATGACGCGCCTGTCGCGCGCCCGCTGGCTCGAGGTTCGCGACGAGGCAGCGCTTGGCCGTGCCTGGGCCGAACACCATGCCATTCTGTCGGCGGTGCGGGCCGGCGATGCCGATACCGCCGCCCGCCTGCTTTCGGCCCATATCATCGGCAGCCGCGACCGGCTGGTGACCTCGGTGCGCAACGACCGGCGCGGCCTGCGCGCCCGTGGATTTGCCGTCGTCGCTTGAGTGAGGATCGGCTGCCATTGATCACGAAAAGAGCAGATGAGCGAAGAATGCTACTTTCGGTCTCGCTTCGCAAATGCCGATGGCGTAAGAGCGGCGATGGAAAACAACCGATTTGACACACCCGTGACCGTCAAGGGCGCGGCGGGAAGCAATCAGCTCTTGCGTACGGCCCGCGAGGCTTCCGACTACCTCCTCAACAATTGGCCCGGCAAGCGCAGCCCCAAGCACCGCGAAGCGTTGCAAGCCTGTCATGATGCGCTGGCCGGCGACAAGCCGGCCATGAACGCAAGACGGGCCTTCATTGCCGCCGCTCGTGAAGTGAACGTCTTCGTCAGCGACAAGGCGCCTGCCTGAGGCATAGCGGGATTTGACCGAGGCCCGGCCCGCCTGGCAGCCCGGATATCATCACTCTGCCGTTTCGGTTTTGGTTTGGGACTCGCTCTCGCCCTCGGGCTTCGATCGCTCCTTGGCTGCGACCTTGGCAGCCTGCTTTTCCGCCTTCTTGGCAGCCTTCTGCCGGTCGCGTTCCTTGCGTTCCTGACCGTAGTTCGGTGCTCGTGCCATATCGTTTCCTTTCGTTGTGCTTGGCCTTTGCCTAGGAGCATTGGACCGCAAACACAACACCGCAAGGCACGATCGGGCTCCATATCTCGGCGCAGTCCGGAGAGCCCGGCTTTTCAGGCGCCGTCGCGGTCGAGAACGAGATCGGCCGGCCCGAACCGGTCCTTTGCCGTGAATTGCTGGTGCCAGTAGGGATAGAGCACGGGCGGCCTGCTGACCACATCGAGCCGTGTGCGCTCCTCATCGGCAAGCACAAGGCTTGCAGCGGCGATATTGTCTTTGAAATGGGCTTCGGTTCGTCCGCCGATCACCAGCGAACTGACAGCGGGCCGGCCGAGCAGCCAGGCAAGCGCCACCTGCGCCGCCGACACGCCGTGATTATTGCCGATATCGATCAGCGTGTCGACGATCCGCCACAGCCGGTCCTCGTCGCGGATCGGCGGTTCCGACCAGCCGCTGAGCTGGCGGGCGGTCGGCTGGTCACGGTGGTATTTGCCGGACAGCAACCCGCCGGCAAGCGGGCTCCAGACCAGCACGCCGAGCCCTTGGTCGACCGAGATCGGCAACAATTCATACTCGGCCTCGCGCGCTTCCAACGTGTAATGGATCTGCTGGGTGACGAAGCGCGGCTGGTGATGACGGTCGCTGATCCCCAGCCCCTTCATCACTTGCCAGCCGGAATAATTGGAGCAGCCGACATAACGGACCTTGCCCTGCGCGACCAGCGTGTCGAGCGCGGCGATGGTTTCCTCAAGCGGTGTCAGGCCATCCCACTCGTGCAGGAAATAGATGTCGATGACATCCGTCCTGAGCCGCTTCAGGCTCCTCTCGCATTCGCGGATCAGATGGTAGCGCGACAGGCCTTCATCATTGGGGCCTTTGCCGATCCGCATGCGCGCCTTGGAGGCGATCAGCACGTCGCCCTTGCGCTTGCCGCCGAGCGCCTCGCCGATGATCTCTTCCGACACGCCGTTCGAATAGACGTTGGCGGTGTCGATGACATTGACGCCGGCATCGATGCAAAGGTCGATCATCCGGCGCGCCTCGTCGAGGTCGGTCTTGCCGACCGCCGAAAACGCGCCGCCGCCGCCGAACGTCATGGTGCCCATGGTCAGCGTTGAAACCTTCAGCCCGGAACGGCCGAGAGTGCGGTATTCCATGTCGTATCCTCACAATTTATCGGGAAAGGGCGTTGCAGACGACAGCCCTCAATGAACCGGCTATTTGTAGGATAATTCGTTCCGCTTGTCGCCCGTTCCGCAGGGCAAGCTCGATCACATCTTGCGGATTGAAACGCACAGCCAGCTCAGTAGTGACTGCAATAAAACCGTCATTGCCGGTCGGTCCAGCGCTTCGATTTCCGGCCGCCGGGCCGGGCGGCAGAGCGCCTGACAGCGGCCGGCAAGGCCTGTAAGCGGAGCAGCGTAAATGACCGAGATAAAACAGAATTCCCCGGCCAGGGACTGGCTGGAAGCGGAACTCGCCGACACGCTGGATGAAGACTATGAGCTGGAAATCTCGGAGCCGGCGCTGTCGATGGAGATCGCCAAGATCTACAAGAATGCACATCCGCCATCGATCGACCGCCTGCAGTATTTTCGCGATCTCATCACGCTGCAATCCGAGTTGATCAAGCTGCAGTCCTGGGTCGCCTATCACAAGAAGAAGCTCGTCGTGGTTTTCGAGGGCCGCGACTCGGCGGGCAAGGGTGGTGTTATCAAGCGCATCACCCAGAGGCTTAATCCGCGCATCTGCCGCGTCGCAGCACTTCCGGCGCCGACCGAGCGCGAGAAGTCGCAATGGTATTTCCAGCGCTACGTTCCGCATCTGCCGGCCGGCGGCGAGATCGTGCTGTTCGACCGCTCCTGGTACAACCGCTCCGGCGTCGAGCGGGTAATGGGCTTTGCCCAGCCGGATCAGGTCGAGGAGTTCTTCCGCGACGTTCCGGATTTCGAACGCATGCTGGTCCGCTCAGGCATTACGCTTGTCAAATACTGGTTTTCGATCACCGACGAGGAGCAGCAGATGCGCTTTTTGATGCGCATCCATGACCCGATGAAGCAATGGAAACTGTCGCCGATGGACCTCCAGTCGCGCGTGCGCTGGGAGCAGTACACCAAGGCCAAGGAAGAAACGTTCGCCCGCACCAATATCCCGGAAGCCCCGTGGTTCATCGTCGAGGGCAACGACAAGAAACGGGCACGGCTGAACTGCATCGACCATCTCCTCAAGCAGATGCCCTATGAGGAGGTGCCGCACGAGGAGATCACACTGCCGGAGCGCGTCTTCAATCCCGAATACGAGCGCCAGGTACTGCCGCGCGAACTGTATGTGCCGGAGAAGTACTGACTAAAGCGGCGAGGAGGGCGCCGCTCCATGGCGGCACCCTGCAACAAGCTAGGTGCGCTCGATGATGACATGCGTGGCCTTCGGCGTCGCGACCTGCTCGCTGCAGCGATAGCCGAGCTTGGGCATGTCGATGCCGGCAAAAAGGCTCTCGCCGGCGCCTAGCAGGACCGGTGAGATCGCCAGATGCATTTCGTCGATGAGCTTTTCCTTGAGATATTGCCGGATCGTAGAAACGCCGCCGCCCAGCCGTACATCCTTACCGTCAGCCACTGCCTTCGCCTTCTCCAGCGCTGAGTGGATGCCGTCGGTCACGAAATAGAAGGTCGTGCCGCCCTCCATGACAATAGGATCACGCGCATGGTGCGTGAGCACGAAGACCGGCACGTGGTAGGGTGGGTTGTCACCCCACCAGCCTTTCCAGCTGTCATCCGGCCATTCGCCGCGGATCGGCCCAAACATGTTGCGGCCGAGGATCCATGCGCCGACATTTTCGAAGCTGCGTGCCGCGAACGCCTCGTCGGTGTCCGTGGTCCCGCCATCCTTGCCGAGGACCATCTTGCGGAAGGTGCGGGTGCCGAACATCCATTCGTGCAGGGCTTCTCCGCCAACACCCAGCGGGTTCTTCAGGTCTTGGTCGGGACCGGCGCCGAAGCCGTCGATCGACAGGGTGAAAGCGCTGACGCGAAGCTTGGACATGGGAGCCTCCTCGATAACCAATTGTGACATGCAAGCAGTTATCGGGGTAGCTTAACTGATTGCATTTTGCAAGCGGTATTTTTGCTGGCGGGGCAATCGCTTCCAAATCATGTTGGAATAACCAATCTCAATGTCGGCGCCGCCCGTCATCCGCCTGCCGGCAGCTTCTCCCTGTATAGTGACGGGGAGAAGGGGCCGGCCGCAACGTCGATGTTTTTGCAACGCTGGAGATTGGTAAAATCTTTTACGAACGCGTCTTTCTCCCTGCCACTTTACGGGGAGAAATACCCGGCAGGGCAACGAGGGGCAGCGTAAACTTGAAGCGATGTCCTACGGCGTTCCATGTCGCGCTTTGGACGAACGAACACTACTCGATGTAGACGCTACAAAGGCGCATCACCCCTTGAGCATCGCCGCCACTTCCGGCGCGAAGTAGGTCAGGATGCCGTCGCAGCCGGCGCGCTTGAAGGCGAGCAGCGATTCCAGCATCGCCTTTTCGCCGTCGATCCAGCCATTGGCGGCGGCGGCCTTGATCATCGAATATTCGCCCGAGACCTGATAGGCAAAGGTCGGCATCTGCAACTCGACTTTCAGCCGGCGGATGATGTCGAGATAGGGCAGGCCGGGCTTGACCATCAGCATGTCGGCGCCCTCGGCCAGATCCTGCTCGGCCTCGCGCACCGCTTCGTCGGAATTGGCGTGATCGATATAATAGGTCTTCTTGTCGCCCTTGAGCAGGCCGGCGGTGCCGACCGCCTCACGGTAGGGGCCGTAAAAAGCGGATGCGAACTTGGTCGCATAGGACATGATCGCCACATCCTGAAATCCATTGGCGTCGAGCGCATCGCGGATGGCACCGATCCGGCCGTCCATCATGTCCGAGGGGGCAATGATGTCGGCCCCCGCCGCCGCCTGGATGACGGCCGCCGCCGTCACTTGCTCCACCGTTTCATCATTGACGATAATGCCCTCGCGCAAGATGCCGTCATGGCCATGCGAGGTGAACGGGTCAAGCGCCGCGTCGGTGATGATGCCGATCTCCGGCACCGCCCGCTTGATAGCGCGGGTGGCGCGGTTGATGATGTTTTCCGGATCGAGGATGTGCGAACCGGTCTGATCGCGCAGGCCGAGCTCCACATTGGGGAAAGTGGCGATCGCCGGAATGCCAAGCTTGGCCGCGCGCTCGGCCTCCTTGACGGCGAGGTCGAGCGACAGGCGGAACACGCCGGGCATGGCGGCGATCGGTTCGCGCACTTGTCTGCCGTCGACGACGAAGATCGGCCAAATCAGATCGTCGACCGAGAGCCGGTTCTCCTGGACAAGGCGGCGCGACCAATCGGCCTTGCGCATGCGCCGCAGACGCCGGCTGCCGGTGATCTCGTCGACGCTGCGCGCGCCGGCAGGCTTTGCAGGGGTGAATTTGTTCATCGCAAAAACTCCGGATCGGGCGGCTTTTACCACGAGCCTCCGCTGCTGACCAATGCGACACGATTGTGCCAGGGTCCTGTCGGGTGCTATTCTGGTTGGCCATTGCCCGACAGGATCTGCGCAGCACCCCGCATGGCGACGCGGAATGCCTCGTCGAAGCTGACGCCGCGCACTTGCCAATTGTAGCTCTTGCCATTCAAGGCAAGCCGCCAGTCGGCTATCCAGCCCAGTTCCTTGTCGCTCCAGACGATACTGCCGGCGAGCGCCTGGTCGGCTCCGGCCTTCCTGGCAAGCTGGTCCAGCGTCGTGATATCGGCATGGCGCAGGGCCTGGTCGTCAAGCTTCGAGGCCGACAGCAGTGACGCTTCGGGAAACACAATCGGCATGACCAGCGGACCGGTGGCATTGACGAAGGATTCGCGCATCGCCGCCCCGCGCTCATCGTCGGCGGTCAGCACGAACTGCCTTGTGCCTTGCTCCGCCGCCAGGAAAATTGCCAGGCGTGGCCGCTCGCCAAGCCATGGTTTGCTGCCAAGCGCGGCAAGCACCGGATCGATAACGTCAGGCCTGTACAGACAAGTGAGATCATGCGGCCGGTCATGGGTGCCTTGTTCGTCATGGATTGGAATGCCTTCGAGACGGTCGCGATAGCGGAATTCGGCAACGAAGCTGCCGGCCTTGTCGCGCAGCGCCGCCATCTCAGTTCTCTTCGGCAGCCGCTGATCGCCGGACACACGAACCAGCACTGCATCGAGGCAGGCCTTGAAGCCGATCTGCCTGTTGACCTCGCCCTGACCGGTGACGATGGTCTGCGATTGATAGAGCTCGTCGACGGTTTCGGCCGATACGGGAGGAGTGTTCGCAGCGATCAGGCCGACCACCATAACAGCAAGGCGCGGCAACCAAGGCATGGTTCAACCTTCCGGTTCAAAGCGCCAGCATTAGCACTGGGTGACGCCGACGACCATGCAGCGGATTGGCCGCCGCCATTGACGCGGCCATGCGCCACGCTTTAGCACTTCACTCCCGGCGGGCGCGGGGAGGGATTCTCTGGCGATGGATTTTGGCGGAGGCGACGAGATTCGCTTCGAAAGATTGGGCAGGGCTGGCGTCGTCACGCTGACGCGGCCGCAGGCGCTCAATGCCGTAACCCACCGCATGGTCAAGGCGCTGGACAAGGCGCTGCGCAGTTGGGAGCGCGACGACGGCGTCGACGTTGTCGTCGTCAAGGCCGAGGGCAGGGCATTTTCGGCGGGCGGCGACATCCTCCACATCTACGAAGCCGGCCGCGCAGGAAGGCCTCCGGTCGATTTCTTCGCCGATGAATACCGGCTGAACGCCCGCATCGCCCGCTTCAAGAAACCCTATGTCGCGGTGATCGACGGCATCGTCATGGGCGGCGGCGTAGGTATCTCCTTCCATGGTTCGCAGCGAGTGCTGACCGAAAACGCCCAGTTTGCCATGCCCGAGGTCGGCATCGGCTTTTTCCCGGATGTCGGCGCCAGCCATCTGTTGCCGGATCTCGGCGGCAGCTTCGGCATGTATCTGGCGCTGACCGGCAACCGCATCCGCTATGGCGATGCTTTGTGCTCGGGCCTCGCCACCCATACGATCAAGGCGGAGGACCAGGCCGGCTTCCTCGACCGTCTGGCGGAAAGCGGCGACCCGGAATCGGTGCTGCGCGGCTGCTTCGTCCCGGCCAGGCGCGAGACCGACAGGCCGACGCTGGAAGCCATCGCCCGGCATTTCGCGCAGCCGTCGCTGGCCGATATCGTCGCCAGTCTGGAGCGGGCAGCCGCTGCCGACGAGTTCGCGGCAAAGACGCTGGCCACCATCCGCACACGTTCACCGACCAGCCTGCATGTTGCATGGCGCCAGATTAGCGCCGGGCAGACGTTGTCGATGGACGAGTGCATGAAAATGGAGTTCCGTATCCTCAACCGCATGCTTGCCGGGCACGACTTCTATGAAGGTATCCGCGCCGCCATCATCGATAAAGGCTCGACGCCGCAATGGCGGCCGGCAGGTATCGATGACGTCAACGCCGCCAACGTCGACGCCTATTTCGCATCGCTCGGCGAACGGGAACTGAAGCTGTGAGCGAGGTCGCCTCGAGACGCGTGGTGCTGCAGCCCTCGACGATCGAGGTCATCTTCGCCTGGTTCCAGCGCGTCATCGCCGGCTACTGTCTGCTGTTCGGCATCTTGTACTGGATCCGGCTGATCGGCTTTTACCCCGGCCCGTTGTGGCGCTTCGACCTGATGCCGGTACACTGGCAGGTGGCGGCGGTGGTGCTGGCGGTGTTTTTTCCGTTCGCTGCCGCCGGCCTGTGGATGCTGGCGTCCTGGGGGCCGGTGATCTGGTTCATCTGCGCGGTGACCGAGTGCGTCATGTATGCTGGCTTCCCCGAGTTGTTCGGCCACCGGCCGCTGATCGTCGCCTCGCACCTTGCGGTGGCGCTGCTCTACATGGTGTTCCGCGTGGTGATCTGGATCCAGAAGCGGCAACCCCGGCGATAGCAATTCCGGCCAGGATCGTTGGCTAAATCTTTAGGTTAATTATCCTTGCTCGGGTGACCGTCCGTTAAGCCTCTTTCGAAACCCCTTACCGGTAAGCTCTTGTTAGCCTTGGCGTTTAAGTCGAATTTTATGAGTATTCGATAGTGTCGCGATCAAGGTGAAGAACAAAAAATCACCGGGCGACAAACGAGAGGCAAAGACAATGATCAATTCGCGTCCGGCGGCGAAGACCGCCAACGTATCCGATGACCGCCGCGAGGCGATCCGTTCGCTGTACATGGAATCGCTGCAGCTGGTCGAGCGGCTGCATCGCCGTCTGCTTGATGTGATCAAGGACGAATTCGACCGTAACGGTCGCTCCGACATCAACGCCATCCAGGCGCTGCTCCTGTTCAACATCGGCAATTCGGAGCTGACCGCCGGCGAACTGCGCTCGCGCGGCTATTATCTCGGCTCGAATGTCTCCTACAATCTGAAGAAGCTGGTCGATCTCGGCTTCATCAACCACCAGCGCTCGCGCATCGACCGCCGTTCGGTGCGGGTTTCGCTCACGCCGAAGGGCAATGAGGTGGCGGAAGTCGTCGCCGGCCTCTACGAGCGCCATGTCGGTTCGATCGAGCAGGTTGGCGGCATCAACACGGAAGAGTTCAAGCAGATGAACCGCGCCCTGCAGCGCCTGGATCGGTTCTGGAACGATACCATCGCCTACCGGATGTAATCGCATCCGCCGCATCTAGATCTGACGCTGGACTACGGAAGTGCTGCCGCGGAGTGGACCAAAGGCCGGTGCCGAAAAGCACCGGTCTTCCCGTTTCGTCAGGCCGGCCGATCCAAATTCGAGCAACAGCCACGTTGCCGCCATATTCCAATGGAACCGAAGATGCGGGTGATGCTGGGGCCAAAGCCGTGCATTTGTCCTGTGCTCAAGTCACTTCCCCTGTGGTTTTACACCGAAGTGATGCGGGCCTGGTTGGCTAATTGTTAAGAAGCCAACTCTAGAGTGCGGGCGAGACCGCCCGGTGAGTTGAATTGTAGCAAGAATGTCTGGAACGTCCATGAGAACCAGCCGCCGTTTCTTCCTTTCAGGAGCCTCCGCGCTCGCAGCCGCAATGGTCGCCGGCCGCGCCAGTGCGCAGGATGTGATCGAGGATATCCTGAAATCCTCGGCGCGCGGCAATTGGGACGACCAATTCGATGCGCGTGCCAGCGAAGGCGGCAAGGTTGCCTCGACGCTGCCGATCTTCAGCCTGCAGACGGTATCCTTCACCGAGCAGGTGATCATGCAGTATCAGAATATCGTCGCGCAAGGCGGCTGGGAGCAGGTTCCAGACACCAAGAAGCTGCAGCTTGGCGTCGAGGATCCCGATGTGGTGCCGCTGCGCAGGCGCTTGATGATATCGGGCGACCTGGCGCAGAGCGCCGGGCTCTCGGAAGCATTCGATTCTTACGTCGACTCGGCGCTCAAGCGCTTCCAGTTGCGTCACGGCTTGCCGGCCGACGGAACCACGGGCAAATATACTTTCGCGGCAATGAACGTGTCGGCGCCGGTTCGGCTTGGTCAGCTGCAGACCAATCTGCAACGGCTGCGTGAGCGGGCCGGCACGCTTGGCAACCGCTATGTTCTGGTCGACATCCCGGCGGCGCAGATCGAGGCTGTCGAGAACGACCGCGTTGTGCTGCGCCACACCGCAATCGTCGGCAAGATCGATCGCCAGACGCCGATCGTCAATTCCAAGATCAACGAAATCATCGTCAATCCGTACTGGAACGCGCCGGTCTCGATCGTGCGCAAGGACATCATTCCGCTGATGCGGAAGGACCCCAACTATCTCAAGGATAGCCATATCCGCCTGTTTGCGCCGGACGGCAGCGAGGTCGACCCAATGACGGTCGACTGGTCGACCGACGATGCCGCCAAATACCGCTTCCGCCAGGATCCCGGTTCCGGCAACGCGATGGCCTCGGTCAAGATCAATTTCCCCAGCCCGGACGGCGTCTACATGCACGACACGCCGCAGCAGAGCCTGTTCGGCAAGCTGATGCGCTTCGATTCCTCTGGCTGCGTGCGGGTTCAGAACGTGCGCGACCTCGTCACCTGGATTCTGCGCGACACGCCGGGCTGGGATCGCCAGCATTTCGAGGCGGCGATCAAGACCGGGGAGAACACGCCGGTGCAGGTCACCAATCCGGTGCCGGTTTATTTTCTCTACGTCTCGGCCTGGTCGACAGGGCCGGGCGTGGTCCAGTTCCGTGACGACATTTACGGCCTCGACGGAGCCAACGAGCTGCAGATCACATCCGCGCTCTAAGCAGTTGAGCTCATTTGCAAAAGGCCGCCGGAAGGGCGGCCTTTTTCGTTGCCGAGTCTTTCGCGGCAAGCTTTGCTGGACTGATCGCCGGCAAAAGAACGCGCGGTGCCGTATTCGGAAATCGCATCATGCATTTCGCAATGTTCATTCTGGTCGTGCTCATCTTCGTCGCCGTTTCGGGCGCGCTGGTCCGGCCGGTGCGGGTTCCGCTACCTGTGCTGCAGATCGCCATCGGCGCGGCACTGGCTTGGCCGGTGCGCGGAATGCATGTCGAGATCGATCCCGAGCTGTTTCTGCTGGTGTTCATCCCACCGCTGTTGTTCAGCGACGCCTATGGTGCGCCCAAGCGCGAACTGATCGCGCTGCGCGGGCCGATCCTCGACCTCGCCATCGGGCTGGTCTTCTTCACCATTGTCGGCTTCGGCTACGCTTTGCACTGGCTTGTCCCGAGCATCCCGCTCGTCGTCGCTTTCGCACTTGCTGCGGTGCTGTCCCCAACGGATGCGGTGGCCGTCTCCTCGATCGTCGACAAGAGCCTGGTCCCGGCCCGGCTGATGCACATCCTGGAGGGCGAGGCGCTGCTCAACGATGCGTCGGGCCTCGCGATGTTCCGCTTTGCGGTGGCAGCTGCCTTGACCGGCAGCTTCTCCTTCGTCGCGGCGTCCGTGACTTTCCTCTATGCCGTCGCTGCCGGCATCCTGGCCGGCGTGGCTGCCTTGTTCGTCGCCGCCAAGGTGCTGCAATTGCTGAACCGTATCGGCGGCGTGCCGGCCGAGGCGCAGGTGCTGGTCATGGTCCTGCTGCCGTTCATCGCCTATCTCGGCGCCGAGAATGTCGGCGCCTCGGGCATTCTGGCGGCGGTCACGGCCGGAGTGCTCACCGGCGGCTCCGGGATTTTCCGCTTTCTCGGCGTCTCGGCGCGCATACAGACCGTATCGCTGTGGACGACGCTATCCTTCGTCTTCAACGGCGCGCTGTTCATCCTGCTCGGGTTGCAGCTTCCCGAAATCATCGGCAACGTGCCGCCTGAGCTCGGCAGCCGCTATCCGGTCATCCAGCCAATCGCCACGGTGGTCGCGCTGACACTATGCCTGATCGGGCTGCGCTTCCTGTGGATCTGGGTCGGCGACATCGCGACGCGCGTCTCGGCGCGATTACGCGAGCAGAAGGCCGAGCCGTTCGGGCTGCGGGTCCGGATCGCCGGCTCTGTTGCCGGCGTGCGCGGCGCCATCACGCTGGCCGGCATCCTGTCGCTGCCGCTCACCACGCCGAATGGTTCGCCCTTTCCGGCGCGCGACGTGGTGATCTTCCTCGCCGCAGGCGTCATCATCTGCTCATTGCCAGCCTTGCCTTGCCCAAGGTGGCACGCGGGCTGGTCGAGCCGGGCGAGGATCCTGGCGCTGCCGAGGAGCGTTTTGCGCGCGTGGGCGCGGCCAAGGCCGCCATCGCCCGCATCGAGAGCATGGCCGGCGCGACCGACAGCGATGAAGGGGAAACACCCGGCGCCCGGCTTGCCGCCGCCGACAGCATCGTCGCCGGCTACCGTCGCCGCATCGCTGCCTCCGACGAGGCCGACGAGGCGCGCGCCGAGGCCCGCGAGGCCGGACGGCTGGAGCTCGAATTGAGGCTGGCGGGCATTGAGGCCGAACGCGCAGCGGTTCGCGCAATGTTTCGCAGCGGCCAGATTAACGACCATACGATGCAGGCGCTGTTCACCGAGATCACGCTCACCGAGGCCCTGCTGAAGGGCCGGCAGGCAAGGAAATAGAGGCTGCCAGTCTCTCTGGCGCAATCCGGCTAGCAAATTTCGCGCTGCAAACGTGGCGGGCCGAAAGCAACTGTGTTAATGGCGCGACAGACCCCGAACCTTGAGGATTTCAGCCCATGGCAACAGCAGCGGCAGTGTCGAACAAATTCGAATCCTTTTTCGAAACCACGCTTGCCGATGCCGACCCCGAGATTTTCGGCGCAATCCGCAACGAACTCGGCCGCCAGCGCCACGAGATCGAGCTGATTGCCTCGGAAAATATCGTCTCGCGTGCCGTGCTCGAGGCACAGGGGTCGATCATGACCAACAAATATGCCGAGGGCTATCCGGGCAAGCGCTACTACGGCGGCTGCCAATTCGTCGATGTCGCCGAGGAACTGGCCATCGAACGCGCGAAAAAGCTGTTCGGCTGCAACTTCGCCAACGTCCAGCCGAATTCCGGCAGCCAGATGAACCAGGCGGTGTTCCTAGCGTTGCTGCAGCCCGGCGACACCTTCATGGGCCTCGACCTCAATTCCGGCGGACACCTGACACATGGCTCGCCGGTCAATATGAGCGGCAAATGGTTCAAGGTCGTCTCCTATGGCGTGCGCCGGGACGATCATCTGCTCGACATGGATGCGATCGAGAAGACCGCCCATGAGACCAGGCCGAAATTGATCCTGGCCGGCGGCACAGCCTATTCACGTGTCTGGGACTGGAAGCGTTTTCGCGAGATCGCCGATTCGATCGGTGCCTATCTGATGGTCGACATGGCCCACATCGCCGGCCTGGTCGCCGGCGGCATGCATCCGTCGCCGCTGCCGCATGCCCATGTGGTCACCACCACGACGCACAAATCGCTGCGCGGGCCGCGCGGCGGCATGATCCTTTGCAATGATGAGGATATTGCCAAGAAGATGAATTCGGCCGTCTTCCCCGGCCTGCAGGGCGGACCGCTGATGCATGTCATCGCCGCCAAGGCGGTGGCTCTGGGCGAGGCGCTGAAGCCGAGCTTCAAGATCTATGCGGAGAGCGTCGTCGCCAATGCCAAGGCGCTGGCCTCCAGTCTGCAGGAAACCGGTCTCGACATCGTCTCCGGCGGCACCGACAACCATCTGATGTTGGTCGACCTGCGTCCCAAGAACGCCACCGGCAAGCGCGCCGAGGCTGCCCTTGGCCGCGCCAACATCACCTGCAACAAGAACGGCATCCCCTTCGATCCGGAAAAGCCTTTCGTGACATCGGGCGTTCGGCTCGGCACGCCGGCCGGCACCACGCGCGGCTTCGGTCAGGCCGAGTTCCGCGAGATCGGCAAGCTGATCGCCGAAGTGCTGGATGGACTGAAGGTCGCCAATTCCGACGAAGGCAATGCGGCCGTCGAGGCAACCGTGAAGGCCAAGGTGGCGACATTGACGGATCGTTTTCCGCTTTACCCGTATCTTGGTTGACGCAGGGCGTCGTTCCCCCAACTGTGACGGCGCCGATCAACTGGGCACGGCTGCATCTCGGAGACGCTTGATGATGATGCGAATTTTCCGTTTCGCCAGTGTTGGCGCTGCCTTGCTCACCTTAGCCACCTCGCCGCTACTCGGCGCGGCCTTTGCGCAGACCGAGCCGACCCCGGCAGCACCCAAGACAGAGACCTTCGGCAGTTGGTCCACCACGGTGGACGAGGTCAACACCGGCGAGGATGTGCGCAAGACCTGCGCCGCCTCGACGGTCTTTTTCGACGCTAACGGCACCAGTGGCACCCTCACGCTGGCCATCTCGAATGGCGACGTATTGCCACCCGATGGTTATCCGAGCCTCATCATCGCCGTGAGAAACAGTGACTTGCCCAAGGGCGATAACATCCCGGTGGTGTTCCGGGACGTCAACGACAAGATCAAGGCCGGTTTTCGTCTTATCGCCGACGGACAGTGGATGATAGACAACAAGTCCGAGACCACGCTCGCGGTACTGCGCGCCATGCGCCGCACCAGCGCCCTCGATGTCAGCTTCGCCGACAAGCCGGTCGCGACCATATCGATGGACGGCTTCACCAAGGCCTATCGCTATCTCGGCACGTCTTGCGGCTTCCCGACCGGCGACGTCGCGCCCTGATTGGCGGACCGCTGTCAACTGATTGCCGCTCTCGCAATTTTCCTCGCGCCTCGCTATCTCTGAAGCGCGATCGGTCATCGGCCATACTTTGCCACGGCGGCAAAAACCTCTAAGCCTTTCGCTCCACGAGAATCGCGAACCGAAGGCTCTCCATGCGCTGCCCTTATTGCCAGTCCGAAGATACGCAGGTGAAGGATTCGCGCCCTGCCGAAGACGGTGCAGCGATCCGCAGGCGGCGCGTCTGCCCGGATTGCGGCGGCCGCTTCACCACTTTCGAGCGGGTACAACTGCGCGACCTCGTCGTGGTGAAGAAGTCGGGACGCAAGGTGCCGTTCGACCGCGACAAGCTGCTGCGCTCGGTCGAGATTGCGGTACGCAAGCGCAACGTCGACCCGGAGCGCATCGACCGCGCGGTGACCGGCATCGTGCGCCAGCTCGAAAGCTCGGGCGAGACCGAGGTGGCCTCGGGGGAAGTCGGCCGGCTGGTCATGGAGGCGCTTAAGTCGCTCGATGATGTCGCCTATGTGCGCTTTGCCTCCGTCTACCGCAATTTCCGCGAGGCCAAGGATTTCCACGACGTGTTGGGCGAACTCAAAGGCGACGAGCTCAAAACCGACGAGCCCAGGGGCGAAGAGCTGAAGAGCGAAGAGGACGCCAGCTGAGCATGGCAGGGTCCGAACGCAGCACGGCTGAGCAAGAGGTCGTCGATCGCCGCTATATGGCGGCAGCCCTCAGGCTGTCGCGCAAGAATGCCGGGCGGACCTCGACCAACCCTTCCGTCGGCACGCTGATCGTGCGCGATGACGGCGACGGGCCGAGGATCGTCGGCAGCGGCGTCACCGCCGTCGGCGGCCGGCCGCATGCCGAGACCGAGGCTTTGGCAGAGGCCGGCGAACTGGCGCGCGGCGCCACCGCCTATGTAACGCTGGAGCCCTGCGCCCATCACGGCCGCACGCCGCCTTGCGCCAATGCGCTGGTCAGTGCCGGCGTGGCGCGTGTGGTCGGCGCTGCCAGCGATCCGGACCCGCGTGTTTCCGGCAAGGGCTATGCAATCTTGCGTGCCGCCGGCGTCGAAGTGGTGGAAAAAGTGTTGGCGGCCGAGGCCGCGGAGCAGATGGCCGGCTATTTAATTCGATCTCTGAAAAAACGCCCGGAAGTGATCCTGAAACTTGCGCTTTCGAGCGACAACAAGATCGGCGTGAAAGGCGAGGGACAGGTCTCCATCACCGGCGATATTGCGCGGCGCGAAGTCTATCTGATGCGCGCCGAAGCCGATGGCATATTGATCGGCATCGGCACCGCATTGGAGGACGATCCGGCGCTGACGGTTCGGCTTCCGGGACTGGAGAGCCGTTCGCCGGCGCGCATCGTACTCGACCGTCAGATCAGGCTACCCGAGACTTCGAAACTGGTCGCCGGCGTCGACCGTGTGCCGCTCTATGTCGCTGCCTGCGCCGAGGCCGATCCGCACCGGCGCGCCGCGCTCGAACGCGCCGGCGTTCGCTTCATCGGTACTGAGACCTATGAAGGCGATATTGCGCTGCCGGAACTGCTCGAGGACCTGGCGGCGCTCGGCATGGCAAGCGTCCTGGTCGAGGGCGGCGCGAGGGTGGCCAAGGCGTTCCTCGACGAACAACTGGTCGATCGTATCGTGCTGTTTCAGGGGCCGGGCGCGATCGGCGAGGGCGGCATTGTATCGCCGATCGATGCCAACAATATCCCGCCGGGATTTCGCAAATTGCGCAACATGCGTTTCGGCGAAGATACATATGCGGAATGGATAAGAGACATCTAGGACCGAACTGATGTTCACGGGGCCAAACTAATGTTCACTGGAATCGTCACCGATGTCGGCACTGTCGCTGCCGTGAAGCCGCTCAGGGAAGGCGTCGGTTTGCGTATCGACACCGCTTACGATCCGCAGACCATTGCCATCGGCGCCTCGATTTCCTGCGGCGGCGTCTGCCTGACGGTAACGGGATTGCCGGAAGATGGCGCCAACGCACGTTGGTTCGAGGTCGAGGCCTGGGAAGAGGCCCTCAGGCTGACGACCGCGATGGGCTGGAAATCAGGCACGCGCATCAACCTGGAGCGGGCTCTGAAGATCGGCGACGAGCTTGGCGGCCATATAGTGTCCGGCCACGTCGACGGCATGGCCGAGATCGTGGCGCGTAAGGAAGAGGGCGACGCCGTTCGCTTCACCCTGGAAGCATCGCGCGAGCTTGCCAAATTCATCGCCCCCAAGGGTTCCGTCGCGCTCGACGGCACTTCGCTCACCGTCAACAAGGTCGAGGGCACCCGCTTCGACGTGCTGTTGATCCACCATTCGCTGACCGTCACCACCTGGGGCGAACGCCAGGTCGGCGATCGCGTCAACCTTGAGATCGACACCATGGCCCGCTACGCGGCGCGACTGGTGGAGGCGGCGAAGGAGGGGCTTTGAGGCGCTCGTCCATAAAGCCCATTCCCTGATGCGACCGCCGCCGAGTTGGCCTTGAAAGTTCCTTCGGCAATCTTCCGCTTGCGATCAAACCGGCTTCGGCCTAAGTCACCGGCGATCCCCGGAGACATCTATGGCAGGCACATCCCAACACGGCAAAGCGTTCATCCGTCCGAAGAAGAAGGCCCACCTTCTTGTCATCGAGGCGCGCTTTCACGACGACCTTGCCGACGCGTTGCTCGAAGGCGCGACAAAGGCCCTCGAGGAAGCGGGCGCGACATACGACGTCGTCACTGTTCCGGGCTCGCTCGAAATCCCGGCGGTGATTTCCTTCGCGCTCGACGGTGCCTCCGAAGGCGGGACGAACTATGACGGCTTCGTCGCCCTCGGCACGGTGGTCCGCGGCGACACCTATCATTTCGATATCGTCGCCAATGAATCCAGCCGTGCCCTGATGGACCTGTCCGTGCAGGATGCGGTCTGCATCGGCAACGGCATCCTGACCACCGAAAACGACGAACAGGCCTGGACACGGGCCAGGCGTTCGGAAGGCGACAAGGGCGGCTTTGCGGCGCGTGCGGCGCTGACCATGATCGCTCTAAAGGAACAGTTGGGAGAGCGAACGTGAGCGAACCCGCTTCGCCCGGCCAGCCTGCGCTTCGCCATGCCAACAAGCGCGGTGCTGCCCGTCTGGCCGCCGTGCAGGCGCTCTACCAGATGGACGTCGCCGGCAGCGGTGTGTTTGAGATCACCGCCGAATACGAGGCGTTCAGGCTCGGCAAGGAAGTCGACGGCGCGCTCTATCGCGAAGCCGATGCGCAATGGTTTCGTGCCATTCTTGCCGGCGTTGTCGAGCACCAGAAGACCATCGATCCAGTCATTCGACAGGCGCTGACCGAGGACTGGCCTCTGTCGAGGCTCGATTCCACGTTGCGCGCCATATTGCGCGCCGGCGTCTACGAGTTGATGCAGCGCGAGGACGTGCCGGTGGCGGTCATCGTCTCCGAATATGTCGACATCGCCAAGGCATTTTACGAGGAAGACGAGCCGAAACTGGTCAATGCGGTGCTTGATCGCGTGTCGCGCCGGGTGCGTGGCGAGGGCCGCGGCAAGGACGCCTCATGACTGCTATCGTCGCCGTTGGGGCGGGCAAGGAAGCGCGTCGCACCGCCTTCATCCTCGCAGCCTCGCAGGCGATCATCGGCTCGGCCGCACCCATCGCCATTTCCATGGGCGGATTGGCCGGGCAGTACCTGCTCGATGCTGACAAGTCGCTGGCAACCGCGCCGATCACCGGTTTCAATGTCGGCGTGGCGCTCGGTTCCCTGCCGGCCGCGGCGATCATCCGCCGGCTCGGCCAGCGCGACGGCTTCATGACCGGCACAGCGGTCACGGCGCTTGGCGGGCTGGTCGCCACGCTGGCGCTGTTTCATCCCAGCTTCTGGCTATTCGCTTTCGGCTTGGCCGTGATCGGCATCGGGGGCGCTTTCGTCCAGCAGTTCCGCTTTGCCGCCGCCGACAATGCGCCGCCTGAATTCAAGGCGCGCGCCATCTCCTTCGTGCTGGCCGGCGGCATCGTCACCGCCATCCTTGGACCGCAGATCGTCATCTTCACCGGCGATCTGTTCTCGCCGGTGAAGTTTGCCGGCTCGTTTGCGTCCATCCTGGTGCTGGCGGCGGTCGGCGCCGCCATTCTCTCTTTGTTGCGCATCCCGGCCAAGGCAACCGACAAGGTGGAAATTTCCGACAGCGACGCCCGGCCGCTCTCGGAAATTGTCACCAGGCCACGCTTCGTCGCGGCGTTGTTTTGCGCCATCGGCAGCTACGCACTGATGAGCTTCGTGATGACCGGCGCGCCGCTGGCCATGGTCGGCTGCGGCCTTTCGACCGACGACGCCACGCTCGGCATTTCCTGGCACGTCATGGCGATGTTCGCGCCGAGCTTCTTCACGGGGTCGCTGATCTATCGCTTCGGCGCTGAGCGGATCGTGGCCATCGGCCTGGTGCTGCTGATTGGCTGCGCCATAGTGGCGCTGTCAGGGTTGGCACTGTGGCAGTTCTGGACGGCGCTGATCCTGCTCGGCCTTGGCTGGAACTTCAGCTTCATCGGTGCCACCGCCATGGTGGCCGACAGCTACCAGTCATCCGAAAAAGGCAAGGTCCAGGGGTTCCACGATTTCGTCCTGTTCGGCTCCGTCGCCTTCGCCTCACTGATGTCGGGGGCGGTCTACAATGCCTGGGGCTGGGAGATGCTGAACTGGATGATTTTCCCGGTCGTCGCGCTGTGCTTCGTGGCACTGGGCGTGTTGAAGATGACGGGCCTGCGCGCGGCCAACTGACGTCACCCTGTCGGGACGTCGCGGCAGCGGATTCACTCACATCCGAACAAAATTATTGCGCCCATCCCCCCTCTTATGAAACCGTGTACCCCGACGGGGCATCGAAGCCATGCTCATATGCGGCAGCCGTATTCCGGTTCACAGCAAGGGATTTGTGAGATGTTTTCAATCAAGATTCTGGCCGGCGCTGTACTAGCGCTCGGAATTGCGTTGGCCTCGGCGAGTGCCCAGGTGGTGGTGTCGTCGAAGATCGACACCGAGGGCGGTGTGCTCGGCAATATCATCCAGCTGGTGCTGAACGCCAATAATATCCAGACCACCGACCGCATCCAACTCGGCGGCACGCCCGTGGTACGCAAGGCGATTACAGCCGGCGAGATAGACATCTATCCGGAATACACCGGCAACGCCGCCTTCTTCTTCGAGAAGGCCGACGATCCGGTGTGGAAAGACGCCGCCAAGGCCTACGAGACTGCCAAGAAGCTCGACTACGACGCCAACAAGATCGTCTGGCTGTCACCGTCACCGGCCAACAACACCTGGGCGATCGCCCTGCGCAAGGAGGTCGCCGATACCAATAAGCTCGTCACCCTTTCCGACTTCGGCAAATATGTCTCGGGCGGCGGCAAGGTGGTGCTGGCGGCCTCCGCCGAGTTCGTCAATTCGGCGGCCGCGCTGCCCGCTTTCCAGAAGACCTATGGCTTCACGCTGAAGCCGGACCAGTTGATCACGCTGTCGGGCGGCGACACGGCGGCCACCATTGCCGCTGCGGCCAACCAGACCAACGGCGCCAACGCCGCCATGGTCTACGGCACCGACGGCGGCATCGCGCCCTCCGGCCTCGTCGTGCTTGGGGACGACAAGGGTGTGCAGCCGGTCTACCAGCCGGCGCCGATCATCCGCGAGGCGGTGCTGAAGGAGCATCCCGAAATCGAGACGCTGCTGAAGCCGGTGTTCGCCAAGCTCGATCTCGTCACGTTGCAGGAGTTGAACGGCCGCGTGCAGGTCGGCGGCGAGCCGGTCAAGGGCGTCGCCGAGGACTTTTTGAAAAAGAACGGCTTCCTGAAGTAAGGCGATTCCGGCGCTCCGCTTTCGAGGTGCGCCGGATCGGCCGATGGGGGAGAGCGTGCGCATCCGGTTCGACAAGCTCGGCGTGGTCATCGCGGCGATATCAGCCTATGCGGCTTTTGCGGCACCATTCGCCACGTTCCGCGCCAATCGCATCGTACCCGGCGAGGCGCGCTCGATCCTCGAATCTTTGCCTGCGACCGTCGGTCCGCTGTTGATGGCGATTGTCGTCGCAGCAGCGCTCATTGCGCTGCTGAAAACGCCGCTTGTTCTGCGCCTCGCCGCCAGTGTGGTTGCGCTTGCGGCGCTGGCGCTGCTGATCGGCATCGCCGGCAGTTTCCTGACACCTGCCGGCAACACCTTCGCCCGTATCTCGCCGGCTTCGGGCTTTTGGCTGCTTATCTTCGCCTTCACGCTTCTGCTCGCCGACGTGCTTACGCGGCTGAACCTGTCGCCGCAGGCACGGATCGGCGTGCTTGTTGTCGCCGCCGCGGCGATCGGGCTGCTGCTCGTCTCGGGAAGCTGGAACAGCCTGTCGATCCTCAAGGAATATTTCAATCGCTCCGATAGTTTTTGGGCGGAAGGCTCCAAGCATGTGACGCTGGCGCTGGGTTCGCTGGCGGCAGCGGTGATTATCGGCCTGCCGCTCGGCATCCTCTGCCATCGCGTCGAGAAATTGCGGGCCGGCGTGCTCAACGTGCTGAACATCATCCAGACCATTCCTTCGATCGCGCTGTTCGGCCTCTTAATCGCACCGCTCGGCTGGGTAGCTTCGCATGTGCCGGGTGCTGCCGCGCTCGGGATCCGCGGCATCGGCACAGCGCCGGCTTTCGTCGCCCTGTTCCTCTATTCACTGCTGCCGGTAGTGGCCAACACCGTGGTCGGCCTTGCCGGTGTGACGCGTGCCGCCAACGACGCAGCGCGCGGCATGGGCATGACCGACCGCCAGCGGCTGTTCGGCGTCGAGTTTCCGCTGGCTTTCCCGGTGATCCTCACCGGCATCCGCATCGTGCTGGTGCAGAATATCGGCCTCGCCACAATTGCCGCGTTGATCGGCGGCGGCGGCTTTGGCGTGTTCGTATTCCAGGGGGTCGGCCAGACGGCGATGGACCTGGTGCTGCTCGGTGCTGTTCCGACGGTGGTGCTGGCCTTCGCCGCTGCCATCATCCTCGATGCAGTGATCGAAATGAGCGCCAGCAAGCGCAGGGTTGAAACGGCATGATCGAGATCGAAGGCATCACCAAGCGCTACGGCGAGACGACAGTCGTCGACGACGTGTCGATAGTAATCGAGCCGCGCAGCATCGCCGTCATCGTCGGCACCTCCGGCTCCGGCAAGACGACGCTGCTTCGCATGATAAACCGGCTGGTCGAGCCGACATCGGGCATGATCAAGCTCGACGGCGTCGACAACCGCTCGGTCCCGGATTATGAGCTGCGTCGCAGCATCGGCTATGCCATCCAGGGCCACGGCCTGTTTCCGCATCGCACGGTGGCGCAGAACATCGCCACTGTGCCGGTATTGCTCGGCTGGGGCGCCAACCGCATCAAGGCCCGCGTCGACGAGCTGATGACGCTATACCAGCTCGACCCGCAAGCCTACGGGCCACGCTATCCGCATGAGCTTTCCGGCGGCCAGCAGCAGCGCGTCGGCGTCGCCCGGGCGCTTGCCGCGGAACCCAACGTGCTGTTGATGGATGAGCCGTTCGGCGCGCTCGACCCGATCATCCGCAACAAGGCGCAGGAGGATCTGCTGGCGATCCAGAAACGCTTCGGCACCACCATCATCCTCGTCACCCATGACATGGAAGAGGCCGTTCACATGGGCGACAAGATCGCGGTGATGGATGGCGGCAAAGTAGCGCAATATGCCGCGCCGGCCGAGATACTGGCGAAACCGGCCAGCGCGTTTGTCGAGACCCTGGTTGGCGCCAGTGAAAGACCGTTCCGGCTGTTGTCGCTTGGCCGGGTGCGCGACGCGGTGGAAAAAGGCACGGCCGAAGGCGAGGCGATCCCCGGTGACGCCAGCCAACGCGACGCGTTGGCCGAACTCCTGTGGTCGGGCCGCCCGGCACTTCCGGTGAAAGATTCTGACGGCAAATCGCTTGGCCGCGTCACTGTGGACGGACTGGTTAAGCGTGCGGCGAGGCCGGCATGAAAGCCTGGCTTCCGTCGCTGCTCAGGCTGGCCTTGGTAGTAGTGCTTATTGCCTTCGTCACCAATCCCGGCTGGTTCGAACCGCTGCTGAAGCCGCTGACAGAGAACAACGCGCCGGTAATCTACAATCAGGGCAGCCTTTTGACGTTGACGCTGCTGCATCTGCGGACCGTGCTGATCGCGACGGTTGCCGCGACGATCGTTGCGGTCGCGCTCGCCATTCTGGTCACCAGGCCAGCCGGCGCCGAATTCCTGCCGCTGTCGCGCAGCCTGGTCAATATCGGCCAAACGTTTCCGCCGGTGGCGGTGCTGGCGCTTGCCGTGCCGGCCGTCGGCTTCGGCGAAAAGCCGACGCTGATTGCGCTGTTTCTCTACGGACTGCTGCCGATCTTTGAGAATGCGCTGACCGGCCTGACGACGCTGCCGGCCAACGTAGTCGAGGCGGCGCGTGGCGCCGGCATGACCGGCTGGCAAAGACTGGTCAAGGTCGAGCTGCCGCTCAGCGCGCCGATCATTCTCGGTGGTATCCGGCTGTCGGTGGTGATCAGCCTCGCCACCGCGACCATCGGCTCGACGGTAGCGGCGAGAACACTGGGCGAGGTGATCATCGCAGGCCTGCTGTCGAACAACCTCGCCTTCATCCTGCAGGGTGGCCTGATCGTCGCCGCCCTTGCCGTGCTGATCTATGACGGGCTGTCGGCGGTCGAGCGCTATACCGCCCGGCGCATGGGACGCGAGCCCGAGTAGCGTCTCGGGGCGAAGTTCGCTCTTTTTTCAGTGGCCGGTCGACCGCGTCGGATGATCGAGCGTCAGTTCCAGCGTTGTGCCCGTCTCGCCGGTGATCCAGCGGCGGCAGATGATGGCGAAATCGTGCTGTGTGTCGGCTCTAACCACAGAGACCAAGTCGCCCACCGCGCAATCACTGTCGAGATCGAGGGCTTCGACAGTCTCGGCAATGTCTTGCTTGCCGGCATAATGTCTCGCAACGGCTGTGAGCACGATGATCACTGGCCCACCCGTTGCGCGATCTTCGGGACTCGGCGATTGATGAGTGCGATGCCCCGATCTTTCAGCAGGAGTTCTTGCCATGACCGCGCGTTTCTCCAAGATCGTCATGTGTTTGTGTCTGGCGGCTTTCGCCTTCCTCGTCGCCTTCGGCAACATCACCGATTACGGCTCAAACTTCGCCTTTGTCCAGCATGTGCTGAGCATGGACACGACCTTTCCCGGCAATGCACTGATGTACCGCTCGATCACCAACCCGTCGCTGTGGACGGCTGGCTACTGGCTGATCATCATTGGCGAGGCGCTGACCTGCCTGCTTTACCTAATCGCCGTCTGGCAACTCTGGCAGGCGCGCAAAGCCAGCGGACAGGCATTCAACGATGCCAAGAAGTTCGTCATCATAGCCGCCACCACGGGTTTCCTTGTTTGGTACTTCGGCTTCATGGTCGTTGGCGGCGAGTGGTTTGCCATGTGGCAGTCTTCGACATGGAATGGTCAGGAGGCGGCGTTCAAATTCTATATGACAATGCTGGTGGTGCTGGTCTTCGTCGTCCAGCCGGACGGCGACCGGCGCAAAGCTTGACGGCCGTTCGCCGATTTCAATCGATCTAATCGGATGGCAGTGTCGACAGGCGCGCTGCCGTCCAGCCTTTTGGGCGAAACCCGGGATCTTTTGGACGAAAACCGGACAAAAACCGAACAATATCTTGACGTTCCGAGCCCTGTTTCGCATAAGCCGCTGCGAAGGGACGGATTCCAGTTGCGGAAAATTCGTCCCCTGTCTCAACGGCCCGGGGAGGGGTTCTTTTGGGCCACCAATCGAGGAAAATTCGGCAATGACCATACTTTCAGCTGTCATCGCCTGCGGTCTGCTTTCAGTCCTTTACGCCATCTGGGCGACACGTTCGGTCCTCGCGGCCGATCAGGGCAATGCACGCATGCAGGAAATTTCCGCGGCCATCCGCGAAGGCGCTCAGGCTTATCTGGCGCGCCAGTACACCACCATCGCCATCGTCGGCGTCGTGGTCCTGCTGCTCGCCTGGTGGCTGCTTTCGATCACCGCCGCCATCGGCTTCCTGATCGGCGCCGTTCTATCGGGCGCCGCTGGCTTCATCGGTATGCACGTCTCGGTGCGCGCCAATGTGCGCACCGCGCAGGCGGCTTCCAACAGCCTCGCTGCCGGCCTCGAGATCGCCTTCAAGTCGGGCGCCATCACTGGCATGCTGGTTGCTGGCCTGGCCCTGCTCGGCGTCTCGATCTACTACCTGATCCTGACCCAGTTCATGGGTCTGCAGCCCGACGATCGCGTCGTCATCGACTCGCTTGTTTCGCTCGGCTTCGGCGCCTCGCTGATCTCGATCTTCGCCCGTCTCGGCGGCGGCATCTTCACAAAAGGCGCCGACGTCGGCGGCGATCTTGTCGGCAAGGTTGAAGCCGGCATTCCCGAAGACGATCCACGCAATCCGGCCACCATCGCCGACAATGTCGGCGACAATGTCGGCGATTGCGCCGGCATGGCCGCCGACCTGTTCGAGACCTATGCGGTGACCGTCGTCGCCACCATGGTCCTCGCCGCCATCTTTTTCGGTGGCACCGCCGTGCTCGGCGCGGCCATGCTCTATCCGCTGGCCATCTGCGGCGCCTGCATTCTCACCTCGATCGTCGGCACCTTCTTCGTCAAGCTCGGTTCCAGCGGCTCGATCATGGGCGCGCTCTATAAGGGCCTGATCGTCACCGGCTTGCTGTCGATTGTCGGCCTTGCCGTCGCCACTTCGGCATGCATCGGCTGGGGTGAGATCGGCACCGTCGCCGGCATGGCCATTACTGGCACGAACCTGTTCATCTGCGGCCTGGTCGGCCTTGTGGTGACCGGCCTCATCGTGGTGATCACCGAATACTATACCGGCACCAGCAAGCGTCCGGTGAACTCCATCGCCCAGGCCTCGGTCACCGGTCACGGCACCAACGTCATCCAGGGCCTCGCGGTCTCGCTGGAAGCGACGGCGTTGCCGGCGATCGTCATCGTCGGCGGCATCATCTCGACATACCAGCTTGCCGGCCTCTACGGCACGGCGATCGCGGTGACGACGATGCTTGGCCTCGCCGGCATGATCGTCGCGCTCGATGCCTTCGGCCCGGTCACCGACAATGCCGGCGGCATTGCCGAAATGGCCGGCCTGCCCAAGGAGGTGCGCCAGTCAACCGACGCGCTCGACGCTGTCGGCAACACCACCAAGGCGGTAACCAAGGGCTACGCCATCGGCTCGGCCGGCCTCGGCGCGCTGGTGCTGTTCGCGGCCTACTCTAACGACCTGAAGTTCTTTGCCGCCAATGGCGACAAATACCCGTACTTCCAGGGCATGGGCGACGTCTCCTTCGACCTCTCCAATCCTTACGTCGTCGCCGGCCTGATCTTCGGTGGCCTGATCCCGTATCTGTTCGGCGGCATCGCCATGACCGCCGTCGGCCGCGCCGCGGGTGCTATCGTCCAGGAGGTGCGCAAGCAGTTCCGCGAGGATCCGGGCATCATGGCCGGCACCTCGAAGCCGAACTATGCGCGCGCCGTCGACCTTCTGACCAAGGCAGCGATCCGGGAGATGATCGTTCCGTCATTGCTGCCGGTGCTGGCGCCGCTGGTGGTCTATTTCGGCATCCTCCTGATCTCCGGTTCGAAGGCATCCGCCTTTGCCGCGCTCGGCGCCTCGCTGCTCGGCGTCATCGTCAACGGCCTGTTCGTTGCCATCTCGATGACCTCCGGCGGCGGCGCCTGGGACAACGCCAAGAAATCGTTCGAAGACGGTTTCGTCGACAAGGACGGCCTCAAGCACCTCAAGGGCTCCGAAGCGCACAAGGCTTCGGTGACCGGCGACACGGTCGGCGATCCCTACAAGGATACTGCCGGCCCAGCGGTCAACCCGGCGATCAAGATCACCAACATCGTCGCGCTGCTGTTGCTGGCCGTTCTCGCGCACGGCTAAGCTCGGTCGCTATGGCCTTAAGACAAAAACCCGCGGGATCGCTCCCGCGGGTTTTTCATTGCCTGAGATATGCCGCTTACAGGGAAGCGAAAGGAACGGAAGGAAGCCGACACCCTCGGGTGGATCAGGAGCCGCCGAGCGTGCTGCCGCCGCTGGCGCCGGGAACACCAGGCGCCAGCTTGCTGGCGCCACTGATGATCTGGCTGAGGAAGTTCTGGTCCTTGCCGCCGGTCGGCGTGGTGCGCGAGATGAAGTCGAACACCTTGCCGTCCTTCAAGCCGTAATTGGCGATCTGGGTGACGCGCCCGTCATCGCCAAAATAGACCGCCAGCACATGCTGGTCGACCAGCCGCGGCTTGTCGAAGGCGACATAGCGCTTGCGCGTCTGAGAAATGTAATAAAAGGCCTCGTTATCGAAGGTCGCCTTCGTCGAGGGAGTGCCGAGCGCCAGCAGCACCTGTTCGCGGCTTGAGCCGACCGGCACCAGGTCGATCGCCTGCTGGTCGATGACGTAGCCTTGCGTCAGCGTCTCGCTCGGATTGAGATCGCCGATCATCTTAGACGAATTGCAGGCGGAAAGCGCCGCAGCGATCACCAGCAGCGAAACCGCACCGCCGGGCCTGGGCAGGAAAGTCGACTTGAATTTCAGCGCGCGCAACTACAACTCCATAAGCTGGCCGCAACTTGCGCTGGGCCGCAAAACCGGTAAACCAGCTTGCTTGCCGATGCAACAAGGCCACTTCAACAAACGGTCCCGGGAGACCACCCTCAAATGTTCCAGCGCCTCTTTGGCCGCGAACGACATGCCAACCGCGCCATCACCGAGGCGCTTTACGCACAAATCGTGGCGGCGGCGCGGCAAACGGTGTTTTATTCCGCCTGGAACGTGCCGGACACGCCGCTCGGCCGCTTCGAGATGCTGTCGTTGCACATGTTCCTGTTCCAGCACCGGTTGCGCGGCGAGGGCGGTGCTGCGGCAGAGGTTGCGCAGGTGCTGATCGACGAGTTCTTCATGGATGTCGAACATTCGTTGCGTGAATTGGGCATTGGCGACGTCGGCGTGCCGAAGCGAATGCGGAAACTGGCGAAGATGTTCTATGGCCGTACCGCCGCCTATGATGATGCGCTGCAACGAAATGACCATGATGCACTCGCCGCCGCCCTTGCCCGCAATGTCAGGCCGGATGCCGGCGCCTGGCCGCAAGCGTCGCAACTGGCACTCTATGCCGCCGATGCATCAAGGCAACTCGCGGAACAGCCGACCGAATCGATCGTTTCCGGAACGGTGGCATTTCCCGTGGCCAACGCTTGAGCGACGGCAGGCCGATGAAGGTGGCGAAGTGGAGGCGAAGATGAAACACCCTGATACCCACAGCCCAGTGTCATTCCTGGCAAATGTCGCCCGGCTGCCGCAAAAGGGGCTGCCGGTGGTCATCGATGCCGACGCTGGGCAGCGCGCCCTGCTGGCCGTCGAGCACGAGCTGCTATCGGTCGAGAACTATCGCGCCGAACTCCTGGTCGAGCCCTGGAAGCGCAACGGGGTGAAAGTCAGCGGCCATGTCGAGGCCGATATAACGCAGGCCTGTATCGTCACCCTCGACCCGGTCGAGGCGCATATCGATGAGGCGGTCGAAGCGCTGTTCCTGCCGGAGCAATCCAAGCTCGGGCGGCAAGGTTTCGACGGCGGCGGTGAGATCCTGCTCGACGCCGAAGGCCCGGACAGCCCGGAAACCTTTTCCGGCGATGCGATCGACGTCGGGGCGCTTGCCGAGCAGTTCTTTGGCTTGGCGATCGATCCATATCCGCGCAAGCCGGGTGTATCGCTGGAGGCCGCCGGCGATGCCGAGCCTGTGGAGAATGAATTCCAGCAAAAGCTCAGATCACTGTTGGGAAAATCCTGATAGCTAACCCAATTTGAGAAAAGTTGGTTGTGCGGCAGCCCAAAACCGTTATTTTCGCCGAACCTTCGCGAGCCCCGCACCTTGGCAAGCCCGCTGGCCAAGCAACCGTGAGATGAACACCGCGTGATCAGGATTTCCATCGATGCCATGGGCGGCGATCACGGGCCAAGCGTGGTCATCCCGGCGCTCATGACTGTCGCCACCCGCCGTCCGGATATACGCTTCGTCATTTATGGGCGCGAAGAAGTGGTACGGCCCGAACTCGCGAAATTCCCCAAGCTAGCGGAAGTGAGCGAGTTCATCCACTGCGAGATCGCAGTGCGGATGGACGACAAGCCGAGCCAGGCGCTGCGCCATGGCCGCTGGAAGTCATCGATGTGGAAGGCCGTCGAGGCGGTCAAGGCAGGCACTGCCGACGCCTGCATCTCGGCCGGCAATACCGGCGCGCTGATGGCAATGTCCAGATTCTGCCTTCGCACCATGGCGACCATCGATCGCCCGGCAATCGCGGCGCTCTGGCCGACATTGCGCGGCGAGAGCGTGGTGCTGGACGTCGGCGCCACCATTGGCGCGGATGCGCATCAACTGGTTGATTTTGCCATTCTGGGCACCGGCATGGCGCGCTCGGTTTTCGGCATCGAACGGCCGAGCGTCGGCCTGCTCAATGTCGGCGTCGAGGAGATCAAGGGCCAGGAAGAGGTCAAGGAGGCGGGTCGTATGTTGCGCGAGGCCAACATGGCCTCGATGAACTACCACGGCTTTGTCGAGGGTGACGACATCGGCAAGGGCAGTGTCGACGTCGTCGTTACCGAAGGATTTGCCGGCAACATCGCGCTGAAGACGGCGGAAGGCACCGTCAGGCAGATCGCCGGCTATCTGCGCGCGGCGATGAACCGGACGCTGATGGCCAGGATCGGCTATATCTTCGCCAAGACCGCCTTCGATCGCCTGCGCGAGAAGATGGATGTCGGCCGCTCCAATGGCGGCGTCTTCCTCGGATTGAACGGCATCGTGGTGAAAAGCCATGGCGGGGCTGATTCGGATGGCTTCGCGGCGGCGATCGAGCTTGGCTACGACATGGTGCGCAACAATCTGCTTGACCGCATCGAAGCCGATCTCGACCTGTTCCATGCCCGCAATCCGAATGCCCAGACAATCCGGAAATCCGACGTCGTCATCGACGCAAAGGAATAGGAAAGAGCATTGATCAGATCAGTCGTGCGCGGCACGGGCGCCGCGCTGCCCCGCCGCATTATGAAGAATGCCGATTTCGAAGGCATGGTCGAGACGTCGGACGAGTGGATCGTCCAGCGCACCGGCATTCGCCAGCGCCACATTGCGGCCGACGACGAGACGACGGCCTCGCTGGGCGAGGCGGCAGCGCGCGCAGCCCTCGACAGCGCCGGCCTGACGGCTGACGACATCGACCTGATCGTGCTGGCGACCTCGACGCCCAACAACACCTTTCCCGCGACCGCGGTCGAGATCCAGAACCGGCTCGGCATGCACCACGGTTTTGCCTTCGACCTGCAGGCGGTCTGCTCCGGCTTCGTCTATGCAGTGACGACCGCCGACCTCTATATCCGCGGCGGCTTGGCCAGACGGGTACTGGTGATCGGCTCGGAAACATTTTCGCGTATTCTCGACTGGAACGACCGCTCGACCTGCGTTTTGTTCGGCGACGGCGCCGGCGCGATGGTGCTGGAAGCAGGCACGGGGGCAGGCGGCATCGCCGACCGAGGCGTTCTGGCGGCCAGCCTGCGCTCCGACGGCATCCACAAGGACAAGCTTTTTGTCGACGGTGGGCCGTCGACCACCGGAACGGTCGGGCACCTCAGGATGGAAGGCCGCGAAGTGTTCAAGCATGCGGTCGGCATGATCACCGACGTCATCGAGGCGACGTTCGCACAGGCCGGCATCGGCGCCGCCGATCTCGACTGGTTCGTGCCGCATCAAGCCAATAAACGAATTATTGACGCTTCGGCCAAAAAGCTCGGGATAGAGGAGCGGAAGGTGGTGGTGACCGTCGATTTGCACGGTAATACCTCGGCGGCTTCCGTGCCGCTGGCACTGTCCGCAGCCGTCGCCGACGGTCGCATCAAAAAGGGTGACCTGGTACTGCTCGAGGCGATGGGCGGCGGCTTCACCTGGGGTGCCGTCCTGCTCCGCTGGTAAGTGCCGAACTATCGGGTTCGGGTCCCTTGACCTTGACGGATCAATTACTTAGGTTCTGCCGTTGCTTGTATCGATTTATGTTTTTGAGCTGATGGGACGGTTCGTATGGGGGGAAAGACACTTACGCGCGCCGACCTCGCCGAAGCCGTTTACCGCAAGGTTGGGCTGTCGCGTACTGAATCGGCCGAGCTTGTCGAGGCGGTGCTGAATGAGATCTGCGAGGCGATCGTTCGCGGCGAGACGGTGAAGCTGTCGTCCTTCGCGACCTTCCACGTGCGCTCCAAAAACGAGCGCATCGGGCGCAATCCCAAGACCGGTGAGGAAGTGCCGATCCTGCCGCGCCGGGTGATGACCTTCAAGTCGTCGAACGTGCTGAAGAATCGTATCCTGCGCTCCCATCAAAACAGCAAAGCCAAGGGCAGCAAGTAGCCGCCCAATCCCCCTTTGCCAAGAATCATGCTCCAGGCTTCGGTTGAAAAGCGAACCCTGCTTTTGCGCCGGGCTTGAATATTGTTTCATAAACCGCTGAAATAAGATGCGATTCGGTACGCCGGATCGGTATTTGGGTGTGATCCGTTCCGGCGGGACGGAAAGCTGCTCTCCTTGTTAAGCGTGATGTCGCCCGAACCCGGTTCCCGCCTTTCGCGATCATGCTCTAGCGTGAGGATTCGCCCATGGACAAGAGCCCTGATGCTTTCCGCACCATCAGCGAGGTCGCGGAGGATCTGGATTTGCCGCAGCACGTGCTGCGCTTCTGGGAGACGCGTTTCAACCAGATCAAGCCGATGAAGCGCGGCGGCGGCCGCCGCTACTACCGTCCGCAGGACGTAGAACTGATCAAGGGTATTCGTCATATGCTCTACGACCAGGGCTATACGATCAAGGGCGTGCAGAAGCTGTTGCGCGAGAACGGCAACCAGTTTCTGATCGCCGTCGGCAGTGGCGACATGGCGGCGGTCGAGGCGATCTCGCAGCGCCGACAGGCCGACACGGTACCGCTGACGCAAGCGGCGCAGCCGCGCGGCCCGGACGACGAAATGCTGGTTGGCCAGCCGAGGGTGAAACCCAGCCGTCGTTTTTTCGGTATAGGCAAGACCGACGAGGAAGGTCCGGTTCCGCCGGACACGTCAAAACTTTCCCGTGACAATCGCGCATTGCTGCAGGAGGCGCTGTTCGACCTCCTGGAATGCAAGCGCCTGCTCGATCAGGTTCGCTAGAGCCCGCCGGGCTGACCGGAACGGTCTTCAGGGTCATGCGTTAGGCTTCCTTCTACAGATGAAGGAAGCACGTCATGGCATCGCTTTCGAGCATCTCCGACACCGATCTGGACAAACAGGTCGCGGCCCTGACCAGGGAACTGGCCACCTTGAAGAAAGCCGTGTTAAAGCGGGGCGGCGCCTTTTACGAAGACGGGCGCGATACCGCGTCGGATTATTATTCGGATATCACTGAGCGCCTCGGCGACGCCTTGCCGGCAATCAGAAGGCAAGGCCGGGCGATCGAGAAGACCGCCCGAGATCACCCGGCGACGGCGGCCGCTGTCGGGCTGGTTCTGGTCGGGCTCGTCGCCAGTCTGTTCCTCGGCGGCCGGCAGCAACAAGCACCGCGAGCGCGTTCAAGATCGGCACGTTGAGATAAGCAAATGGCGGTGGTCAGCGGACCGCCGCCATTTTTCGCCGACACGGAAAGCCCGGCAAGCGCGCCGCCCTTGATCAAGCACCAGAACGCCTGATTGCGGGTTGTTCGCCCGAGGGTGTTTTCAGTACTTCTTCGCGACAACCTTCTTGTGATGGTGGCGGTAGTGGTGGACGCGGTGATGGTAGTGATGGCGGTGATGCTTCTTGACGGTGGTGTGCATCGTCGTTGCATTCGCGCTGCTTGCGCCGATGATCGGCATCGAGAGGGCAAGTGCGATTGCAAGTCCAAGGGCGGAGAGAAGAGGCTTCTTCATGACATCGTTTCCTTTTTGCGCAGCCGGAATTTGAGCGTCACTGATTCAGGTCGGTGACTCGAGCGCTGCGGTTGGGACTATCGCCTTGGAGTTTTTCGGCAGTTTTTCCGGCCTGTAGAATTTTGTTTCCGAACTGTGTCTGCTGACGATCCGGCCAGATGTCGGCGCGCCGGCATCCGCCATTCATTCCGGCGTCGGTTCACGATGCCGTGACGCTATCTTTGATGCTTGGCAAATCACCGGCGAGCGGGCATTCTCCCGATCGTCTCAGGCAACAACATGATTTGATCTAACTCTTTCATCCCACGGAGTTGCCAATGCCCCAAATAGCAAAACGCGAACCTTACTCCGAACTCGCGGCGAGCGCGGTTACGCCTGAACGCAGTGCCGTCCGAACCGCCCGGGAAGCCCGTGGATACAGCATCGAAGAGCTGTCCCTGGCGTGCGGGCTGGCAGCCTATGAGATTGCCGACATTGAAAGCGGCAAGGATGCCGATCCCTCGAAACGTCGGCGTATTGCCTCCGCGCTTCAACTTCCGGAAAGCGCTCTGTTTGACGAAGTCGTGTTGTCTGCCAAAAGGCGATCCGTGTCGTAGCGGCGTGCCATGCTTTTATTCCACGAGCTCGCCATGGGTCGCCCTGGCGGGCTTCGTTTTTTCGGCCACGTAGTGGACTTGCCGGCCGTCACGGCGACGCCAGACGGAAATTGCTGGAGATGAGCCTCGAATCCGTTCGCGCCTTCTTCGCCGCACACGCGCCCGACATTGATGTCATCGTCACGGAGGCAAGCTCGGCGACGGTGCCTTTGGCCGCCGAAGCGCATGGCGTAGCGCCGGCGCAGATTGCCAAGACGATCTGCTTGCGCGCCGGCGACCAGACGATGCTGATCGTGGCCAGCGGGATCTCCAGGCTGGACAATCGCAAATTCAAGGATCGGTTTGGTGGCAAGGCGCGAATGCTGGACGCCGAGCAGGTGCTCGCCGCGACCGATCATCCCGTCGGTGGGGTGTGCCCGTTCGGCCTACCGGCGCCGCTCCCGGTCTACTGCGACATCTCGCTGCGCGCCTTTGACGAGGTCGTCCCGGCGGCAGGCGCGACGAATGCCGCCGTACGGCTCAGCCCGCAACGACTGGCCGAACTCGTCGACGCCGAGTGGGTGGATGTGTGCCAGTAGCCATTTATCCGGGTCGTGGGATCCGCTGAGCGTTACCGCTACTCGGTCTTCTGTGGCTCTTCTTTTTTGATCGTCTGAGCGTCCGTGACAGTCGACATATCGGCCTTCTCGACGCTTGCTGTCTTCGTCTGCGTGTCGACCGATGCCTGGACCTTGGAATGCGCGGGGCAATCCGCAGAGGCAGCTGATATGGACATGGTCAGTGCCGCGGCTATTGCGAGGAATGTCTTCATGATCATTCTCCTCTTTCGTTCGATGGGTAAAGTTAGCCCGTCTGGCACCGACCGCAAAATCACATTTGTTCACACGCGCTCCTGCGCACGCGGAAGCCGACGCTGGGCCAGCAATTCAAATGGTTGCGCGGATAGCCGCTTGCCGTATCAAAGCCCACTGGCTCCGGCCGGAGGATTTTTGGCGTTAAAGATCTCGCCGCTCAGAGCCAGTCTCAAATCTTCGGCGCTGAGCTGACCACTTTCAAATAAATCCATCACCCTGCGGCCGAGCAGTTCTCTGCCTGGATCTCCATCAGCGAGGCCTAGTTCACGGCATCGGGCATCGAGTGCCTTGGTCAACATGGTCAGATCGGCAGGACAGGCAACCCCTTGAAGCGACATTGCATCTCTCCCGGAAAGGGCGAAAGCGCGTGGCATCTTCGAAGCGTCCGCTCGCCCTTACAACTGCGGACGACGGCAATTCAACTACAGCCAACCTTTTTCGAACTCAACATTCAAACGTACCAAAACGCCGCGCGCTCCAATGGGAGGATCCTGCTACAATACGGTATGGCCGTCCGAATAGCGGTTGTCCTCGCGCTTCTTTTCGCCTTCGCCTACGGTTTCGCAAAACTCGCGGAACATTATCGCAGCGTTGGCGACAGGCCTTCTCCGTGTGAAGAATTGCCCTATCCTGATTGTCCTGACCAAAAAGCTCCTCCCCGGGAAGAAACTGAGCCTTGAGCGCGCGCCTGTTCAGGCCAGGCCAGCCGTCGGGATTAGTTCTTTCCAACCGACGGTTGGTGGACGCATTGCAGCTGATGCGCCTAGGGTTCACTTCGATCCGCGCGCACCGGGCATGCCCAACCCCCGAGTCACCCCTGCCTGATGCAAGGCGCCTGATCGAGTCCCGCCGTTCTGGCATGTGCGGCGGGACCTTTTCTTATTGAAGCTGGAATACGGGCTCACGATAAAGGTTGGCGTACGCAGCAAAGCTTACCTAGCCATTACCGCGCGGTTTCTCGGTGGGCTTCTGGCTAGACGCCAGCCTCCGTGCCTCGCGCACGAGTGATGCGTGATCGGTTTCCTCGATGAGATCACGCGCCTGCGTATGTTGCGCTGGCTGCAGTGCGGCTATGTCTGTACAGCCAGTTTGGGGGGAAAACTGGCTAAGCCTTTGGATTTTAATGGTCGGAGTGGCCGGATTCGAACCGACGACCCCTTGACCCCCAGTCAAGTGCGCTACCGGGCTGCGCTACACTCCGGACCGGTCGCGATGTATCGTGATAGACCGGGTCCGGTCAACCGAATTCGGTTGCTGTCCTGCCTGAAGCAACCGCGACGGGGATTGCCGGTCGCTGCGCCGCCCGCAGCTGCCACTGGTGGCGGTATTCGAGCGCGATGGCACCCCAGATCAAGCCAAGCAGCAGGTAGACATGGCGCCAGTGGTCGATGTCGATGAAGGTGCCGAGCCCGATATTGCCGATGAAGGCGACGTAGGCGCATAGAAGATAAGGCTGCCACGGCCGGTCGCGCAGCAGAATGCGGAAGCCGGCGGCGATCGTCCAGCACGTCAGCGTCAGGAACGACACGAAGCCGAGCCAGCCGTAATCCATCAGCATCTTCAGCCAGATGTCGTGCGTGTCCTCGCCGAACATCTTGCCGAAGACGAGCGGGCCGATGCCGAACGGATGCTCCAGTGCCACCTGAAAGCCGATCGTATAGCGGGCGAAGCGGCCGAGCCGGGCGGTGTCGTAGCTTTGTTCGAGCTGTGCGCGGTTCGAGAACATCTCGGCGACGCCTGGCAGTTGCAGGATGACGATCATTGCGATGACCAGCAGTCCGACGGCGGCGATGGTCATGACGACGACGCGCAGCCTGAACTTGCCGCTGGCGCTCTGCAGGAACAAGGCACCGGTCAGCAGGATCGCCGAAACGGCGAACATGCCCCAGGCGCCGCGCGAAAAGGAAAAGAAGATGCCGGCGGTGATTATCAGCAACGGCACCGCCAATCGCGGCATGCGTGCGACGGAGCCGGTAAGCAGCAGGTAGAGCAGGTAGATGCCGGGCAGCACCAGGAACGGACCGAACACGTTCGGGTCCTGGAAGGCGCCGGCGGCACGGTCGTATTTGGTGAAGATCTCCGCTCCTGGAAAGGCATGGAAATAGCCGGCTATGCCGACCAGCGAAGTCAGCACTGCCGACACCACATAGGCGACGAAGATCACCCGGTAGAGACTGGGCCGGACGGCCGTTACCGAAGCGAAAAAAACCGCGGTTAGGGCCAGGAACAGCGAGACGGCGAGATAGAGCGGCGTGCCGGCGAGGTCCGACATCTGCGTCATCGAGATCATACCGCCGATGTTCATGATAACCAGCAGCACCAGAAGTGGCACCGCCGCGCGCTGTATACGCATGCCGAACAAGGGCCACACCACGATCAGCCCGATCATATAGAGGTCGTATGGCGCCGGCTCGGCAATGACGAAACCGGACAGGAAGACGCCGAGGAAAACCGCCCCCGACGCAATCAGTGCGATGAGCTTGGCGTTGACCGCCGCCGCCGGCAATTCATAGGCCGTCGCGCTCAATATGCGTTTTCCGTGTTGAGCAGTCGGATCGGCGTCAGGAACAGGATTTTGAGGTCGAACAAGAGCGACCAGTTCTCGATATAATAGAGGTCGTATTCCGTCCGCATGCGAATCTTCTCGTTGGTGTCCATCTCGCCGCGCCAGCCATTGATCTGCGCCCAGCCGGTCACACCGGGTTTGACCTTGTGGCGGGCGAAATAGCCGTCGACCACTTCATTGTAGAGGAGGTTGTGCGACTGCGCCGCAATGGCGTGCGGGCGCGGCCCGACCAGCGACAGCGAACCGAACAGCGAATTGAAGAACTGCGGCAGTTCGTCGATCGAGGTCTTGCGGATGAAGCGGCCGACGCGGGTGACGCGCGGATCGTTCTTGGTCACGGTCTGTTTGGCCGTCGGGTCCGCCTTGTCGGTATACATCGAACGGAACTTGTAGACGTCGATGATCTCGTTGTTGAAGCCGTGCCGCTTCTGATGGAACAGCACCGGCCCCTTGCTGTCGAGTTTGATCGCGATTGCGGTCGCCAGCATCACCGGCGAGAACACGATGATGCCGATGATCGAAAAGACAATGTCGAAGGCGCGCTTGGCGACTGAATCCCAGTCGTTGATCGGCTTGTCGAAGATATCGAGCATCGGCACCGAGCCGATGTAGGAATAGGCGCGCGGCCTGAACTGCAGCGCGTTCGAATGCGCCGATAGCCGGATGTCGACCGGCAGCACCCACAGCTTCTTCAATAACTGCAGCACGCGCGATTCGGCGGTCAGCGGCAGCGATACGATCAGCATGTCGATGCGCGCGATGCGGGCAAATTCGATGAGTTCGGAAATTGTACCGAGCTTGGGATAACCGGCGACAACCGGCGGCGACCGCTTGTCGCCGCGGTCGTCGAAAATGCCGCAGATGCGGATGTCGTTGTAGGGCTGCCTTTCGACCGAGCGGATCAATACCTCCGCCGCCTTGCCGCCGCCGACGATGACGGCGCGGCGCTCCATCCGCCCGTCGCGCGCCCAGCGCCGGATCAGCTTCGACATCACCAGTCGGAGACCCAGGATCAGCACGAAACCGACGACGAACCATGTGCCGAAGAGCAGGCGCGAATAGTCTTCCGACATTTTCATGGTGAAGGCGGTGAGCGCCATCAAGGCGAATGTTCCGGCCCAGACCAGCAGGAGACGGCCGAAATTGGCGATCGGCCGCATCAGCGCGACGATCTGGTAGCGGTCGGTGACGTCGAACAGAACGACCGCGAGGAACGAGGTGGCGGCGATCGTCAGTGGGTATTGCCAGGCAAGATAGTTGAAAAAGCCGACATAATAGAAATAGACGACAAGACCTGAGACCAACAGCAGCGCGAATTCCACCATGCGCAGGACGCCGCTCACCATGATCGGCGACATCGTATCGCGCCGGTATTGCGAGGCGACCTGGCGGGCAACATCGTTCATGCCGCCGGCCGTATTGTTTTCGGCAGGGGCGTCGAATTTGCGCACCGCGTCTAGCGAAAAACGGCGCGCTGGGTCGATTTCGTTCATGGGGCGTCCGCAGGTTTCCCTCAGGTGAATAGCAAAAGAGAGCTAAGAAACCCTTGAAACAACAGATGGCTTTGGAGACGCTTTCACCAGGAGCAGCCCGGTGGAAACCCGTTGCTCTATTTTTTGAGCGCGGCGAAATAGGCCTTTTCGATTTCGGCGGCCATTACATCGGCGCCGAAGCGTGCCTTGAGGTCGGCGAGGCCGGGCATCAGGCCTTTGTAGGTGTCGAGATCGGCCAATGCGGCGCTTATCTTGTCGCCAAGTTCGCGCGCGTCGGGCCGGATCAGGACAGGTGAGCCGGTGTCGAAGATTTCCGGTATGCCGCCGACCGCCGTCGCGATGATCGGCTTGCCGGCGGCGAGCGCTTCCAGAACTATATAGGGCATGGCTTCCGCGCGCGAGGGAACGACGACCAGTTCGGCCAGCCTGAAGGCGAGCCTGGCCGGCATCGGCGCCAGGAAGCTGACCTCGAGGCCGAGCTGATTCACCTGGGCGCGATAGCGCGCCAGGTCGTCGCCGTCGCCGACCATCAGCGCTTTCAATGGGCGGCCGAGCCGTGTCGCGGCTAGCCCCAGCGCATCGATGAAGATGTCCGGGCCCTTGAGATCGCGCATCATGCCGATATAGAGGAGGTCAACCGCATTGTGCTCGGTCCGCACCGGCTCGAACTCGGCGGCGCGCAGGCCGTTGTGGACGAGAGCGTTCGGAATGGGCGGCTCGCCGACCTTCCTGCGATAGGTCCGCCGCTCATAATCGGAAACAAACAGCAGGCAATCGGTGAAGCGAGCCATGAAGCGCTCGAGCGCGAAGAACAGCTTCCCCATGGCGGTGGTCTCGTCATAGTGAAGCGAGCCGCCATGCGGCGAATAAAGGCGGGCTACGCGAGACCTGGATACCCGCAACAATGAGCCGAACAGACGGGCATAGGCGCCACCTTTGGCGCCATGCCCGTGCAGCACGTCCGGCCGCAATTCTTTTATGATCCTATAGGTGCGCCGGGCCGAGGCGAGATCGCCTGGCCCGACATGCCGCTGCATCGGGGTGCGGTGAATGCCGAGCGCCAGGCTGCCTTTCATCTGTTCGAACAGCCGTTCCTCGAAATCGCCGCCCGTCGTCGAATCGCAGACGATGCCGACGGCATGGCCGGCCTCGACCTGAGCCTCGGTCAGGTCGCGCACATGCCGGAAGATGCCTCCGACCGGTGAGCGAAAGCAGTGGACGATCCTGAGTGTGTCCGCCACTTTGTCAGCACATCAAAACAGGCGTTCGCGAACATAGACTGTATCGCCGGGCAGTAGCGGGTCGGAGGTCACCACGCGTCCGGTTATCACCTTGCCGTTGATGTCGCGGGTAATGTCGACGCTTTCCTGGTTGGCGCGTGGCGTGAACCCGCCGGCGATGGCGACGGCTTTCTGCACGGTCAGGCCTGGAACGTAGGAATACTGCCCCGCCGCACCCACTTCACCCATGACGAAGATCGGCCGGTAGCGATCGATTTCGACCGAAACATCGGGATCCCGCAAATAACCCTGGCGCAGTTTCTCGGCGATCTCGCTTTCAAGCTGTTGGGCGGTGTGGCCGCGCGCCGGCACGTTGCCGACGAGCGGCAGCGAGAGATAGCCGGACTGGTCGACGCTGTAGGTATTGGTCAGTCCTTCCTGCTCGAACACGGTTACGCGGACGCGGTCGCCGGCGCCGAGGCGATAGGGCTGGTCGAGAACTTCATGGAATGCGGCCGGCGTCGGCCGGTAGCTGGAGCAGCCCGAAAGCATCGATACGGCAAGCAGCGCGCGGAAAAGGGGAGCAGTGCTTTTCATGAGCGGACACGTACCTTTGAATAGCCGGCGACTCTGCGGCAAACCTTAACGATCGAGCTCGGTTATCATCCTGTTAGGGTTAATGGCCGGTAAAGGCGCGCGGCCGATGCGGGCCGGATCGACGAATGCAGATGGTTTTCAGCCTCTTGTTTGCGGCTTATTAATAGAGCCTGACAGGTTCTTACCGCGATATTAACGGCTGAGTTACCATAGTTGTTTACGGTGCATGCTGACTCAGTACCGGAGCAGGGATGCATGTCCGTTCAATCCGCGGCCGCAGATGTCGACGTCGATCTCAGGCAGCTTTTCGCCAGCCTGGCGCGAAACTGGCTGCGCATCCTTGTCGTCGCACTGGTTGTAACCGGCCTGGCCTTTGCGCTCGCCTGGCTTGCAACGCCCGAATACAAGGCGGCAGCCAAGCTGGAGATCGGGCCTCGAGAATCGGAGTTCACGCGGCCAGCCGGGGCCAACGGCAACGAGCGGTCGATTCCCGACGAAGAGGCTGTGGCCACCGAGGTCCAGATCATCTCGTCCCCCGACATCCTCAAGCAGGTGGCGGCGAAGCTCAACCTGGCGAAATTGCCCGAATTCGACGAGGCGCTGAAGATGTCGGCGCTGAGCCGCGCCCTTGTCCTTGTTGGCTTGAAAAGCGATCCGTTCGAGATTCCGCTGGAAGAGCGCGTGCTGGACGCAATGCATGAGAAGCTCAACGTCTATGGCGTTGAAAAAACCCGCGCGATCGCAATCGAGTTCTCGTCAGAGGATCCAAAGCTTGCCGCCGCGATCCCGAACGCCATTGCAAACGCCTATATCGCCTCCAAGGGCAATGCCAAGCTCGAATCGAATTCCGCCGCCACCGACTTTCTGGCGCCGGAAATCGCGGATCTGCAGAACCGGGTGAAGGAGGCGGAAGCCAAGGTTGCCGCATTCCGTGCGCAGTCCGATCTTTTGATGGGCGGCAACAATTCGGTGCTTGCCACCCAGCAGCTGTCCGAATTGTCGAGCGAACTGTCACGCGTGCGCGCCAATCGCGCTTCGGCGGAAGCGACCGCCGACAGCGTGCGCAGGGCGTTGCGCAATGGCGGCTCGCTGGATGCCGTTCCGGAGGTGTTGTCTTCCGAACTGATCCAGCGCCTGCGCGAGCGGCAAGTCGAACTCAAGAACAACATCGCCGACCTTTCCACCACCTTGCTCGACAACCATCCGCGCATCCGCGCGCTGAAGTCGCAGCTCGCGGATCTCGACCGCCAGATCCGCAACGAAGCGGAAAAGATCATGAAAGGTCTGATGGCGCAGGCCGAGACGGCGAAGGCGCGAGAGGCTCAACTCGTGGCAGACGTCAACACGCTGAAGGCGGCGTCCGCCCGCGCCGGCGAAGAGCAGGTGGAACTCGATGCGCTGCAGCGTGATGCCGCGACCAAGCGTCAGCAGCTCGATCTCTATTCATCCAGCTATCTCCAGGCGGCCGCACGCAAGGATCGCAACTATCTGCCCGTCGACGCTCGCGTATTTTCGGACGCCCAGGTGCCGGCCGAACCTTATTTCCCCAAGATTGGTCCGATTGTCAGTGCGGCCTTTGTCGGCTCGTTGCTCATCATGGCGATCGTCACGCTGCTGCAGGAACTGTTTTCCGGCCGCGCCATGCGTCCGGCCGCCGGTGCCCATTTCGAGCGCATCGAGCAGGTTGCGATGCCGGCTGTCCAGGCCGAACGCGTGATGGCCGAGCCCGACCCGTCGGTTGGCCGGTCCGAACCGGCAGTCGTCGAGATCGATGAGGCCGACGACGACAATATCATTGAAAGCAAAGTGGAGCCGGAACCCGTCGCGGTGGCGGAAGCGGCTGCCGAGAAAATCGAACCGGAGTACTCTGAAATGGCCGCTGGAGACATTGAACCGGCACGTTCTATCCTCGGCGAGGTCGACATCGACAAGGCCGCGGAAAAACTGATCGCCACCGGTGCCGCCCGCGCCATATTCGTGTCGCCAGAAGGCGACGAGGCGGCTGCCTCGGCAGTGCTGGTGGCGCGCGCAGTCTCCGACGCCGGGCTTCGCGTGCTGCTGCTTGATCTCACCGCTTCGGGTGCCGCCTCGCGGCCGATGCTGGACAGCGGGCTGTTTCCGGGCATCACCGATCTGCTCGCCTCGCAAGCGCAGTTCAGCGATGTGATCCACCCCGATCTCTATTCGGACTGCCACGTTATTCCCGTCGGCACAGCCGATCCGGTCCGCGCCATGCGCGCCGCCGACCGGCTGCCGATCATCATGCAGTCGCTGACCACCGCCTATGATTTGGTCGTGGTCGAATGCGGACCGGCCGACGCGCAAGGCATCAGCCGCCTGGTGGGCGAGGGGACCGAGGTCTTGCTCTCCATGCTTGAGCCGGACGACGAGGTGACGCAGGCCGCGGTCGCGCTCATCGAGAGTGGCTATCCCGACCTGACGCTGGTCACGCCCATCGGCCATGTGGCGCCGGGCCCAATGCCGGGACGGCGCTCGGCCGCCTGAGGCAGTTTTCTCTCAAATCGAAATCAGCTGTCGTCTTCGCCTGCGGCCGGTGCTGTCCGCCCCACGGCTTTACGGCGCAGCAGCTTGGTCAGCTTCCAGACCATTGGGCTGTGCTTGATGAATGCCTTCAGGCTTGCGCCGTGCCTGAGCGCAAGCGCCAGCGCACGACCTTTCGGCGTCAGCGGAACCAGCACCTCGAAATGCTGCGTTTCGACATCGCACCACAATCGCTTGTAGGGTTCGTCGCCGACCGAGAAATCATAGATTTCGAAACCCGCCTCGCAGGCTTCCTGGATGTTCTCGAAGAACAGGAAGTCGCCCGGGCTGGTGTGTGCGAGGTCGTCCTCGGCAATCGCCCCGAATTCGCAGATCAGCCGCTTGCCCGAGCGGCTCGACCCGGTGACTGCACGAAGTTTGCCGGCGACTTCCAGCCCATGCAGGACGAAGGACGGATCTTCCTCTTGAAGCGCGTCGGCAAACAGCGAGCGGAAAAAAGCGCGCACCTCCGCCTCACCGAAAACATTGGCGATGCCCATCTTGCGGAAGCGGAATTCCTTCATCTCGAAAAAGGCATCGAGCAGCATGTGCACCTCGTCCGCAGTTCTCGCCTCGATGCGACGATAGCTGCCAACGGCCTCGAACTTGCGCGCCTGCGAGCGATGCTTCTTGCGCCTGCGCTTGCCGCTCACGCGGGTGAGCAGTGCGTCAAATCCTCCCACAAGACCGGCGGCCAGCGACAGATTGGGGCTCGAAAAATGCGGCAAGGCGGAGAGCGGGTTGGCAACGCCGTCGAGATCGGGCAGCAACCGCTCCAGCGCAACAAGATCGATGTCGCGCCGCGCCTTGGCAATCGCAGCCAGCATCGAGCGGATCGCCGCGCTATCGGCATTCGCCAGCCATTGCGGGTCGGCGGCGGCAAAATTGCCGTTTGCATGGCGGCCGCCCATGAACCGGGCGACGCGGAACGCTCCACTGCGAGTGACCTCCAGCGCCAGTGAGAAAACCGGCCTGTCCTCGGCGCGCAGCGTCGCAACGACAACGTCGGCGCCGGTATGTGCGGCCCAGTTCAGGATCCAGCCTGCGCTTTGCGCAGGGGCAAAAAGCGCCGAATGGCAGAATTCTGCGTACGCCGCCAACGCCGCACTATCGGCGACCGAGGTTGACAGGCCGGCTTTGCCGGCCGGCAAGGCACACGGCGACGCCTCGCTGCTTGCCAGCCGATTGCCGTCAAATGACGCGGTGGCGTCAACCATACCTCAATCCTTAGGGCGTATTCGTCGCGATTGGGGGTCCCGCGCAGGCGCATTCCATGCTTGATGAGCTTAGGCGCAAAAGGTGAATGAATGATCGACGGGGGCGAGGCAATCCGCAAACTGGCGCTCAATATCGCCCGCTATTCCGGTCTCGCGCCGCTGGCCAAGCCGTTTATCGGCGGCCTTGGCGCCATCCTGATGCTGCATCGGGTTACCGCGACGCCGGAAAAGCCGAACGGCGTCAACCGCCACTTGAACATCGCGCCCGGGTTCCTCGACACCGTGATCGCCGACATGAAGGCGAACGGCTACAGTTTCGTCACGCTTGACGAGGCGATCGAGCGCATCAAGGCTGGCGACAAGGACGGCCAGTTTGCGACAATCACCGCCGACGACGCCTATCGAGACAACATGACCGAGGCGCTGCCGGTGCTGGAGAAACACGGCGCGCCGATCACCATCTACGTCGCGCCGGGGCTGATCGACGGCGCTGCCGATTTGTGGTGGGACGTGGTCGAGGACATCGTCAATGCGCGCGATCGCCTGACGCTGACGACGCCGGATGGCCCGGTGACAATCGACTGCTCGAGTCCGGGAAAAAAGGTCCAGGCCAATGCGCGCCTGCACGCTCATCTGACGCTGAAGGTGCGCGAGCAGGACCAGCGTGCGGTGTTGCGGGATCTGGCGCGCTCGAACGGCATCGAGTTGGGTGGTCCGCGCCCGAGCACGCTGATGAACTGGGACGAGATCCGCACCATGGCCGGGCACCCGCTGGTGACGATCGGCGCACATAGCGTCAATCACTGCAATCTGAAGCGGCTTTCCGAGAGCGATGCGCGACATGAGATCGGCGATGTCAAGCGCATATTGCAGGCCAAACTCGGCGAGGAGCCGCGCCATTTCGCCTATCCCTACGGTTATGCCAGTGCCGTCGGCCGCCGCGAAGTAGGCCTAGTCCGCGATGCCGGCTACGCCTCGGCGGTGACGACCCGCCACGGCATACTCCGCGCCGAGCATGCCGGCTTCCTGCACGCCCTGCCGCGCATTTCGGTCAATGGCCGCTACCAGAGCGTCGCCCACATCCGAACAATGTTGTCGGGCGTGACGACGCCGCTGGCCAATGCCGGCAAGACGGTGGTGACGATCTAACTGTTGCCTCGCCCCTTCGGCCGCGGCTCCAGGATCAGCCATTTGATGATGCCCATCGCCGGCAGCACCCACAAAAGCCCGCTGAGCAGGAAGAAGATGAAGTGCGCCAGCGGCCCGGACTGCGACAATTGGGCGACCGCCACAATCGAGGCGACCAGCGCATAGACTATGACCAGCACTACCAGCAGGAAGCTTCCGATCAGCTTTTTCAGGCGAATGGGCATGGCGCGATCTCGTTGATCGCTATCGCTTAGGCCGAACAGCCAATACGCGCAACCCGCCAGAAACGGCGCGACGGCGTGCCGCGCTGTCCGGTCTTGCAAGCCGGGTTGCGATGGTTCACCAATCCGCGACTTCAACCGCCGGGACAAATCCATGGCTGCTGCCATATCCGATGCCGCGCCTTTCGCCGCCCGCGATCGCGACCTTCGCAACCGCGCGCTGGTACGCGGTTGGCTCTATGTCGTGCTCCTGGTGCTGTTTGCGCTGGTACTGGTCGGCGGCGCTACAAGGCTCACCAATTCCGGCCTGTCGATCACCGAATGGCAGCCGATACACGGCGTCATCCCGCCGCTCAATGATGCCGAGTGGCAGGAGGAGTTCCTGCGCTACCAGCAGACCCCGCAATATGCCGAACTCAACAACGGCATGAGCATCGAGGCGTTCAAGTCGATCTTCTGGTGGGAATGGGTGCACCGCATCCTGGCGCGTAGTGTCGGCGTGGTCTTCGCCCTGCCGCTGCTGCTCTTCTGGGCGACGCGCCGCATCGAGCGGGGCCTCGGCACGAAGTTGTCGGGCATCCTCCTTCTCGGCGCCCTGCAGGGCGCGATAGGCTGGTGGATGGTGGCGTCCGGGTTGGTTGACCGGGTTTCGGTCAGCCAATACCGGCTGGCGACGCATCTGACGCTGGCGGCGCTGATCTTCACGGCGACCATGGTGGTCGCGCGTGGGCTGGCGCCGCACTCGGAACCTGCTGCCGACCGCTCGACGCAACGTCTGGCCGGCTTCCTGGTGCTGCTGGCGCTGGTCCAGATCTATCTCGGCGGGCTGGTCGCAGGGCTAGACGCCGGCTTGAGCTACAACACCTGGCCGCTGATGGACGGCAAGCTGGTTCCCGGCGACCTGCTGCTGCTGGAGCCGGCATGGCGCAATTTCTTCGAAAACCCGAAGACGGTGCAATTCGTCCACCGGGTCGGCGCCTACACGATCTTCGCGGTCGCGCTCTGGCACATGATTGCGACACGCCAGCGCCTGCCGGGCACGACGCATGCCCGACGCGCGACGCTGCTGTTCCTGATTGTCGTGGTGCAGGCGTCGATCGGCATCGGCACGCTATTGATGCAGGTGCCTCTGCACATGGCCCTGACGCATCAGGCATTCGCGCTGTTTCTGCTGGGCTTCGCCGCCGCGCATTGGCGCGGTACCAAGGGCGCTTACCCGCTGCCCCACGAGATCGCTCTCAGAGGCTGAGCCGCACCCGCCGGATTGCCGCGGCAATCGCCAGTTCGCGGTTTTCGTCGACCGCATTGCGATCTTCATGGTGCCATGCAGCCGACAGGCAGCCATAGGCGATGGCGTGGTCCAGTATCGCGGGCGGCGACTGGCCGAGCGTTGCTGCAAAGACATGCGCCATATGCGCGATCCGCCGCGGATCGAGGCAAAGATCGTCTCGGTCGAGTGGGTTGTAGAACACATTGGCGGCATCGAAGCCGGGGTCGCCGAGAACGCCCTTTGGATCGATCGCCAGCCAGCCGCGCGGACCGTGCATGATGTTGTCGTGATGCAGGTCGCCATGCAGCGGCCGCACGTCGTGCGGATTGGACAACAGCCGTTCCGCGATTTCGGCAGCTTCGACATACAGGCTCTTTTCGCCGGCGGCGCGATCGGCCTTCGCCTTTTTGAACAGGCTGGAAAACCGGGTCCGCAACGGCTGAAGGTCCGGCGGGGCAGGGTGCTTCGACGGCGAGAACAGCTTGGCCATTACCTCCGCCGCGATCGCGGTGGCGGCATTGTCGCCCTGATCCGCAATCATCTGTGACAGCGAGGTTTCGCCAGCATATTCGAGCAGCATGCAGTGGCCATCGCGGCCCAGCAGCCGCACCGCGCCTTCGCCGCGTCGCCAGGCGAGGAAATGCTCGCCGCGCAACTCGTCCTCGACATCGTCGAAAGGCTTTAGATCCTTGACGATTGCCGAGCCGTCTTCGCGAGGAACCTTCCAGATGCGGCTGCTGAACGTTTCGGCGATGAGTTCGGGCGCGCCGACCTTCCAGCGCTTCGGAAATGCTGGCGCATCCATTTAGAGGCCGAGCATCAGATCCATGTTCTGCACGGCGGCGCCCGAGGCGCCCTTGCCGAGATTGTCATAGACCGCAAGCAGCAGCGCCTGCGCTCGATCGTCATTGGCGAAGACGTAGAGCTTCATCCGGTTGGTGCCATTATAGATCTCCGGATCGATGTCAGGCATGCGTTCCTGATGCAGATACGGCGCCACCTCGACCACGCCGCCATCGATGGAAGCGAAATGATCGGCGATCGCCGCGTGAAGCTCGGCGCCGGTCGGCACATGGTAGAGGCCGCCGAGTTGCAGCGGCACCACCGTGATCATGCCTTGCGCGAAATTGCCGACCGCCGGCTGCATGATTGGATCGTGCGAAAGCTTAGCATAGGTCCTAAGCTCAGGCACGTGCTTGTGCTGCAGCGTCAGCCCGTAGGGCAGGAATTCCGGCGCATCCTCGCCCTTGCCGACATAATCCTCGATCATCGGCCGGCCGCCGCCGGAATAGCCGGAAATGCCGTTGACGGTGACCGGAAAATCGGCCGGCAGCAGCCCCGCCGCAACCAGCGGCCGCAGCGTCGCGATTGGTCCTTGCGGCCAGCAGCCCGGATTGGCGACGCGCTTCGCCGAAGCGATCTTCTTCGCCTGGTCCTTGTCCATTTCGGCGAAACCATATTCCCACCCATCGGCGACACGATGCGCCGTCGAGGCGTCGATCACTTTGGTGGTGTCATTGGCGATCAGCGAAACGCTTTCCTTGGCGGCTGCGTCCGGCAGACAGAGGATCGCGACATCGGCAGCATTGAGGAACTCGGCGCGCGCTGCCGTTTCCTTGCGGCGCTCGGTCGGGATGGAGATGATTTCCAAGTCGCCACGCTCGGCAAGCAGCGCCCTTATCTGCAGACCGGTGGTGCCGTGCTCGCCGTCGATGAAGATTTTCGGTTTCATTGCTTGCCAAAATTCCTGTTATCTCAAAGCTATATGCCGCTTGCCTGGTTCAATCCGGCAACGCCATTATTGCCCTGGTTCATTTCTTCGAGTCGGGCCTTTCGTTCCGCCAACAGCCCGAGATAGTGCATGGCCACCATCGACCCGGCAATTGCCGTTATATCGGCGTGATCATAGGCTGGCGCAACCTCGACGACGTCGGCGCCGACGATATCGAGCTGATTGATCTGGCGCAGCACCGACAGGATCTTTGCCGAAGACGGGCCTCCCGCGACCGGCGTTCCGGTGCCGGGCGCAAAAGCCGGGTCCAGGCAATCGATGTCGAAAGTGACGTAGGTCTTCTTGCCGCCCGTACGGTCGACGATGGCATAGGCGATGTCCGACGCACGCATTTCCTCCACTTCATGGCCATACAGGATCTTGATGCCGAACGTGTCGGGCGCGTGGGTGCGGATGCCGATCTGGATCGACCGGTCGGGGTCGATGATGCCCTCCTTGACTGCACGGCCGACGAAGGAGCCGTGATCGATGCGCTTGCCGTCGTCGGGCCAGGTGTCCTGGTGTGCGTCGAACTGCACCAGAGCCAGCGGGCCATGGATGGCGGCATGCGCCTTGAGCAACGGCCAGGTGACGAAGTGATCGCCGCCGAGTGACAGCAGAAAGGCGCCGGATTTCAGGATCTTCGCCGCTTCGCGTTCGATCGTGGCAGGCGTCTTCTGGTGATTGCCGCTGTCGAGCAGGCAGTCGCCGTAATCGACCACGGCAAGCTGTTCGAACAGGTCGCGCGAAAACGGATATTGCGGATCGTTGTCGAGGATGGCCGAGGCGCGGCGGATTGCCTGCGGTCCGAAACGGGCGCCCGGCCGATTGGTGACCGCAGCGTCGAAGGGAATGCCCCACACCACCGCATCGGCGTCCTTCACGTCCTTCGAATATTTGCGCCGCATGAACGACAGGGCGCCGGCATAGGTCGGCTCGAACGACGCACCCGTCCTGGAGCGGGTGGTGAAGGCATGATCGATGGTCCTTGGCGGCATGAAGCGATCTCCTGTGCGTCGACGCGCAACCTTATTGGACATAATTCTCAGAATTGCGACCCCTGCGGAGGATCGTGGCCATTCGATCCGGTCACAAATCCTTGCTCGCCAGGCGAACCCGGCATGGCTCGCCAGGAGATTGCCTGGCAAGCACCCGAAAGTAGCCGCCGAAGACTGCCTCGGCCGGCGCTGACCTGATTTTCCGGCATTTTGCAAGCCGGCTTCGTTCACCTGCCTGTCACGGGCATCGCTTAACCGGGGTGCGATCCCGGTACGGAGCGATTCTCGTGCGAACGACCTGTCTCATGCGAACGATTTGGCTGAGCCTTCTGCTTTCCGCGGCGCTGGCGCTCTCCCTTGGCCAGGCATCGGCAGGCGAAACGCGCGCCAGGCAGATTCTCGACCGCTTCGAGCACGCCAACCAATGGCGCGACCATGTGATAGTGGCCGCGCACCGCGCCGGCGGCATGCAATCCGGCAAGACGCTCTATCCCGAAAATTCGATCGCCGCCGTCGAGGCGTCGATCGCAATGGGCGCCGAAATCGTCGAGGTCGATATCAGGCGCTCGAAGGACGGACAGTTCGTCGTCATGCATGACAGTTGGCTCGACCGCACGACGAATTGCAAGGGTGAGGTGGTCAACCGCACGATGGCCGAACTCAAGACGTGCCGGTTGGTGATCGAAGGCACCGGCGCCCTTACGGGCGAGACGGTCTCGACATTGCGCGAGATGTTGATGACGACCAGGGACAGGATACTCATCAATCTCGACAACAAGCTCGATACCGAAAGCCTCGTCGGCATGGTCGCGGTTGCGCGCGACCTCGGCATGACCGAACAGGTGATCGTCAAGGAGAACCTGTGGAATGCGGAGCGGATTGCCAGTGTCAAGGCCGCCATGGACGCGATCGGCAGCGGCTTCCAGTTCATGCCGATTATCGCCGATGACGCGGTTCGCGACGCCATGTTTGCCGAGAAAGTGAGCCGGGCCTTCCCGATGCGCGCGGTCGAGATGATCAACTGGCGCACGGGATCAGAGACACTGACCGAGACCGGCGGCCCGCTGTTCAGCCCGCGCATGCGTGCGCTGGCGGTAAGGGGCGACTGGCACATCTGGGCCGACACCTATGCCATCGTTAACAAGCCGGGCGGCTTCCTCGCCGGCGGTCGCGGCGACGAGCTGGCGGTTGCGGCCAGCCTGCCGCGCGAGACTTATGGCTTCTGGGTCGAGCGCGGCGCCACCATCATCCAGACCGACGAACCGAAGGCCGCCATCAGTTGGCTGGCGGCGAACGGTTTTCGCGTGCCCTATGCCGGTGAGAAGCGCCCGGCCGAGCCGGCCAACACGGCCAGCATCAACTAGACCGGCGCGGCGAGAATTGGATCTCCCTCTTGTGGGGACGATGCCCGGCAGGGCAGAAGGGCGCTGTCCCGCCGACCCCAGGCCGGCAGCGCCAAACTTTCGAAGGGACCCAGAAACGGAAAACCCGCCTCTGCGGGCGGGTCGTTGGAGCCAATTGGCACCATATCCAGATTAGTAGCATAGCTGCCGGCACAAAGCAAGAACAAAATGTGGCGTAGTGGCAGAAAAATGCGACGATCCTTCAGCGCCTCGGATGTCCCGCCTGCAAGGTCGCGCGCCTTCGCTGTCCTGCCGGCAATCTCCCCCGCGAGGGAACCCACTTGGGGGAGATTGGCTCATCACTGCCTTCGGTAATCTACCCGCAGGCCGCCATTGCCACACCATCCAGCTCCTTGATGACATCGTCCGACAGTTCGAGGTCGCCAGCGGCGAGGTTCTCCCGCAGATGCGCGACGGAAGACGTGCCGGGAATCAGAAGAATGTTGGGCGCGCGGCGAAGCAGCCAGGCGAGCGCGACCTGCATGGGCGTGGCGCCGAGGCGTGCCGCGACCTTGGACAAGGTCGACGACTGCAACGGGTTGAAGCCGCCAAGCGGGAAGAACGGCACATAGGCAGTGCCGTCGCGGGCGAGATCGTTGATCAAGGCATCATCGCCCCGATGCGCCAGATTGTACTGGTTCTGCACGCAGACGATCCTGCACATCCTGCGGCCTTCGGCGATCTGTGCGGCGGTGACGTTGCTCAGCCCGATGTGGCGCACAAGGCCCTGTCGCTGGAGCTCGGCAAGCGTCGCAAGCGGCGCCTCGATCGACCCTTCGGCGGGGCCATGCGCGTCGAACATGACCCGAAGGTTGACCACCTCCAGCACCTCGAGTCCGAGATTGTGCAGATTGTCGTGCACCGCCTGTGTCAGCTCTTCTGCCGAGAAGGCCGGCAGCCATGAGCCATCCGTGCCGCGTCGGGCACCGATCTTGGTGACCATAACGAGGTCGTCGGGATAGGGTGCGAGCGCTTCGCGGATCAACAGGTTGGTCACGTGCGGGCCATAGAAGTCGCTGGTGTCGATGTGGTTGACGCCTTGTGCAACGGCTTCGCGCAGTACGGCCAATGCCGCGTCGTGGTCCTTTGGTGGGCCGAAGACGCCTGGCCCTGCGAGCTGCATGGCGCCGTAGCCGAGCCGTCTCACCTTGCGGTCGCCGAGGATGAATGTGCCGGACTGGTCGACGCTGGACATGGTCTTTCTCCTTCAGGGATGGTGCAGAGATAGACGCTGTCCGATCTCATGATAATTGGGTACAATTCGCACGGGCTGTGCGGAATGACGAACAATGCAGATTGATCTCGGGGATCTGAACGCCTTCGTGGCCGTAGCGCGCGCCAAAGGCTTTCGCGATGCGGCACGCGCCAGCGGCGGCAGTGCGTCCGGCTTGAGCGAGGCGGTGCGGCGCCTGGAGACGCAGCTCGGTGTCAGGCTGCTCAACCGGACGACCCGCAGCGTTGTCCTGACGGAAGCCGGCGAAGGCCTGCTGGCGCGGCTCGGTCCTGCCTTGACCGAGGTGGAGTCGGCCCTCGACGTAGTGAACGGCTTTCGCGACAGGCCGGCAGGTACGTTGCGCCTCAATGTGCCGGTCAGCGCGGCGCGGCTGGTACTGCCCAGCATCGTTCCGCCTTTTCTCGCCGCCTATCCAGGCATCCGGTTGGAGGTGATCTCGGAGGAGAGCTTCGTCGATGTGCTGGCGGCGGGGTGCGACGCCGGCATTCGCTATGAGGAGCGGCTGGAGCAGGACATGATCGCTGTGCCGATCGGACCGCGCGTGCAGCGCTTCGCCACCGCCGCCAGCCCGGCCTACCTGGATCGTCATGGCCGGCCGCAACACCCGAGCGACCTGCTCGGCCACGCCTGCCTGCGCGGCCGCTTTGCCAGCCGTGCGATGCCGCCGTGGGAATTCGAGCGCGACGGCGAGGTGGTGCGGGTCGACCCGACGGGGCCGCTTGTCGTGACCCTGGGCGGGGCGACTGACCTCAAAGTCGATGCAGCCATCGCCGGCACCGGCATCATCAGCCTGTTCGAGGATTGGCTACGCCCTCACTTCGAGAGCGGGGCGCTCGAACCGCTGCTCGAACCCTGGTGGCAGAGCTTCTCCGGGCCGTTCCTTTACTATCCCGGCCGGCGCCTCGTGCCGGCACCGTTGCGGGCGTTCATTGACTTCATCAAGGCGTCCGCCGGCCAGCCCTGACACCCGGGAGAGCCGCGCCCGAAAATAAGCGCGGCTCGCTTCCCTCAGGTGACCCGCCACTACGCTTCGCGGCAGCTCTTGCTTGATCTATTTGACTGGAATCATCAGGTGCGCGTAGGGCGTGTCGGGGAACATGACGTATGGCTGTGTGGGGTTCGGCTCGTGGGGATACAAGGCCATCATGTCTGGTGCGTTCATGACCATCACGTGCGGACCATCATGCAGCCATTCGGCCCCCTCCGGCGGCTTGGTTGCAAAGGGGTCGGTATTGCTGGCCGCATCGCCTCCTTTTAGCATGTAGGCGAAAGCAACTTTCCCTGCAGGCGGCTCCTTCTTGGACATGATCGCGTGCATCCACGCCATCCCGTTCTCATCCGTGCACATTGGGTCGTCGGCGGGAGTGCTCGGGTCGTCCGGGATGCAAGTGAATCCGTTGGTGCCCTTCCTCAACGTCTTCATCTCCCAATTCACGACGGCGGCGTTTTTGCCGACAGCCTCCGGTGCCGCTGTGATCGCATTCTCGATCAGCTGCTCGTCGCTTTTGTCGGCCGCAGGCGCGGCGAATGCCCAAGTGGCGGCGACAGCTGCCAGAAACACACTGCTGGAATGGATGCGCATTGCCTCCTCCTTCGCGAGCGTCGGGTTACCGGCGCGTCGCAACGTGCACAGCTCCCGCTCTGTGGAGTTGGCTGCTGCCCTGGGATCTGGAACGCGCCTGTAATTAAGATACTACTAATATTACGTAGGGTCACCTGAAGATGCGGGATTGCTATGTCGACAAAGAAAAGGGGGCTGCGAATACGCAGCCCCTCTGAAAAAATCGATAGAAAACCGGTCTTTGTTTAACGCTTCGAGAACTGGAAGGAGCGGCGGGCCTTCGCCTTGCCGTACTTCTTGCGCTCGACGACGCGGCTGTCGCGGGTCAGGAAGCCACCCTTCTTGAGCACGGCGCGCAGCGCCGGCTCGTAATAGGTCAGCGCCTTGGAGATGCCGTGGCGCACGGCACCGGCCTGGCCGGAAAGGCCGCCGCCGATGACGGTGGCAACGATGTCGTACTGGCCGGCGCGATTGGCGGCGATGATCGGCTGGTTGAGGATCATCTGCAGCACCGGACGCGCGAAATATTCGGCGAACACCTTGTCGTTGACGACGATCTTGCCGGAGCCGGGCTTCACCCAGACGCGGGCGATGGCGTTCTTGCGCTTGCCGGTGGCGTAGGCGCGGCCCGACTTATCGAGTTTCTGGACGTGGACGGGTGCGGCCGGCTGGGTGTTGGTATTGCCGGTGGCAGCTCCGAGTTCTGCGAGCGAGGAAAGCTCAGCCATCTTACGAAACCTTCTTGTTCTTGGCGTTCAGCTTGGCCACGTCGAGGACGACGGGCTGCTGGGCGACATGCGGATGTTCCGTGCCTGCATAGACGCGGAGGTTCTTCATCTGGCGACGGCCGAGCGGGCCACGCGGGATCATGCGTTCGACGGCCTTCTCGACGACACGCTCGGGGAAACGACCCTCGAGTAGCTGGCGCGCGGTGCGCTCCTTGACGCCGCCGGGGTGGCCGGTGTGCCAGTAATAGACCTTGTCGGTGAACTTCTTGCCGGTGAACACCACCTTGTCGGCATTGATGACGATGACGTTGTCGCCGTCGTCGACGTGCGGGGTGAAGGTGGGCTTGTGCTTGCCGCGAAGATGATTGGCGATGACAGTGGCGAGACGGCCGACGACGAGACCCTCGGCGTCGATCAGCACCCACTTCTTCACCACATCCGCAGGCTTCTGCGAAAAGGTTGCCATGGATTGTTGCTTTCGGTTCGGACCTTCAAAAGAAGGCGTTTCTTGTTGCTTGGATTGGCGAAAGGCGCTTGCCCGCCGCCAATAACAAAACGGCGGCCTTTGCGGGCCGCTGCTTCGTCACGGCTTATAGGGGAGGGGTTCGACCGCGTCAAGGCGCATGAAACACTTGCCAGAAGATAAAGCCAAATGAAAACAAGGACTTGTGTTAAAGGTATGATTTTACCACATCGCGATTTTGGCTCTATGTCGGGCAAGTCTCAGTGCTTTGCCTCGATTTCCTTGCGAGCTGCGCTGGAGAGGAATGCCGATCGCGTTATGCCTCGGTCGCGCGCTGCGGCGTCGATCGCCCGCAAAACGCCACGCTCGAAAGTCACATTCGCCCTCACGACGGCGCTGTCATTGTCGATGAGTGGTACCGAGACCAGATAGCCTCCTTCAGCAAGTGCTTTGCGTATATCCGCAAGCGCGATGATCGCCTCGTGGCTGGACGGTTCGGGAACAGGCATATCCTCCGCCCACAGTTGCAATGCTTCGACTGCATTCGGTACGATGTCTTCCGCCTCGTCCGCGGCTGAAAAGCAGCCGGGAATGTCGGGAAAGCGAATGCCGAACGCGCTGTCGGGATCTTTATCGACCAACGCGAAATAGTTCTTCATCTCAGCCTCCAAGCCGCTTCAGGTCGCCTATATCCAGCCCGCTTGCTTGGCGATGGCGCGAGCTGTACCGGTTGGTAGATCCTTCTCCGGATGCGGAACGATCAACACGATCTCGCCCTTTCGGAACTTGTGATGTGAGCCGCGTATGGAAACCAGCTCGAAACCGTCGTCCTTGAGACGCTTCACGATTTTGCGGCTGTCACGCTCCAGCAAAGATCACCCATGCGCACATATATACACATCAAGGAAAAATTCAATCGAAAGCATCAGGCCGGCGCTCGCTTTGGCGGGATCGAATAGGTGCCCGTTGCGTGCGCTACCGTGTGTCCCTCCGGGCCGGCGACGATGTCGATATCGAACACCATCAGGCTCTTGCCGAGCTTGAGGATGCGGCAATGGCCGTCGATAGGACCACTCTCGGCCTTGCGGACGAAATTGATGTTGAGACTGGTGGTGACCGAAAGTGCATCCGGTCCGGCATGCGAGAGCACGCAGACATAGCCGCCTATGTCGGCCAGCGTGAACAGCGCTGAACCCGACACGGTGCCGCCGGGACGCAAATGGCGCTCGTCGGCGTTGAGCCGCACGATACAGCCGCCTGGAAACACCTCCAACGCCTCATAGAAGGTGAACTGGTCGTTGAGTTGCGGGAAAACGGTCGCCATCAGCGCGTTGACATCAGCAGCCGTCAGCACCGGCTTGAGGTTGCTTTGGGCAGGCATGTCGGTCCCTCGTTTGCGCCTGCCTGTATGAGCGTAGCGTGCCGTTTCTGGCAACAGCCATTCATTATGGCAGAAGCGGGGTGTTGGACGAAGCGAGACCGGCATACTAGATTAGTCGATCACCGATCCGGAATCGCGGAGGAATGACCCCATGGCCGAAATCGTTGCCATCAAACCTGCCGTTGCCGAAGGGCCGGTCGTCTCCAGGCTGGACAACGGCGTGCTGCGCCTGACGCTCGCCAATCCGCCGGCCAACGCTCTTTCGCTTGCAGTGATGGCGGCGCTGATGGCGGAACTCGACCGCGCCAAGGCCGACAAATCCGTCCGCGTCATCATTCTTGGGGCGGCCGGCAAAGTGTTCTGCGCCGGGCACGACCTCAAGGAGTTGAGCACGCACCGCGCCGATGCCGATCGCGGCAGGGCCTTTTTCGAAAAGACCTTTTCCGCCTGCGCCGCGCTGATGCAGGCGATCGTTCGCCATCCTAAGCCGGTGATCGCCGAAGTCGACGGCCTGGCGACGGCGGCCGGATTGCAGCTGGTCGCCAGCTGCGATCTCGCCATCGCCTCGCACGAGGCGACCTTCTGCACGCCTGGCGTCAATATCGGACTGTTCTGCTCGACGCCGATGGTGGCGCTGTCGCGCAACGTCTCGCGCAAGCACGCCATGGAGATGCTTTTGACCGGCGAGACGATCGATGCGGCAACCGCCAAGGAATTCGGCTTGGTCAACCGCGTCGTGCCGCGCGAATATCTGAATCAGATTGTCACCAAATACGCGCAAACCATTGCGTCCAAATCCTCCCTGGTCGTCAAGATCGGCAAGGAAGCCTTCTACGAACAGGCAGAAATGGGGCTGGCCGAGGCCTATGATTACACCGGGCGCGTCATGGTCGAGAACATGCTGGCGCGCGATGCGGAAGAGGGCATTGGCGCCTTCATCGGAAAGCGCAGGCCGGAATGGCCGGAGGAATAGGAGGCGGATATGGAACCGCGCATCTCCATCATCACCATCGCCACCGACGATCTCGACCGTGCGACCCGCTTCTATGAGGCGATGGGCCTGACCCGCCATGCCGGGATCACCGACGGCGTTGCCTTCTTCCAGATGGGCGGCGCTATTCTTGGCTTGTTTCCGCGCCCAAGCGCAGAAGAGGATTCGGGCGTCAGCTTCTCGAAGGCGCCGTCGGCCGTTTACCTCGCCTACAACACCCGCTCTGACGCCGAGGTCGACGAAGTGCTTGCGGCGGCTGAGAAGGCCGGCGGCAAGATCGTCAAGCCGGCCGGGCGCGCCTTCTGGGGCGGCTGGTACGGCTATTTCGCCGATGCGGACGGGCATGTCTGGGAAGTCGCGCACAATCCGGCTTTTCCGATCGCGGAAGACGGATCGATTTCGCTGCCGGGCTGACGACGTTCTCCCTGGCCCATTGCAAGCCACTTGCTCGGCTGTTGGCACCTCACTCCGAAGCGCTGTATGACGAGGCATGAACCACGACGCCTACGACAACGCCTATATCGCCGGCATCCTCAATTCGGTGAAGACCATCGCCATGGTCGGCGCATCGGCCAATGACGTGCGGCCGAGCTATTTCGTGCTGAAATATCTGCTCGGCAAAGGGTTCTCGGTGTTCCCGATCAATCCCGGCCAGGCTGGCAAGGCGATTCTGGGCCAGATGACCTATGCCAGACTCGCCGACGTTCCAGGACCTGTCGATATGGTCGACGTGTTTCGCGCTTCCGCTGCCGTGCCGGGCATTGTCGACGAGGTGTTGCGGCTCGATCCGCTGCCGAAGGTCATCTGGATGCAGCTTGGCATACGCCATGACGAGGCGGCCGCACGCGCCGAAGCCGCCGGCATCAAGGTGGTGATGAACCGTTGCCCCAAGATCGAATATGGCAAGCTGTCCGGCGAGATCGGCTGGACCGGCGTCAATTCAGGCGTGCTGTCGTCGAAGAAGCCGCTGATGCGGCCGGGGTTCCAGAGTTTCGGCGTTCGCCAGAAGTAGGTAATGGATAGTGAATGGTGAATAGAAGGATTTTTCTGGAAGGCCGGCAAGGCGGCATATGAGCCGCTTGCAATCAGGGTAGGGCTGGCCGACTTTGCCATTCACCATTCACCATTCACCATTCACCATTCACCATTCAGGGAGGTTTTTTTCGATGGCCCGCACGCCCGGTTTCAACACGCTCGCCGTCCATGCCGGCGCCAAGCCGGATCCGGCGACCGGCGCGCGAGCGACGCCGATCTACCAGACCACCTCCTTCGTCTTCGACGATGCCGACCATGCCGCCTCGCTGTTCGGGCTGAAGGCGTTCGGCAACATCTACACCCGCATCATGAACCCGACCCAGGCGGTGCTGGAAGAGCGCATCGCGGCACTCGAAGGCGGCACGGCAGGCCTTGCGGTCGCCTCCGGCCATGCCGCGCAGGTGCTGGTCTTCCACAATCTCATGCAGCCGGGCGACAATTTCGTTTCAGCGACAAAGCTTTACGGCGGCTCGATCAACCAGTTCGGCCACGCCTTCAAGAATTTCGGCTGGCAGGTGCGCTGGGCCGACACCAGTGACATCTCGACCTTCGAGAGCCAGATCGACGACAGGACCAAGGCAATCTTCATCGAGAGCCTGGCCAATCCGGGCGGCGTCTTCGTCGATATCGAGAAGATCGGCGACATTGCCCGCAAGCACGGCCTGCCGCTGATCGTCGACAACACGCTGGCCTCGCCCTATCTGCTGCGGCCGATCGAGCATGGCGCCGACATCGTCGTGCATTCGCTGACCAAGTTCATCGGCGGCCACGGCAACTCGATCGGCGGCGCCATTGTCGACGGCGGCACCTTCGACTGGTCGAAGTCGGGCAAATATCCGATGCTGTCGGAGCCGCGCCCCGAATATGGCGGCCTCGTCCTGCACGAGACCTTCGGCAATTTCGCCTTCGCCATCGCTGCTCGCGTGCTCGGCCTGCGCGACATCGGCGCGGCGATTTCGCCGTTCAACGCATTCCTTATCCTGACCGGTCTGGAAACCTTGCCGCTCAGGATGCAGCGCCACTGCGACAATGCGGCGGCGGTCGCCGGATGGCTTTCCAACCATCCCAAGGTCGCCTGGGTGTCCTATCCCGGCCTGCCCAGCGACAAGAACAATGCGCTGCAGAAGAAGTACTCGCCGCTTGGCGCCGGCGCGGTGTTCACTTTCGGGCTGAAGGGCGGCTATGCCGCGGGCATCAAGTTCGTCGAGGCGCTCGAGCTGTTCTCGCACCTGGCCAATGTCGGCGACACCAAGTCGCTGGTCATCCACCCGGCATCGACCACGCATCGCCAGCTTTCCGACGAGCAGAAGATCAACGCCGGGGCAGGGCCGGACACGGTCAGGCTTTCGGTCGGCATCGAGGACGTCAACGACATCGTCGCCGATCTGGAACAGGCTCTCGCCAAGGTTTGATCGCCATGACCACGCCGAAGTTTCTTTCCGTCGGCGTCGACACCGTCGAAGCCGAGCATGGCGCACCGGCGCCGGATCGCCTGATTTCAGGCGAACCGAAATTCCGCACCTGGAATGTCGAGGAACAGGCGGGTGGCCTTTATGCCGGCATCTGGGAAGCAACGCCGGGCAAATGGCGCATCGAATATGATGAGTGGGAGTTCTGCCACATCCTGTCAGGGGTTTCGGTGATCGCCGAAGACGGCGGCGATGCGCGCACCGTCAAAGCCGGCGATAGTTTCGTGCTGAGGCCGGGTTTCAAGGGGAGCTGGGAAGTGCTTGAAACGACTCGCAAGGAGTATGTGATCAAGCTTTGATCTCGCATCGCGCCGGACTTTACAAAAGGGAATCGATGTCCGTGTCGGAAAATCCGTATCGGCTCATCATGTCGCGGTGCCATGAAACTTTCCCAGCAAATCATGACTGCCTCCGCTTCCGCGCTCCGACTAAGGCTTCATTCAGGGTGAATGTGACCGTCACGTTCGATCCGTTTCCGGCCGCGGGCCGGTGTAGCGGAGAATCCAGAGCCCCTGGTTCTTGTCAGTTATGTAAATGAAGCCGCGCCGGTCCACGACCACGTCCTCGGTCTGAACAACCAGCTTGTCTTCCGGCATAGGGCCGTAGCGTCGGACTGGCTCCGGCGGGATGAAGTAGCCGACCTCGCGCGGAAGCCGAGTATTCGAGACGTCATAGACCCTGAGCCCAGCGTTGAAGTGCGCGATATAGAACAGATCGCCTTGTTTCTGGACATCGGGATGATGCTGGTGGTGGTTGATGTTGTGCGGCCCGCGCCAGCCGCCACGAGTTGTGAAATCCGAATAGGGAGCGCCTTCGGGTGGCACTGGTTCGGGCAACAGCGACAGCAGGAAGGGTTCACTGGAATCGGAAATATCGACGATCGAAGCGTGATGCATCGGACCAAGTCCATAGGTGACGTTCTCCGAATTGGCGAAGGCAATGCCGCGCTCTGGAATCGGCAGCACGCTATGCACACCGAAGCGCGAATGAAACGGAGGGCTGAAGCTCAGGCCGCCGACCTGCCTCGGCTGGGAGACGTCGCTAATATCGAGCACAACGATTCCCGCCGCACCATAAGGCAAATAGACAAGATCGCCGGTGACATAAGGCGGGCCGTGCAGCGAGACATCCTCGCCCGTGCTGGCGCAGAAGGCGCCGCACATGCATTGGGGCTTCAGTCGCAACCGGTAGCGATCGGCGGTCTCCTGGTCGGCGGCGGGCTTCGCAGCCGCAAAGCTCTCGCCGCCGGCCTCGTGCTGGCCCGGCACCCACCAGCGTCCGGCTTCGCGCGGATTCGAGCGATCCGAAATATCGAGGATGACGTAGATGTTGCCCCTGTAACCCGGCATGCCGGCGGCAAGGTGGACATAACGTCCACCGGGATAGAGGTTGCGATGCGTGCCGTTTCCGCCGGTGCGGTAATGACTGAGTTGTTTCGGATTGATGGGATCCGCGATATCCCAGATCAGAACGCCTTCGCCGAACGGTGCGTCGGGGTCACCGCCGAAATTAGCAAAGGGCTTTTCGAGGGCGGTCACCATCGTGTCGCCGGACAAATCTATTTGTAGAGTCCAAGTATTCGTGCCGAGATAGGGCACGAACTTGACCGTCTCGGGCTTGGCCGGGTCGGTCACGTCCACGATGCTCCAGCCGGAGTGCCAGAAGTGCCCAGTGTAGAGATACCAACGTTCGCCAACCTGCCTGATCGCCATTTTGAAGGCTGGGCGATGATCGAGATCGGTATAACCCACTGCTTCGACATTGTGGGCGAAAGCGCCAGGGGGCGCTGGCGACGAAGCTGGAACGGGTTGGGCAAGGGCCTCGCAGACAAGACCGGATTGAGATGTCGCGGCGATCGTCGCGCCGATGAGCGGCACTTTCAGCATCTGGCGGCGTGAAATCTCGGAATTTTTCAAAGCGCGTCTCCCGGATTTTGCAGCTTTCCGGATTTTGCAGATTCCGATACTTTCCGTCCAATATCGTTTGAGCCATGGGTAATTCTATTTGGGAAATTAAAGGCTGAAGATGAACCACAAGCTGATGCAGTCCTTCATGGCCGTCGCCGAAGAGCTGCATTTCGGGCGCGCGGCAGCGCGCTTGCATATCTCACAGCCGCCCCTGACAAAGCAGATCCAGCAACTGGAACAGGCGATGGGTGTGCGCTTGCTGGAGCGCACCAAGCGCAAGGTCGAACTGACTGCGGCGGGGCGTGTGTTCCTTGATGAGGTTAGGGCCGTGCTTCACCAGACAGAGCAGGCGGTGGAGCTTGCTCGCAAAGCCGATCGTGGCGAAACCGGCCATCTTGCTGTCGGATTCATCGACGCGGCTATCTACAGTGTGGTGCCTTCTGTCGTCCAACGCTTCGCCAAGCGCTATCCCGAGGTCGAGTTGAGCCTGACCGACCTGCGCATTCCCAATCAAGTCAGGGCAGTGGCCGAACGCCAGCTCGATATCGGTTTTGTCCATCCTCCCGTCGTTCACGAGGCATTGAGGGTCGAAAGCATACTGGTCGAACCCCTGATCGTGGCCTTGCCGGAAACGCATCGGCTGGCCTCGGAAGCAGAGGTCGCGCTGGCCGACCTGGCCTCCGAAGCGTTGATTCAGTTCCCGCGCAGCATCAATCCATCCCTCTATGACGAGATCGTCGGGCTGTGCCGTTCATCCGGGTTCAGCCCGAGGATCGTTCGAGAAGCAACGCCCAAGCAGACAATCATCGGACTTGTATCCGTCGGGCTGGGCGTCTCGTTGCTGCCCGCTTGTCTGCAAAATTTGCGCCGGCACGGCGTCGTTTATCGCCCCATCCAGGGACGAACCTTGTCCATCGACACTTCAATCATCTACCGGCATGAACAACCCTCGCCGGTGCTGAAGGCCTTCCTCGACATCGTCCGCGAGACGACGCAAAAAGATTCAAATCCCGTCTCTCTTCAAGCTTCATGACCGAATTTCTGTAGGCATCCGGGATTGTTAGTGTGAGGTCTTGCTTCCGGTAGCTTCATCGTTCGATCGGCGATTATTTGGCACTCGCGACCTTGAGATGTTACCTATTTGACCGGAATTCGCCGGAGCCGGCTTTCGAAGCCTGTCGTCGGAAGCCGTCCTCAGATTCTGATGGCAAGCGTTTCCAGCCCGTGGAAATGATACGTGTCACGGAAGCGCGGCTGTTCGGCCATTTGGAGCCGCGGCAGGCGTTCGAACAAGGTTTTCAGCGACACCTGCAGTTCGAGCCGGGCGAGCGGCGCGCCGATGCAGAAATGGATGCCGGCGCCGAACGATACGTTCTTCTGGTCGGCACGGTCCGGCCTGAAGGCGAGGGGCTCGGCAAACGCAGTAGGGTCGCGATTGGCCATGCCGAGCAACAGCCCGATCGTCTCGCCCGGCTGGACGATGATCCCCGGCCCGGCCTCGACCTCCTGATAGGCGTAGCGCGTGAACATGTGCAGCGGCGCGTCGAAGCGCAGGCACTCTTCGACCGTCGCGGCTGTTGCTTCCGGTGAGGCGAAGAAGCGGCGCGGGTCGCCGCCTTGCGCAAGGATCGAGCGCACCGCATTGCCGGTCTGGTGGACAGTTGCTTCATGGCCGGCATTGAGCAAAAGGATGGCCGAGGATACCAGCTCGTCCTCCGACAGTTTCTGGCCGTCCTCCTGTGCCGCAATCAGCAGCGACAGAAGATCCTCGCCCGGCCTCTTTCGCCGCTCGGCGACGTAGCCGCGCAAAAAATTCGAAAAGTCGCGCGCGGCGCGATTGGCCGTGTCCTCCGTCTCGCGGGTGCGGCCATGCATGTACATGGCGACCATCCGATGCGACCAGTCGAGCAGCTGCGGCCCCATGTCGACCGGCACGCCTAGCATCTCGGCAATGATGGTGATCGGCAAGGGAGCGGCGAAGGCCGTCAGCAGGTCGACTTCCCCTGGTTCGAAACGGTCGATCAGCTCGTTGGCCAGCGCCTCGACACGTGGCCTGAGCCGCTCGACCTGGCGCGAGACGAAGGCGCGGTTGACCAGCGTCCTGAGCCGTGTGTGGACAGGCGGCTCCAGCTCCAGCATCGAATTGGCCTCGATGCCGTCGAACGCGCTGAGGTGCGTGCGGTCCTGACCGATGCCTCGGCTGTCCGGAATGCCGGCCGGGTTCTGCCGGCCGAAGCGGCGATCGCGCAGCAGCCGGTTGACGTCGTCGAAGCCGCCAAAGCACCAGAAACCAAACTCCTCCCAGAAGAAGGCGTTCAATGCGCCATGCAGGAAGGCATAGGCTTCGTAAGGGTTCTGGAAAAAAGCCGGTTCGTGCGGATCGAGCCGCAGGCGGCGGGAGGCTGGATCAAAGGCAAGATAGGGCGGCTTCAATTCGGTCATGCCAGATCATTAGCGCGGCTTGCCAGTCTGGTGCCAGACCGTATGTTGGCCCTCCCGTGAGGTGAGCCGCCGAAGCGGTTGCGGAAGGACGGTTTCATGAATGTGATCGTGGTCGGTGCGGGCATTGCCGGGCTTTCGACGGCGTGGTCGCTGGCCAAGGCCGGTCACCTCGTCTCGATCGTCGAGCAGGGACCAATCCCCAATCCGCTCGCCGCCTCCGGCGACCATCATCGCATCATCCGCCGCGCCTACCGGGCCGGAACGGGCTATGGCCGGCTGATCACCGAAGCGTATGAAGCCTGGGATGAGATGTGGGACGATCTCGGTGAAAGCCATCTCGATCCGCGCGGCTTCATCTGCATTTCGCGCCAGCCGGGCGATGAGGCCGAGGAATACCGCGAAGGCATGGAAGCCGGGAACTACCCGTTCGAATTGTTCGAGCCGGATGCCGCGGTCGAACGCTGGCCGTTCCTAGAACCTGGTTCATTCCGCTATGCGTATTTTTCGCCGGACGGCGGCGCGCTGCACTGCCGCAAGATCGCTGCCGGCCTCGCCAGGTGGCTGCGCGCGAACGGCGCCAATGTCTACGAAAACAGCAAGGTGGTCGAGATCGACGCCGAGGCCGGGCATGTCGTGCTGGCGGGCGGCGAAACGATGCAGGCCGACCGGATCGTCGTCGCTGCCGGCGCCTGGGTGCTAAAACTGTTCCCGGAGCTGGATGGCGAGCTGAAAACCTGGCGCACCGCGCTCGCCTATGTCGAACCGCCGACGGACCTGAAAGCGGTCTGGCAGGAAGCACCGGTCGTCCTCAACATCGGCGGCACTGTCGACGGCTACGCCATCCCGCCCTCGGGCGGGGCCGGCATGAAATTCGGCTCGGGCCTGCACAGGGTGCCGACCAGCGATGCCGACTGGAACCGTCAGCCGGTGCCGGGCGAGGGTGAGGCGATCCGCAACCTGTTTTCGCCGCCGATCGCTCGTATCGAGGAATACAAGGTCACCGAAGTGGTCACCTGCGCCTACACCTTCACCGCCGACGAGAAATTTCTGGCCCACCGGAAAGGCAGATGCCTGGTCGTCTCGGCCTGCTCCGGCCACGGCTACAAGTTCGGCGCGGCGGTCGGCCGGCGTGTTGCGGCCTGCGTCGGCAATGGCGATGTCGACGGCCTGAAGATATGGCTCAGGGCGGAGGGCGCCTGAGCGCCTAGTATCGGCAATGCCTCGGAATATGCACGCGCCGCCAGCTGGATGAGCCCTCCCTGACCACCACGCGGCGAGCTACTGTCTGATAAGACGCAGGAATGTCGATGATGCGCCGTTGCTCCGGCCGCACGAGAACCTCTTCGGCGACGCCCTCGTACTCGGCGGGGAGGACAACGCGCCGCCGGCGTTCCGGCTCAACCACGACGATTTCGGCCACGCGTTCATAGCGCGCCCTGTGCCTGACCTTGCACAGCACCTTGCGGCCATGAATGATGCGCCATTCCCAGGAATAGCCGCCGTCATCGACCCTCACGGTGCGGTAGATGGTGCGGGTGATGGCGGGCACGATCTCGTAGCTGACGCGCGCCGGCGCGATCTGCACCACGCGCTCGCGCGTCCCGTAGATCGGCGCTTCATACTGCACCTGCTGGCCGGCTGGGCTGACGAGCACATCCTCGTAGACGGTGTCGTAGACGGCCGGCCGATTGACCTGCTCGTAGCATTCGACCGCGTGTCCGCCGGCAGCCGTTTCGGACGCCATGCCGAGAACGCTGATGCCGGTAAGGGCCAAGGAAGCAACTTTCTTGATCATAGCACTCCCCTGTTTGAACTGAGTGAAGCGAGTTCAACGTTGAATTGTAGGGTAAGCCGTGGCCGGAAAAAGCGGTTTCACCACTTTTCGTTAAGCGATGGGGTTAAGAAACTGCTAAACAACGGCCAAGCATGAGCGCCCCTTCCCACGGCAGGAGAGGGGCTACAGGCACGGCGACAGGCGAAACTGGTTTGGAAACCTTGATTCGACTTAACCGGATGGCTAGTAGAGGCGGCCTTGCGCTAGGGTGAGCCGGCATCCTATTTACACAATAACGATCCAGAACCGATTCTGCCCGATTGCAAATCTCCGGCGCCGGAATCCCATCCTCAAAAAGGGATAGTCCATGAAGAACCCCGTCGAAACCTACATGAACCTCGTTCCGATGGTGGTCGAACAGACCAATCGCGGCGAGCGGGCCTACGACATTTTCTCGCGGCTCCTCAAGGAGCGCATCATTTTCATCACCGGCCCGGTCGAGGATGGCATGGCGACGCTTGTCTGCGCGCAGCTGCTGTTCCTCGAGGCGGAGAATCCGAAGAAGGAAATCAACCTCTATATCAACTCGCCCGGCGGCGTCGTCACCTCCGGCATGGCAATCTACGACACCATGCAGTTCATCAAGCCTGCGGTGTCGACGCTCTGCATCGGTCAGGCCGCCTCGATGGGCTCGCTGCTCTTGACGGCGGGCCACAAGGACATGCGCTTTGCCACGCCGAACGCCCGCATCATGGTCCACCAGCCTTCCGGCGGCTTCCAGGGCCAGGCTTCCGACATCGAGCGCCATGCCCAGGACATCATCAAGCTGAAGCGCCGCCTCAACGAGGTCTACGTCAAGCACACCGGCAAGAGCTACGATGAGATTGAAAAAACCCTCGACCGTGACCATTTCATGACTGCCGACGAGGCCAGGGATTTCGGCCTCATCGACAAGGTCATTTCGTCACGTGAGCCGGTCGAAGGTATTGCCTTATAGGCCCGCGGTGGTCCCGCGGTGGCAATGAGTGGCGGGATCGCGCGCTTTTGGCGCGGCTTGCGGCATTTCGGCCACAATTGGCTGTTCCCTCGACGGGTGCAATTGCCTACGTTAAGGCTATGTTGATTTTCGACGGCTTAGCTTTGCGTAGGGGTTGTTCGAATCATTGCCCCGTTTTCCGATTTGTGTTTCGTACGGAATGCGTTGCGGGAGCCGGGGCACTGGCGGCAGCGGATTCCCGCGATAGATTGAATATGCGCCCTTTCAACCAGACCATCGGCGGGCGGCCATGAAAGGACAGGAAAATGAGCAAGGTCGGCAACAACAGCGGTGATTCCAAGAACACGCTTTATTGCTCGTTTTGCGGCAAAAGCCAGCACGAAGTGCGCAAGCTGATCGCCGGGCCGACGGTGTTCATCTGCGACGAATGCGTCGAACTGTGCATGGACATCATCCGCGAGGAGAACAAGACCTCGATGGTGAAGTCGCGCGAGGGCGTGCCGACCCCACAGGAAATCCTCAAGGTTCTCGACGACTACGTCATCGGCCAGCCTTACGCCAAGCGCGTGCTGTCGGTGGCCGTCCATAACCACTACAAGCGCCTCGCCCATGCCGGCAAGAACAACGACGTCGAGCTGGCGAAGTCGAACATCTTGCTGATCGGCCCGACCGGTTGCGGCAAGACGCTGCTGGCGCAGACGCTGGCCCGCATCATCGACGTCCCCTTCACCATGGCCGACGCGACGACGCTGACCGAGGCCGGCTATGTCGGCGAGGATGTCGAGAACATCATCCTGAAGCTGTTGCAGTCGGCCGACTACAATGTCGAGCGCGCCCAGCGCGGCATCGTCTATATCGACGAGATCGACAAGATCTCGCGCAAGTCGGACAATCCCTCGATCACCCGCGACGTCTCGGGCGAGGGCGTGCAGCAGGCACTTTTGAAGATCATGGAAGGCACTGTCGCCTCCGTGCCGCCGCAGGGCGGCAGGAAGCATCCGCAGCAGGAATTCCTGCAGGTCGACACCGCCAACATCCTGTTCATCTGCGGCGGCGCTTTCGCCGGCCTGGACAAGATCATCTCGGATCGCGGCAGGAAGACCTCGATCGGTTTCGGTGCCATCGTTGCTTCGCCCGAGGATCGCCGCACCGGCGATGTTTTCCGCCTGGTCGAGCCTGAGGATCTCTTGAAGTTCGGCCTCATTCCCGAGTTCGTCGGCCGTCTGCCTGTCCTGGCGACGCTGGAGGACCTCGACGAGCCGGCGCTGATCCAGATCCTGACCGAGCCGAAGAACGCGCTGGTCAAGCAGTACCAGCGGCTGTTCGAGATGGAGAATGTCGACCTGACCTTCCACGAGAACGCGCTGTCGGCGATCGCCAAGCGCGCCATCGACCGCAAGACCGGCGCGCGCGGCCTGCGTTCGATCATGGAAGCGATCCTTCTCGACACCATGTTCGAACTGCCGGCGCTGGAAGGCGTGCGCGAAGTCGTTATTTCGGAAGAGGTGGTGTCAGGCAACGCCAGGCCGCTCTACATCTATTCCGAGCAGAAGGAAAAGAAGGGCAACGTCAGCGCCTGACGTGAGCCGGCAATGGATTTTTCTGAAACGGCGCCGCAGGGCGCCGTTTTGCTGTCACACCGCGTCATCGCTGCGGATTGGAGGGACGGACCGTGTTGACCCTTGATCTTTACCCCCTGTGCCTCCAACTAATGGCAGAAGGCCGTGGTGCCGAATTCTGTGCTGTAAAACTCCCGTCACAAACGGTGGTAGGCGGAACGATCCCCGGTCGTTAATATGAGATTCGCGGTTGGCCGATTGGCGGCCGCGACATGAAAGGTTGGACAATGGCCAAATTATCCAAGGCTCCCAGCGACGGCGTCTTCGCAGTCCTCCCACTGCGCGACATCGTGGTGTTCCCGCACATGATCGTTCCGCTCTTCGTCGGGCGTGAAAAGTCGATCAAGGCGCTGGAAGAAGTGATGGGTCAGGAAAAGCAGATCCTGCTTGCGACCCAGATGAATGCCGCCGACGACGATCCGGAGCCCGATGCCATCTTTGACATCGGCACGCTCGCCAATGTGCTGCAATTGCTGAAACTGCCGGACGGCACCGTGAAGGTGCTGGTCGAAGGCGCCTCGCGCGCGAAAATCGTCGCGTTCACCGACCGTCCTGACTTCCATGAAGCCCGTGCTGCGGCGCTGGTCGAACCGGAGGAGGAAGAGGTCGAGATCGAGGCGCTGGCCCGTTCCGTCGTCACCGACTTCGAGAACTACGTCAAGCTGAACAAGAAGATCTCGCCCGAAGTGGTGGGTGCCGCCAGCCAGATCGACGACTATTCCAAGCTCGCCGACACGGTCGCTTCGCATCTTGCCATCAAGATCCCCGAGAAGCAGGAGATGCTCGCCACGCTGTCCGTCAAGGAACGGCTGGAAAAGGCGATGGGCTTCATGGAAGCCGAAATCTCGGTGCTGCAGGTGGAGAAGCGTATCCGCTCGCGCGTCAAGCGCCAGATGGAGAAGACGCAGCGCGAATACTACCTCAACGAGCAGATGAAGGCGATCCAGAAGGAGCTCGGAGAGGGCGAGGACGGCCGCGACGAGGCCGCCGAGATCGAGGCGCGCATCAAGAAGACCAAGCTCTCCAAGGAGGCCCGCGAAAAGGCGGAAGCCGAGCTGAAGAAGCTGCGGACAATGTCGCCGATGTCGGCTGAATCGACCGTCGTGCGCAACTATCTCGACTGGCTGCTGTCAATCCCGTGGGGCAGGAACTCCAAGGTCAAGCAGGATCTGGCCTTTGCCCAGAACGTGCTCGATACCGATCATTTCGGCCTCGACAAGGTCAAGGACCGCATCGTCGAATACCTCGCCGTGCAGAGCCGCCAGAAGAAGCTGAAGGGGCCGATCCTGTGCCTCGTCGGACCTCCCGGCGTCGGCAAGACCTCGCTCGGCAAGTCGATCGCCAAGGCGACCGGCCGTGAGTTCATCCGCATGGCGCTGGGCGGCGTGCGCGACGAGGCCGAAATCCGCGGTCACCGCCGCACCTATATCGGCTCGATGCCCGGCAAGGTCATCCAGTCGATGAAGAAGGCGAAGAAATCCAACCCGCTCTTCCTGCTCGACGAGATCGACAAGATGGGCCAGGATTTCCGCGGCGATCCGTCATCGGCTTTGCTCGAGGTGCTCGATCCCGAGCAGAACTCGACGTTCATGGACCACTACCTCGAGGTCGAATACGACCTGTCGAGCGTGATGTTCGTGACGACGGCGAACACGCTGAACATCCCTGCGCCCTTGATGGACCGCATGGAGATCATCCGTATCGCCGGCTACACCGAGGACGAGAAGATCGAGATCGCCAAACGTCACCTGATGCCCAAGGTGATCCGCGACCACGCGTTGCAGCCGAAGGAATTCTCCGTCGGTGAGGACGCGATCCGCGGCATCATCCAGACCTACACCCGTGAAGCGGGCGTCAGGAGCCTGGAGCGCGAGCTGATGAAGCTCGGGCGCAAGGCCGTGACCGAGATCCTGAAGACGAAGAAGAAGACGATCAACATCACGGCGGACAATCTTGCCGATTACCTTGGTGTTCCGCGCTTCCGCTTCGGCCAGGTCGAGAGCGACGATCAGGTCGGCGTGGTCACCGGGCTCGCCTGGACCGAAGTCGGCGGCGAGCTGTTGACGGTGGAAGGCGTCATGATGCCCGGCAAGGGCCGCATGACCGTGACCGGCAATCTGCGCGACGTGATGAAGGAATCGATTTCGGCGGCGGCGTCCTACGTCCGCTCGCGGGCCATCGATTTCGGCGTCGAGCCGCCGCTGTTCGACAAGCGCGATATCCACGTCCACGTGCCGGAAGGCGCAACGCCCAAGGACGGACCGTCGGCTGGCGTGGCGATGGCGACGGCGATCGTCTCGGTGCTGACCGGAATCCCGGTCAAGGCCGATGTGGCGATGACCGGCGAGATCACGCTGCGCGGCAGGGTGCTGCCGATCGGCGGCCTCAAGGAGAAGCTGCTTGCCGCACTTCGCGGCGGCATCAAGAAGGTGCTGATCCCGGAAGAGAACGCCAAGGATCTGGCGGAGATTCCGGAGAACGTGAAGAGCGGCATGGAGATCATTCCGGTCTCACGGGTTGGCGAAGTGTTGCGCCATGCGCTGGTGCGCATGCCGGAACCGATCCAGTGGGTCGAACCCGTCAATGCGCCGGCCGTGGTCGATGTCGGGGACGAAGCTGGTAAATCGCTGGCGCATTAGCTCTTGCTAAAGTTGCAATGCACAAAGAGAGAGCCGGGCCTTGAGCCCGGCTTTTTCATGTGAAGAACCCCGGATTTCCGGGCTTTTTTCGACTTTCCCGGCGCTTTTCGACTTGGTTGCCGGAGCGCTTCTTTCTAAAGTCCGTTTCCTGCCGGATGAGTCGAGTGTTCCGGTTTTCTCATGGAAGGGAATTTTTATGAACAAGAACGAACTGGTGTCCGCTGTCGCCGATGCCGCGAGTATTTCGAAGGGTGACGCGCAGTCGGCGGTTGATGCGGTGTTTTCCGTCATCACCGGCGAACTGAAAAAGGGCGGCGATGTCCGGCTTGTCGGCTTCGGAAATTTCACCGTGTCACAACGCGCCGCGTCGACCGGCCGCAATCCGCAGACCGGTGCGGAAGTGAAGATCCCGGCGCGCACCGTGCCGAAGTTCTCGGCCGGCAAGGGCCTCAAGGACGCGGTCAACTAAGCGCCTCCTTAAGTCTTTCAGAGAAAAGAAAAGCCGGTATGTCCGGTTTTTCTTTTCTGTGCCCGCAGCGTCGTTGGAAAGGCGGCACTATGCCGTCGGCGCATCCGCGCGCATCAAGCCTTCTGTCTTGAGATCGGCCCACAGCGCCGATGGCAGTTTTGTGTCGAGCAGCGAGCGATTGCTTTCGACTTCGCCCGGCCGCTGGCCGCCCGGGATTACCGAGACGACGGAAGGATGCAGCAGCGGGAACTGCAGCGCCGCCTCGATCAGGCGCACGCCGTGGCGCTTGCAGACGGCCTCAATGCGGGTGACGCGGTCGATGATGTCCTGCGGCGCCTCCGAATAGTTGTAGTAGGCGCCGGGCTTCGGCCCGGTTGCCAGGATGCCGGAATTGTACGGCCCGCCGAGAACGATGCCGATGCCGCGTTGCTGGCATAGCGGCAGGAAAGACTGCAGCGCTTCCTGCTCCAGCAGCGTGTAACGCCCGGCAAGCAGGAACAGATCGAAATCGCCGCGCTCGGCCAGCGTCTGGGCAACCGGCCACTCGTTGATGCCGCCGCCGAACGCCTTGATCACGCCCTGGTCGCGCAATGCCAGCAATCCGTAATAGCCGGAGCTCATGAATTCCTGGATGCGCTGGTCCGAGGCTTCCTTGCTGCCATGGGTGAAGATGTCGACATCGTGCACGAAGAGGATGTCGATGCGGTCAACGCCGAGCCGTTCCAGCGAGGCTTCGAAGGAGCACATGACGCCGTCATAGCTGTAATCGTAGACCTCGCGGCGCGATGGGGTGTCGAAGAATTTGCCGATGCCGGTGCGCTGTTCCGGCGGGCAGGCGCGCATGATGCGCCCGACTTTGCTGGACAGCACGTAGTCGTCACGCTTCTTCGAACGCAGGAACGGATTGAGCCGCGTTTCGGCAAGGCCCAGCCCATAGAGCGGCGCGGTGTCGTAGTAGCGGCAGCCGACCCGCCATGCCGCCTCCAGCGTGGCATTGGCATCCTCATCGGATACGGCGCGGTAGAGATTGCCGAGCGGCGCCGTGCCGAAGCCGAGCTCGGTGAAATTGATGCCGCCATTGCCGATGCGGTCGAAATGCCGTGTCTTCATAGGCCGTCGTTTCCTCATTTGCGATTTGCCGTGACACTATCACGGCTGTGGCGCATCAAAAGCTCTGTGTGTCGTTGGACACCGATTTTCGCGGTGATAGCATGAATGAAAACAAGCTGTTCGGGGCAGATGTGACTGAGATATTCAAATGGTTCTCCGGCACCGGCAAGCTGGTGCAAATGTCATGACGGCTGCCGGCGAAAACCTGTTTGGGATTGCGCTGAGCGAGCTTGGCACCGTGCTGGAGCGTATCGACGAAAGCCGCATCGACGCGGCTTGCGCCATCTTGGCCGGTGCGAAAAAGATCGTCACCTATGGCTGCGGCCGCGAGGCGCTGCAGGTCCAGGGTTTTGCCATGCGGCTCTACCATCTCGGTCTGCCGGTGTCGGTCGTCGGCGACATGACCACGCCGCCGCTGGGCGAGGGCGATGTCTTCCTCGCCAGTTCCGGCCCGGGTGAGACGTCGACGGTGCTGACCTTGATGCAGGTCGCGCGCGAGGCCGGTACCACAGTCCTGCTGCTCACCGCGCAAGCCGAGAGCACTGCCGCGAAGCTGGCCGACTTCACACTGCTTATCCCGGCTCAGACCATGGCCGACGACCAGGGGCCGGAAAAGACATCCGTCCTGCCGATGGGCTCGGTTTTCGAAGGCGCGCTGTTCGTCCTCTTCGAAGTGATGGTGCTGAAGCTCAGGGATCTGACCGGCGTCTCGCCGGAAGCGATGCGCGCCCGCCACACCAATATGGAGTAGGTGTCATGCGCTACGAATTGATGCTGCCGCACCAGATCCGCAAGGCGATCGCCGAGAACTGGCCGGTCGTGTTGCCGCTGGGTGTGCTCGAATATCACGGCGAGCACATGGCCGTCGGCATGGACACGCTGGCGGTGGTCAAGAGCCTGGAACTGTTCGAAAAAGAAGCCGAGATCGTCATTCTGCCGCCCTTCTATTACGGCGCGGCGAGCTATGCTGTTGCAGCACCGGAAGGCAGCGGCTCGGTGCAGGTCGGCGGCAATGTGCTGGCGCCATTTGCGGAAGAACTGTTCTACAGCCTGCTGCGCATCGGCTTCCGCAACATCCACGCCATCATTCACCACCAGACCGAAAATTTTGCCGCCGGCATGCCAACCGATCTCGCCTTCAAGGCCGCCGGCCGGCAGGCGATCTTCCGCTTCCTGGAGAAAGAACGTGGCGAAGGCTGGTGGGGCTCTCCGGCGATGGCCGACTATTATGCCGAGCACGCCGAGGGCAGCAATTTCTTCAACTGGGTGCAGGTGCATCCGCTGATGCCGGCTTCAATGCACAGCCGGTACCCGTTCGACCATGCCGGCACCGGCGAGACGTCACTGATGCTGGCGCTGTGCCCGGAAGCGGTGGATGTCGGCCGCTTCGCCGACAACACCGGCTGGTACACGGCAAGTGCGCCCGAAGCCTCGGCGGAATTGGGGCAAAAAGGGGTTGCCATGATCCTCGAGCATTTGCGGGCAACACTTTCGGGTTAGCGCGCTTTTCCCTTCTCCCACAACAAGGGGAGAAGGGAGAGCCGGCGCAGTTATTTCACCGCGCCCGCTGTCATGCCCATGATCAGGTAACGCTCGAGCGCGATGCCGATGACGGCGAGCGGTGTGATGGCGGCGGTGGCAAGCGCTGCCATCGACCACCAGTTGATGCCTTGTGAGCCGGTCTGGCTCGCCACCATGACAGGGATGGTCTTTGCGTCGGTCGAGGTCAAAAGCGCAGCGAAGAAATACTCGTTCCAGCACAGCACCATCGCCAGGATGAAGGCGGCGACCATGCCCGGCAGCGCGATTGGCATGACGATGCGCAAGAAGGCGCCCCAGATCGACAGGCCGTCGACGAGTGCTGCCTCCTCCAACTCCACCGGGATGGAGTTGAACTGGTCGCGCATGATCCAGATGACGATCGGTAGCACCATCAGCGTGTAGAGCAGGATCAGCCCGACGCGCGTGTCGAGCAGGCCGACCTCCCGGTAAAGCACGAGGAAGGGCAGGGCCAAAACCACCGGCGGCAGGATCAGCTGCGACAGGAAGAAGAAGGAAATATCCTCGTTCCTGAACCAGGCGAACTTGTAACGATAGCGGGTCAGCCCGTAGGCGGCGAGGCTGCCGATGACGATGGCGAGGCTCGACGCGCCGACCGAGGTGATGACCGAATTCATGAAACGCTTGATGAATTCGTCGCGGACCGTCGACGTCCGAAAGATCGAGTCCGGCGACAGGCCGAGCGAACGCCAGCCCTTCCAGTCGGGCCGGAAGTCGACGAACGGGATCAGATGGCCCTGGGTGACGTCGACCGCGGTCTTGAACGAGGTGGTTATCGTCCAATAGATCGGGAACAGGCAGATGAAAGCCCAGAAGATGAGGGCGCCGTAGATGAAGACGCGGTTGGCGACGAAGCTCGCCGGCGAGCGGATTTCGGAGGCGGCATAGTCGGTGGTTTGAACGCTCATCTCGCCGGCCCGATCAGTTGACGTTGCGCACGAAGCGGCTGGCGAATTTCAGCAGCCAGGTCACGAACACGATGATGATGATCAAATAGGCCATCGCCAGCATCGTGCCGTAGCCGACGTTCGAGCGGTCGCGATATTCGCGGTAGATGAAACTGGACACCGAATCGGTCGCGCCGCCCGGCCCGCCGGAGGTGACGGTGATGATGATATCGGCGAGCTTCAGCTTGAAGATGATGCGCAGGATGACCGCTGTCACCGACACCGGCAGCATCAGCGGGAAGGTGACCTGCCAGAAGGTCTGCCAGGCAGTGGCGCCATCGACACGCGCTGCCTCGAGCACCTCGCGCGACATCGCCTGCAGGCCGGCGAGCAGCATGATCATCATGAACGGGATGAACGTCCACGCGTCGAGCACCATGATCGAGATGCGGGCGGTGATCGGGTTGGAGAAGAAGGCCGGGTTTTCCCAACCGAGATGGCGCGCCAGCGTCGCGGCGGGCCCGAAGCGGTATTCCATCAGCGACTTGCCGATCATCCACGACACCGCCACCGGCGACAGCATCAGCGGCATGAGAAACACGACGCGGAAGAATTTTCGTGCCCGGATCTGCGCGTTGAGCAGCAGCGCCAGGCCGAAGGCGATGACATATTCGACGAACACCGCCAGCACGTAGAGCACCATGTTGAACAGCGCATTGCGATAATAGGCGTCGTTCAGCATCTGCCAGAAATTGTCGAGCCCGTTGAACTGCCGTCCGCTGAAGGAACTGAGGTTCCAGTCGGTCAGCGCGATGTAGAAGCCGAACAGCGTCGGGAAGATCACCATGGCAATGGTAAACAGCAGCGCCGGCAGCAGGAACAGAGCGCGCTGGCCGTCCTCGCCGCGCGTCAGTACCTGGCCGATGCCGAGCGCGACACCCCACAGCACATAGGCGTAGACCACCGGCCGCCAGGTTTCGAAGCCGATAGCATCGACATCGCTCCTGTAAAGGATTTGCAGCGCGATCACCGCCAGAAGGCCGAGCGTTGCAGCAGCCATCAGCGCCCAGCCAAGCCGTTTGCGGCTCCGCGGTATCAGGTCCGATGGCACGGCGCCTGCCGGCCATTCACTTGTCGACAAAGTCCGGTCAGCCACGCGTCTTGCCCGTTCACAGGAGGCTCGATGACCGGCCGAGCCGGTCGAGGCCAAGTTGGTCAAGGTGAGGTCCGGCGGCTGTGCGCCGCCGAACCAGTTTCACGATCTCAGCCTACATGCCGAGCGAGGCTTTGTAGAGCTTGACCTGGTTGTCGCGGCCGATCTGGTCGGTCAGCTTCTCCCAGGCGGCTGCGATGGCGTCGGCGCCTTCCTGCGCCTTCATCTTGCCGGCAAAGGTGTTGGCCAAAATGTCCTCGGCAGCGCTGTAGTACTGGAAGATGCCGGGGATGCGCGGCTCGATCGCCGCGTTCGGATGGTTGTAGCTGTCGGCTTCCGACTTCAGATACGATGTGATGAACGCCTCGTCGTAGCCCGCCGCCACCCATTCCGGAATGTTGAAATGCGAGTTGCGATAGGGCTGGAAACCCGACGGATAGGCCGCGCACCAGAGCGACAGGTCCTTGCCGCCGAGATGGGCAGCGGCAGACCATGCCGCCTTCTTCTTCTTTTCGTCGCTGTCGACGCGGGCCATGACATAAACGCCCCAGCCGAGATAGGCGCAGTTCGGTGCATGGTTCGGGCCGCTGGCGAGCTTGTCCCACTGCCCGGTCTTGGAGTTGTAGACATCGTCCGAGCCCGGCAGGATCGAGAAGCCGGTGATGTCGCCGACGACCGAGGAATCGTTGGTCTTGACGTTCGAACCGACGTCGCCCCACCAGGTAACCATCGAACCGGTGCCTGCCAGGAATTGCTGGAAGGCGGTGGTGTTCGGGTCGGCATTGATCTGGTCGGCGGGTTCGGAGGGCAGGGCATCGATGACGTCCTGGATCGCCCGCACCCATGCCGGATTGTTGACGCGCGGCTTCATCGTGTCGGCATCAAACAGCCAGGCCTTGTCATCGGGATGCTTGGCGTAGGCGCTGGCGCGGCTGCCGAGGAAATAAAAGCCGAAACCGCCCCAGGGCTTGGGCGCATCGAGGTAGCCAAAGACATCCTGGCCCTTCACCTGCTTGCCCTTGAGGAATTTCGTCACCGCCTGCACCTGCTGCCAGGTCTTCGGCACGCCCCATTCGCCTTCTCCGCCGCCGTCCTTCCAGGCCTTGGCGAGGTCGGCATCGGCAAACACGTCGGTGCGGTAGTTGAAATTATGTGCGTCGCCGTCAACGGTCACGCGATATTGCTTGCCGTCCCATGTGCCCACCGGCGGCTGCAGATAGGCCACGACATCCTTCATGTCGATCTGGTCCTTGACCCAGTCCGGCATCTCGGAGGTGAGACCCTTGCCGCAGACGTCGCCTTCGAACGGTGCCCCCATTTCGATGATGTCGAAATCGACGGTGCCGGTCGCGATCGACTGCTGCAGGCGGGCGTTGTAGTCAGCCTGCGCCAGGTCGATCCAGTTGATCTTGGCGCCGGTATAGGTCTCCCACGGCTTCAGGAAGCCGCGAAACAGCACATTGTGCAGGTTCTGGTTGTTGAGCCCCATGAAGGTGAGTTCGACACCGGCGAATTCGCCTTCCTTGACATTGGCCTTGGTGGCGCCAAGGCAAAGCTCGCCGACCTGCTGGAAGTCGGCATCGGTCGGCTGACCCTTGCCGACACCCGGGATCTGCAGGATCTGCGCACGCAGGTCGTCGGCGGCCGCAGCCGTGCGCGTCAGCGCACCAAGTCCGGCGCTTGAGGCCGCCGCGAGGGCGGCCATGCTGGCCGCTCCCTTCAGCACGTCGCGGCGGGTGGCCCCGGCGCGGACAAGTTGGTTATAAAGGCTGACTTTCATTTCGTTCCTCCCAGAAGGTCAATTGTGAATTGGTTCAGATGGTGGAGCGCCGATTATGTTCCCCAACGACAGCGACTCCGGTAAATAGCGGCCCGAATTCTCCCTCCCGCGACGCTTGGCATTCAGTGCCGGACAAGCGTACCGGTGCGCCCGGAACAGGGTCATAAGCCGGACACTGTCACTATTCGCACAACGAAGTGCGGTGTCAACGTGAATGGGTTTTTTATCTATAAGAGACTGACTTGCCCTCGCCGTTTGCGTTGTTTAGCTTCACGGCAACTGAAGGGGGAATGATGGCTCAAGTCGCGATCCGCAATGTGGCCAAGGCGTTCGGAACCGTCAAGGTTCTGCACGATGTCAGCGTCGACATCGCCGACGGGCAGTTCGTGGTGCTGGTCGGGCCTTCCGGCTGCGGCAAGTCCACACTGCTGAGGATGGTGGCCGGGCTGGAAACGGTCTCCGGCGGCACCATCGCCATCGGCGAGCGCATCGTCAACCATCTGCCGCCGGCCAAGCGCGACATCGCCATGGTGTTCCAGAACTACGCGCTCTATCCGCACAAGACGGTCGAGCAGAATATGGCCTTTGCTCTCAAGCTGCGCAAAACCGACCCGGCGGTGGTCACTGAGCGCGTCAAGCGCGCCGCCGACATCCTCGACCTCAATCCCTACCTCAAGCGCTATCCGCGCCAGCTCTCTGGCGGCCAGCGCCAGCGCGTCGCCATGGGCCGCGCCATCGTGCGCAACCCGCAGGTGTTCCTCTTCGACGAGCCGCTCTCCAATCTCGACGCCAAGCTGCGTGTCCAGATGCGCACCGAGATCAAGGAACTGCACCAGCGGCTGAAGACCACCACCATCTACGTCACCCACGACCAGATCGAGGCCATGACCATGGCCGACAAGATCGTGGTAATGCGCGACGGTCGCATCGAACAGGTCGGCGCGCCGCTGGAATTATTCGACCGGCCGGCCAACCTGTTTGTCGCCGGCTTCATCGGCTCGCCCTCGATGAACCTGCTCAAGGGCGTCGTGCGCAAGGGCGACAAGCCCGTCGTCGAGATCGCCGGGACGCCGTTCCCGATTGCGGCGACCAGTGCCGTCGAGGATGGCCGTAATGTCGTCTACGGCGTGCGGCCCGAGCATCTCGAAATCCATCCCGATGGTGTTCCGGCGAAGATTTCGGTGGTCGAGCCGACCGGTTCCGAGACTTTGGTGTTCCTGCGCTTCGGCGAGGGCGAGATGGTGGCGCTGTTCCGTGAGCGCCACGACTTCAAGCCGGGCGACACACTGCACCTGAAACCGCGGCTCGACCAGGTGCATCTCTTCGACGCAGAGACCGGCAAGCGTCTCTGATTTCGCCCCAGCAAACTTCGCGAGGAATACCATGCTCAAAGGAATCAATCCGCTGCTCAATGCCGATGTGCTGCAGGCGCTGCGGGCGATGGGCCACGGTGACGATCTGATTATCGCCGACACCAATTTCCCGTCCGATTCGGTGGCGCGCCAGACCGTGCTTGGCCGGCTGCTGCGCGTCGATGCGTCGGCGGCCGACGTGGTCAAGGCGGTACTGTCGCTCTATCCGCTGGACACCTTCGTCGACGACGCGGCCGCGCGCATGGAGATCGTCGGCAAGCCGGACGACATTCCCGCCGTGCAGCAGGAAGTGCAAAAAGAGATCGATGCCGCCGAGGGCAAGGCCTGGCCGATGATCTCGGTCGAGCGCTACGCCTTCTACGAACGGGCCAAGAAGGCCTATTGCGTCATCCAGACCGGCGAGCGCCGCTTCTATGGCTGTTTTGCGTTCCGCAAGGGCGTCGTGCCACCGGATGCGGAGTAGCGGCATGCCGGCGAAACCGATCGTCATGAAGCCGGTTGTCATATTGGGCGTCTTCGTCGCCGATACGGCCTACCGCGCCGCCCGCCAGCCGCGCATGGGCGAGACGATCCTGGGCACGTCCTTCACGCTCGGCCCCGGCGGCAAGGGCTCGAACCAGGCGGTGGCAGCCGGCCGGCTCGGCGCCGATGTCACCTTCCTTACCCGCCTCGGGGTCGACCCCTTTGCCGATATGGCGAGACAGACCTGGTCGCAGGCCGGCGTGAAGAGCGCCGTCATCGACACGCCGGAAAGCTACACCGGTGCCGCCTATATCTTCATCGAGGAGACGAGCGGCAACAACGCGATCATCGTCAGTCCTGGTGCGGCGATGCTGATCTCGCCCGCCGATATCGAGGCAAATGCCGGCCTGATCCGCGCGGCCGGCGTTTTCGTCACCCAGCTAGAACAGCCGATCGAGGCGGCGCTGCGGGCGCTGGAGATCGCGCGCGGGGCAGGGGTGACCACCATCCTCAACCCGGCGCCGGCGGACAAGCTTCCGGACCGTATCTACACGCTTTGCGACTATGTCACGCCGAACGAGACTGAGGCGGAGGAACTGACCGGCATCAAGGTATCCTCCATCGACGATGCCCGCCGTGCCGCCGACAGCCTGCTTGAGAAGGGCGTTGGGGCGGTCATCGTGACGCTTGGCGAAAACGGTGCGCTGCTGCACACGGCCGATCGTTCCGAGCATGTCGCAGCGGTCGCCGCCGGCCCGGTGGTCGAGACCACAGGCGCTGGCGACGCCTTCAACGGCGGCCTGGCTGCGGCGCTGTCGAGGGGGATCGAACCTCTGGAAGCGGTGCGCTTCGCCTGCGCCGTCGCAGGCATCTCGGTGACGCGCCCAGGCACCGCGCCGTCCATGCCGACGCTGCAGGAGGTCGAGGCGCTGCTCGCCGAGGGGTGAGACCGTATGGATTACATCATGAACGAAGACGGTTTTTGACAAATCAACGTCGACATTTCTCCGACATCAAGGGGACGTGACCCCAAAGGAGAAATGGCGCGAGTGACGGGGCTCGAACCCGCGACCTCCGGCGTGACAGGCCGGCACTCTAACCAACTGAGCTACACCCGCGCATGGACGAGCACGTATCAGCCGTGTTCGTCGTTGGGGCGGTGGATAAGGGGTAAGCCACCGGGTGTCAAGCGGACCCGGACAGCATAACAGCAAACAGGAGAAGGTTTTTTGACAAGCCGAACTTTGTTGCCGAAACTGGCTCCCGGCCAAGCCACTGGCCGCTCATTTGGCCTTGCGAAGCCGGTCCTAACTGCTTAAAGGTCCGGCCCGGGGCGGGCGATTAGCTCAGTTGGTAGAGCGCTTCGTTTACACCGAAGATGTCGGCGGTTCGAGCCCGTCATCGCCCACCACTTTCCATCGACGTGTTCAGTTTGGGCTACACCGCTCAAGCTGATTGCCCAGGTGAGACGCATCCGACCACTGTGCTACTCGGACTTTGGTCTGATTCGAACTGTCTTTCCGTAGGGACTTAAGTCTGATCTGCTTGCCTCTCATGAGGGAAACGATTGCCGAAAGCTACAACTTGCAGTATTTCACTTGCGCATGGGCATGGGCGGGAGCGAAAATATTCCTGGATGGCTTACGAGTCATCTTCCGAATGATGCCGTGATCGCAGGAGATCTCGCAGACAAGATATCGAAGGAGGCTGAAAAAAACCGGCTTCCAGGCGAACGGGTTGTGAAGACAACGCGTAGCGAAGAAGACATCTTTAAGAAAGAAAAAGTTGAACCTTATCGCAGCACCACGGTTGCAGGAATTTTCGCCAATGGCTCATTCCTCGCGCTATTGGTATTAGCTATCTATCTGCTTTATGTGTTCTCGATTGTGGCGGGGGAACCGCGTACGGATGTTCCTATTCCGCTCACAACTGGACTAGTAGACGCTCCGCCAAGACTCTGATTAGCCGCACCGCGTTGATGCGGCGGCCCTTCCATGTCCATTGCCGCGACGAAGGTTTGGTTCCGTGCGGCAAAGGTGTTCACGCGGGGTAGCTCGTTGCTGCAGCACCGCAGCATTGTACTTCTATAAACCTCCCGGTCACCGTGTTCCGTGCAACTCATGCAATTGCCTGCCGCGCTCAGCCTGCAGCTTCCGCCGCATGAGCAAGCCGTTTTGCAACAAAGATGCGATGCTTCGGCGGATCAGCGTCCTGCAGCACATCAAACCCGATCGCCTTGTAGAACCTTAGCGCATCATCATTCTCCGGCATGACCTCGAGGTGGATGCCGGTTGAGCCGCTCGCGGCAAGGCGCTGCCCGAGAAATTCCATCGCGCGCCGGCCGATGCCTTTCCCGCGCGCTTGCGGCAACAGGTCGATATGGCCATGCGACGGATAGGCGGTCAGCGCAGGCGGAACAGCGAAATCGGGATGATGGACCCGATGCCGCGCCCAGTCGCTGCCGCGCCAGCGCGAGCTGTCAGGTCCGGGGTCTGCCACGCGCCGCTGAAGGTCGGGATACCAGTCTGATGCCAGGCTGGCATTGAAAGCGCCCGTATCGGCCGCGCCAAGCAGGTAGCCGGCCGCACCTGCGGGACTATCGATAATGAAGGCCAGCTCGGGTTCGAGCACCTGGTAGGGAATGGTGTAGAGGAGGCCGAGCAGGTCCGGGTCGTCCTCGCGGCCGCTGGCGTCCTTGCCGGCATTGCCGGTCTTGAGACAGATCATCGCAAGCGCTGCATGATCGGCGGTGGTCGCCCGGCGCAGGAAGAAACCGCCGCCGAAATCGAGGATCATGGCGGCAGCAGCCGGAAATCCTTGCCCTCGGGCAAAAGCTGTCCGCCGTCGACGATGATGGTCGTGCCCGTGATGTAGCTGGCATCGTCAGAGGCCAGGAACAGGAAGGCATTGGCCACGTCGCGCGGGCTGCCGAGGCGGCCGAGCGGGATGGCGTCTTCCATGTTCTTGATGAAGGCGGCCCCGCGATGCAGCTCTATGCCTTCGGTGAGGATGTTGCCGGGCTCGACGCCGTTGACTGTAATGCCATAGCCGGAGAATTCGAGCGCAGCCGAACGGATCAGGCCGTTGATGCCGGCCTTGGTCGCCGAATAATGGCCGTGGCCGGGGCTGGTGACATGCGGGCCGGTGATCGAGGAGGTGAACAGCATGCGGCCAAAGTGCTGTGCCTTCATCGGAACGAGCGCTGCGCGCGCTGCGATGAAGCTGCCACGCAAATTCACCGCCATGACCCGGTCCCAGTCGTCGGGACTGGTGTTTTCCAGCAATTGCCAGGGATAGATGCCGGCATTCTGCACCATGATGTCGAGCCGGTCGTGACGGTCGAGCGCCAGTGCAACAGCGGCCTGCGCATCGGCCATCTGCGAGATGTCGGTGCGTATGAAGGCGGCACCGAGCTCGTCCGCAGTCGCTTGCCCGGCCTCGGCCTCGGTGTCGGCGAGCACAAGCTTCGCGCCCTCTTCGGCAAAACGCTGTGCGATGCCCTTGCCGATGCCACGTGCGCTGCCGACGATCAGCGCGACTTTGTCTTCCAGACGGCCGGTCATGCCAGCCTCTGGCGGATGGTTTGCTTGAAGGCGTCGAGCAGCACCGCGGCGAGGACGAGCAGGCCATGGATCACCTGGGTGAAGTTGGCCGGCAGACCCATCAAATTGATCGCCGTATTGATGGCCGAAAGCAGCAGCACGCCGGCATAGACGCCGGGCAAGGTGCCGACGCCGCCCTTCAGGCTGACGCCGCCGATGACGACCGCGGCGAAGGCATTGAACAACAGGCCGACCCCGAGATTAGCTGTCGCGCCGGAGGTGCGGATCGCCAGCAGCCAGCCGGCAAGGCCGGCGATGGCGCCGGCGAGAACGAAGGCTATGACCAGGTTGCGGTTGACGCGGATGCCGGCGCGAAAGGTCGCCGTCTCGTTGCCGCCGATCATGACCAGGTGCCTGCCGAAGGGCGTCTTGGCCATGATCAGCGAGAACACCACGAAGCACGCAATGGCGATCCAGGCAGTCAGCGGCAGGCCGCCCAGACGCTGGATGCCGAACCAGCGGATTGCCGGCGCAAGGTCCTGCGCCGAGCGGCCGCCGGAGATGACCAGCACGAGGCCGCGCACCCAGATGTAGGAGGCCAGCGTGATGATGAAGGCGCTCATCTTCACCTTGACCACCAGGTAGCCGTTGATGGCGCCGATGAGGCCGCCGACGGCAAGCGCGATGAGCAGCGAAACGGGAACCATCAGCCATTGCGGCTGCAACTGGATGCCAAGGCCGATGCCCGACGAGCAGAACAGGATGCCGACCGCCATGGCGCTGAGCGCCGCCACCGATTCGACCGACAGGTCCATATGGCCGGCGATGATGACCAGCGCCAGGCCGATCGACATGACGCCGAGCACGCTCGAGGCCTCGATAATGTTGGCGAAGATGCCGAGCTGAAAATAGTTGGGGATGAGGATGGAAAAGACCACCAGCACGAAGACCAGCATGAACCAGACGAGATTGTCGAGGATGAACTCGAGGGTTTGGCGCGTGCGGGGGTTCATCTGCGGATCCGGTTGGCGCGTCAGCCCAAAAAACCACTCGGTTCTTCGGAAAGATCAGGCGCGGTTGAAAATTACTGCAGCATTCCCGTGCGCGTCCGTTCTAACGCGCACAGCTGCAGGGCTAAGGCTCCGGGCCTGTGGCCCGGAGCGTTTGGCGAGTTGCTATTCGACCGGCTTTATGGTTTCGGTCGGCGGCTTCATGTTGCCCCAGAAGGCCGGGTTATCGACATTTTCCTTGGTGATCGCAGCGCCGGGGATCTTGATGTTTGGCCCCCAGGCTTCCTTGGTCACGGTCGACTTCAGGCCGAGCACGTCGTATTCGCCGGGCTTGATCTCCTGCTTGTTGACCACCTTGTCCATGAACATGGCGACGGCCGCGGCCTGGGCGTAGAGCGGCTGCTCGACTTCGACGTTGAGCCAGCCCTTGCGGATCAGGTCGAGGCCGACCGGAGCGCCGTTCGAACTCATCAGCATGACGTCGCCCGGTTTTTTGCCGGCAGCCTCGAGCGAGGCGACGGCAGCGACCGAAAGATGCGCGGCATGGCTGAAGATCAGGTCGATGTCGGGATTGGCGAGCATCTGGTCGGCAACGATGGTGCCGGCGTTGCTGGCCTCCCATTGCATGGCCGGCAGCGAGATGATCTTGACGTCCGGGAACGCCTTCATCTTCTCCTCGAAACCCTTCTGGATATCGAGCGTGTAGGGGTCGCCCGGATCGCCGAGCACCTGCAGGATCTTGCCCTTCACCGAGCCGTTTTTCGCGGTCAGGAGCTTTTGCGCCTGATCGGCGGCGACGTAGCCGATCTCGACGGTTCCGGCCACCGAGGTAAAGTCGGACGGGGTCGAGGTGATCTGGCGGTCGAACTCGACGACCGGGATGCCGGCGGCACGGGCGGCCTCGATCGACGGTTTCAGCGCATTGAAATCGACGGCGGCTAGGATGATCGCCGACGGCTTCAGCGCGATGACGTCGTTCATCTGCGATTGCTGAGCGTCGGTCTTGTTGTCGGCGTTCAGCGTCTTCATCTCGTAGCCGACCTGCTTCAGGAACAATTCCAGCGCGCTCACCGAGCCGGTCTGGAACTCATCGAGCAATGTCGGCACCATGTAGTAGACGGTGCCCTTGGACTGGGCGAATGCCGGCGTGAGCGTGGCAAAGGCCAGTGCCAGGATACCGAAGACGGAAAGAAGTATTTTCTTCATGTCGTTCGCTCCTCTTGCGCCGGACCCCTCATATGTCCCTCAGCTTGCCGGTCCGGCACCGGCGAGCGTCTCTCCGGTGATCATTTTGATCACCGCGTCGGGACTTGTTTTGTTGCGTGCGACGTCGCCCGCCACGACGCCTTGCCGGATCACCACGATCCGGTCGGCGACCTGGAAGGCCTGTTGCATGATATGGGTGATGATGACGACGCCGATGCCCTGGCTCGCCACCTGGCGGATCATGTCGAGGCCGCGCCGCGTCTGTTCGACGCCGAGTGCCGCGAACGGCTCGTCGAGAAGCACCAGCTTGCCGCCAAAATGCACGAATCGGTTGAGCTCGATGGCCTGCCGCTGGCCGCCGGAAAGATGCTCGACATTGGTGCGAAGCGAGGGAATGCGGGTGCCGGCGCTGGCCAGTGCCTTTTGTACCACCTGCTCCATGGCGCGCTCGTCGAGCACTGGAATGCCGAGAACCTTCCTGCTGATCTCGCGGCCCATGAAGAAATTGGCGACCACGTCGACATTGGTGCAAAGCGACAGGTCCTGGTAGACCGTCTCGATCCCCGCGGCCTTGGCCTCGGCGGGGGATTTGGCCAGGAATTCCTTGCCTTCGAACAGCATGCGGCCGGAGGTCGGCTCCAGGCCGCCGGCAATGATCTTGACCAGCGTCGATTTGCCGGCGCCGTTGTCACCCAGAAGCGCCACCACTTCGCCCTTGCCGATCGAAAAGCTGATGCCTTTCAGCGCTTCGATGGCGCCGTAATTCTTGGCGACGTTGTCGAGCACCAGCAGCGGTTCGCTCATGCCGCGATCCCCTTGTTATGCAAGAGATCTCGTCCGCGTTCGCGCTCGGCGGTGAAGATCTGGCCGAAGCGTGGCGAAAGCACTCCTGAGACGGCAAGCGCGGCGGCGCCGCGCAACACCGCATGCTGGCCGCCGCGTGCGACGGTGACGCGGGGGGTCGCGCGGTCGCTTCGCGCCGAGACCGAATTGGGCAGGTGCGCGGCCGCGCCGGCAAGCCTTTCGAGCAGGTCGGTGGAGGCAAGCCCGCCGAGGATGATGGTTTCGGGATCGAACAGGTTTTCGATGATGGTGACGGCGTTGCGGAAGATCGGTGCAATCTCGCTCACCCAGTCGGCGTCGGCGATGTTGCGGCGCCGCAGCGCCTCGAGCGAGAGATACCGTTCGAGGCAGCCGCGATTGCCGCACGGACAGGGCTCGCCGCCCGGCACCGCGGGAATGTGGCCGATTTCACCGGCGTTTCCCCAGGCGCCGCGCAATGCCGCCCCGTCATGCACCATGACGCCGCCGAGACCGACGCCGAAATAAAGATAGTAATACTCGGAATATGCCGTTCCGAGGCCGTAGAGGCGCTCGCCGATAGCAGCCGCCGCCATATCGGTTTCGAAAAAGGCCGGCAGTCCGGTCGAGGCGGCCAGCCGCTCGCGCAGCGCCACATCCTTCCAGCCGGTCATGGTGGTCGGCCCGACAAAGCTCATGGACTCCACGCCGAACGGTCCGGGCAGCGCCATGCCAATGCCGAGAACGCGGCCACCGGGCCGCAATGCCGTCAATTCGAGCACCATGGCGCCGATCAGCTCGAAAGCGTGGTCGGGCGTTGCATTTGGGGCTTCGCGGTAGGTGCTCTCGATAACATCGCCGCTTAGGTTGATCAGGGCGGCATTGATGCCCAGCGGGGTGACGTGGATGCCGACGGCATAGCCGCCTTCCGGATTGATGCGCAGCGTTGCCGGTGGCAGGCCGCGCCCCTTGGGCTCTTCGCGCAGCGACAACACGTAACCGTGCTCTTCCAGCTCGCGAACGATGGTAGACACGGTCTGCACGGTGAGCCCGACCCGCCTGGCAATGTCGCCGCGGGCGATCGGTCCGTGAAGGCGGATGGATTCGAGCACGATCCGCCGGTTATACGGCCGCCCGAACTCCTGATTGGTCCCGCGCAATGCCATGCCTTGTGCCCCCGAGAGAGGCTAGACTGGCACTGAAGATTTATTCAGTCAAATGGAATTCAAAAATAAAATTGACAGCCCGTGCAGAGCGAAGCTGGCGGATGGCCGCTCAGAGGCATGGTCAATAGCGGATGGCACGGCGCTCCAGCAGAACCACGATTGCGAAGATCGCGATCGACAACGACGACGACAGCACGATCGCCGCATAGAGCCGGTCTGATTGATAGTTGAAGGTCGCCTGGATGATGAGCGCGCCGAGGCCCTTATCCGACCCGATCCACTCGCCGACGATGGCGCCGATCACGGCCGTGGCCGAAGCGATTCGTAACGAGGAGAACAGCATCGGCAATGCTCTTGGCAGGCGCAGGCTCCACAAGATCTCCCAGCGCGTGGCCGATAGCACCCGGAACAGTTCGTGCTCGTTGTCGCTGGCCGAGTTCAGCCCGCGGATCATGTTGACCAGCGTCGGGAAGAAGCAGATCACCGCCGCAATCACGATCTTCGGCGTCATGCCGAGCCCGAAGATCAGGATGATGATCGGGGACAGCGCCAGGATGGGAATGGTGTTGAAGAACAGCACGATCGGAAAATAGGCGGCCTGCAGGATGCGGCTATGCACGAACAGCACCGCCAGCAGCACACCGGCAAGGTTGCCGATGACAAATCCCGCCAGCGCCTCGATCAGCGTCGGCCAGAGATTGCTGAGCAGCAAAGCAAGACTCTTCCGGAATACGCCTGATATGGCCGTCGGCGTCGGCACGATATAGGCCGGCACGCCGAGCCATGGCAGCAGAAACTGCCAGGCGAGCAGAATCGAGGCCGCGCCAAAAACGGGCAGGGCGACGGCCAGCGCCGATGGCAAGGGCGCCTGCCTCATGAGGCCTGCTCCAGCGCGCCGCGCAGTTCGGCCATCGCGGCAACGATCGCCGGATCCTCGCGCGAACAGCGGTTGCCCTCCTGCTTGAACGGCCGGATATCGAGGTCCCTGGCCAGGCGGCCCGGATTGGTGGCGAGAACGATGACCCGTTCTCCGAGATAGGCGGCTTCGGCGATCGAATGGGTAACGAAAAGGATGGTCGCGCCGGTGCGCCGCCACAAGGACAGAAGCTCATCGTTGAGGCGGTCGCGGGTGATCTCGTCCAGCGCGCCGAAAGGCTCGTCCATCAAAAGCAGCCTGGGTTGCCCGAGCAGCGCCCGAGCGATCGCCACGCGCTGGCGCTGGCCGCCGGACAATTGGTGCGGCAGACGCTCACCGAACCCGGCAAGCCCCATCAGATCAAGCAGCTCGTCGGTTCGATCGTCTATTGTCCGGGTAAGCCGGCCTTGTCCGACATCGAGCGGCAGGCGGACGTTGTCGCGCACGGTGCGCCAGGGCAGCAGGGTCGAGTCCTGGAAGACGAAACCGACATCGCGCCGCGAACGGACAGCATGCGGTGTGTCGCCAAGCACGCTGATCGAGCCGCCGAGCGGATCGAGCAGGTCCGCGACCACACGGAGCAGGGTCGACTTGCCGCATCCCGAAGGTCCAAGGATCGACAGGAAGGAGCCGGCCTCGACCGACAGGTCGAGAGCGGAGAGCACTTTCACCATCGGCTGCCGGCCGCCATAGCCGACATCCAGCCTGCGGGCCTCGATCGCGTTCGCCATCAAGCGGCGGGCGCGTCGAGCTTGGGTCGGTCAGCGGCCGACAATTCGAGTACCTTGGTGGTGTAGACGTCGGCTGCTGCGGGCCGGCCGTTCGGGTATTGGCCGACCTTGTCCAGCAGCGCCAGCTGCTCCTCGATCGAGGCGGGGTCGAAGGTTCCCCATCCGTCCTTGGCGGTTGCACCGTCGAAGGAAAGTTTCAGCACCAGATCGATCGTCTTCTGCTCCCAGCCGAAGTCCATTTCCGGATAGGCCGCGACCATTTTCTTGACGGCTTCCTGTGGATTGGCGTGTACCCAGCCCCAGCCCTTGGCGACGGCGCCGATGAATTTCGCCAGCGTTTCCGCATGCTGTTCGATCGCGGTGTCGGTAGCGAAATAGACGTCGGCATAGGAGTTCAGCCCGAGATCGCGCACCAGAAGATCGATCCTGTCGTCGCCGACGACGCTCAGCGCCTGGGTGTTGGTGATCCATCCGCCAATCGCGTCGACGTCGCCGCGCACCAGCGGCGCCTTGTCGAAGCCGACATTGACGACGGTGACCTCGGACGGATCAATGCCGTTCTTGGCCAGGATCTCATCGATGACGAAGCGCGCCGTCGGCTGGATGCCGATCTTCTTTCCCTTGAGATCGGCCACGCCGCGGATCGGCTTGGCAGGCTTCGAGGTGAAGGCATAGGGACCGGTGCGGAAACCGCAGGCGATGATCTTCACCGGCACGCCGCTGGCACGCGCCGCGTAGAGCTGGGGTGTTTCGGAAAACTGGCCGAGTTGCGCGGCCCCCGAAATCACCGGCGGCACCGTCGCCGCATTGGGACCGCCCGGGCTGAATTCCACCTCGAGACCTACGTCCTTGAAATAGCCGTTGGCGACGGCCGCGATGTCGCCGATCTGTCCGTTGGACATCAGCCAGTCATACTGGACGACGATCTTTCCGGCAGCCCTGGCGCCGGGCGTCAGCACGAGCTGCGTTCCGGTCGAAACTGCCGCGACGGCGGCGAAGCCGGCTTTCACGAAGCTGCGGCGGTTCATGTCGTAGTCTCTGTTCCCACTCATTTTTCGCTCCTGTTGCAAGACGTTCTCGTCTCTTCATTGCGCGCCGTTCCCGTGGCGCGGCGTCGTCTACGGCTGTTCGTCGTGATAGTCGCCGGGGCCGCCGTCGAGCCAGGCGTATAATTCCCAAAGCGTGTCGTCTGGATCGGTGAAATAAGCGCAGCGCGCCTTCCAGACATAATCCTCCGGCGGGCCGTAGAAGGGCACGCCCTTGGCTGCCAGTTCGTCATGGAGCCGGTCGATCTGGCCGGGCGCGTCTAGCCTGACCGCCACGCAGACCTTGTGTGCGTGGCGCGGCGACCTCAACTTCGAGACGCCGGTGTGCCGGTTGATGTGATCGATCTCCCATGCCGCCAGCGTGACGCCCTCGCCATGGAAGTCGGCAAAGCCCTCGGCGCGGCGCCGCAGGCGAAAGCCGAGTTTCTCGACATAGAATTCAACCGTCCGCTCGATGTTTTCGACGAGCAGGCAGACGTCCGAAATCGCATAGGCGCCTCCGAGCGGCATGGCTACTTCCCTGTGCTGTGCGCGGCGCGCGATGCCGGCAGCTTGACGCCGACGCGGTCGGCGGCGCCGACGATGTGGGCGCGCATCGCCGCCTCGGCGGCCGTGGGGTCGCCCGCGACCAGCGCCTCGTAGATGCGCACATGCTCCCCGACATTGACTTCGACCAGGTCGTGCAGCGGATTGGTGAGGCGCGCGTAGTGGATCGAGCGGCGGATCTGCTCGCAAACGAAGGAAATAAAGGTGTGGATGTAATTGTTGCCGGTCGCCCGCGCGATCTCGCGATGAAACAAAAGGTCGGCGTCGATGCTGCCTTCTTCCCAGCGCTCCTCGCCGCTCATCCGGTCTAGCGCCGCCTTGATTGCGTCGAGGTGCTCCTGCCCGCGCCGTTCGGCGGCGAGCGCGGCTGACTCGGCTTCCAGTATGCAACGCAGCTCGAACAGCCGTTCCATATTCCCGGTCGCTTTCAGCGCCTCGCCATCGATGCGGATCGACGCGCGCTGCTCCGGCGCCAGCACGAAGGCACCGACGCCTTGCCGGGCTTCGATCATGCCATCGGCCCTGAGTTGAGCGATCGCCTCGCGCACCACATTGCGACTGACGCCGAATTTTTCCGAGAGCTGCTGCTCGGTCGGCAGCCGCGTGCCCGGATTGAGCTCGCCGGATTCGATCTCGCGGCTGAGGAACGCGGCAACGCGATGCGGCAGCGCCTCCACCGTGCCGATAGCGGCCAGTCTTTGCTTCATGGAAAGGTCTCCGTCGATGGCAGAAGGCAGCCGGGATTCATTGATCCCTGAGGGTCCATCGTTGTTTTGAGGGCCGTGATGAGCCGGCGATGGGCAGGCGCCAGGCCGGCCCAGAAAGTGCGATGACGGGTGCGGCCGATACCGTGCTCGGCGCTGATCGAGCCGCCAAGCGCGCCGACGATCTGGTAGAGCCCGGCGGTGATCTCCGCGCCCTGGGCACGAGCTTCACCCTCGGCTAGCCCAGGCGGTGGCAGGACGTTGAAATGGATGTTGCCGTCGCCGGCATGGCCATAGGCCTGCGGCAGCCAACCGGGATGTTCCAGCGCCACGAATTGGCGGGCCTGACCGATGAGGGCAGGGATGTCCGATATCCTGACCGCAAGGTCGGTGCGCACATGGTAGCCGCGTCTTGCCTGGCCCTCGACCAAGCCCTCGCGAATGGCCCAGAACGCCCTGGCTTGCGCGATGCTTTCAGCAAGAACGGCGTCGGCAACCAGACCGCTCTCCATCGCTCCGGCCAGGAAATCGACCAGCATGGAGCGCAGATCGACCGCAGCACTTGCGGAGAGTTCCATCAGCACGTGGACGGGAGCTTCGACCGGCGAAACGATATCGGCATCGATCAAGCGCGCGAGGTCGATGCACTCCGAACCAATGATCTCGAAGGCAGAAATCAGATCGGATGAGGCCCGGCGAGCCTGCCGGAACAAGGTGATTGCCGCTTCGAACGAGGCGAGACCGAGATAGGCGGTCTCGACCCGGGCCGGTTTCGGAAACAGCTTGAGCTCGACTCCGGTGATGATGCCGAGAGTTCCTTCGCTGCCGATGAAGAGTTGCTTCAGGTCGTAACCGCGATTGTCCTTGCGCAGGCCGGAAAAGCCGCTCCACAATTCGCCGTCGGGCAGGACGACTTCGAGGCCGAGGATGAGATCGCGCGCCATGCCATAGCGCAGCACGTTGGTGCCGCCGGCATTGCTGGCCGCATTGCCGCCGATCTGGCAGCTTCCCTGCGCGCCGAGCGCCAGCGGAAACAGGCAATCCTGTGCCTCTGCCGCATCCTTGATGTGCTGCAGGATGCAGCCGGCGTCGGCCTGCAGGATGAAATTGTCGGCGTCGACGAGACGGATGCCGTTCAACCGCTCCAGGCTGACGACCACCGCGCCACGGCTGTCGATGTCGATTGCGCCCGCCACCAGCCCTGTGTTCCCGCCCTGCGGGATGATTCCGAGCCCGAGCGTACCGCAGAGTCGCACCACAGCCTGGACTTCGCTGACGGAAGCAGGCTTCAGCACCGCAAGGGCTCCGCCGCGATTATCCGCGGACCAGTCCAAGAGGTATTTCGCCATGCCGCCAGCGTCGGCGGCCACGCCGCTTTGTCCGACGGCGCCCTCCAGGGCGTTCAGAATTTCAGGCGGGATACCATGAACGGACATTACAAGCCTGTTGGGCCAAGGGATAGGCTTATACATATCATCCTACAACTGCGTCGAAGTCAACGCTGTGAGGCACAAGCCCTCAAGGGCTGGAGGCGAAATGTTTGCTGGGAGAAGAGAGCGGAGGGCGATCGCCCGAGGATACTTAGGCGAGGCCGCCTTGGTGTGGCTGCGCCAGCCGATGCCGGTCAATTGATGGGAGCAGCCCGGCTCTACAGATACCGCTCGACCTTCTTGCCGACCGTCAGAAACCGTAGCGGGTCGATTGCCTCGCCATTGTGGCGAACCTCGTAATGCAGGTGCGGGCCGGTCGAGCGGCCGCTGTTGCCGGTCTTGCCGATGATGTCTCCGGCATCGAGCTTCTGGCCGACGGCGACGTCGATTTCGCTGAGATGCCCGTAACGCGTCACAAAACCGTTGCCGTGGTCGACCTCGATCATGCGGCCGTAGCCGCCGTTCCAGCCGGCCTTGACGACAACGCCGCCTGCCGTGACCTTGGCCGGCATACCGACCGGCGCCCTGAAATCCATGCCGGAATGCAAGGCGGCCGTGCCGAGGATGGGGTCGGTGCGCACGCCGAATGGGCTGGTAACGCTGCGGCCGGGGGCGGGGTTGGCGAGCGGCAGCCGGCGCGCTTCCTTTTTAAGATGATCCAGCGCGTCAAGAGCCTCGTCCAACTCCTTGACCTTGCTGTCGAAGACCAACGAGCTGTCGAGTGGTATCAGCGGGCCACCGACGTCGCTCTTTTCGAATTCGCTATCGACGGGCAGGCCGGCGGCCTCGAGCGCCTGCGAGATCGCGTCGGCGCTCTTGTAGGCATTGTCGGCAAGTGTGGCGATGCGGGTGAGCTGCTGGCTCTCGATGGCCTTCAGCGAGTTGTTGATCGAAACGAAGAGCTTGTCTGCCCGGTCGGCCGCGCTTTCGCTCGGCAGCGGATCGGCGCGGGTCGACCACAGCGAGAACGGCCTGGTGTCGTCAACGCCCACAGGAGCGGCAAGGGGGGCGGCAAGGCTGGCGACAGTATACGCCGTCGGCTGGATGCTGCCGGTCGCGTCGGCATGTTCGTCCGGCTTTGCCGCCGGCGCGGGCGGCGTTGCGACCTCGTTTTCGGCTCGTTCGAGGATGGGGCCGAGGCGGCCGTGACGCAGGCTGAGCTGGCTCTGCCGTTCCAGCAGCTCGCTGACCTTGGTTTCCATCAGTTGCTGATCGAGTAGCTGGCGGCTGGTGATGCGGTCGACCTGGCTGCGCAGTGCCGAGATGCGGTCTTCGTAGGCCTGCTGCATGCGCGCCTGCCGCGCCGTCGTGGCGCCGATCAGATCGTCGCGCAGCACCAGATAGGAGGTCGCCAGCAGGTAGCCGATGACGATCGCCGCCAGCGCCGAGCCGCAAAATGCCGCAAGCCACGGGCGTATGGTGAAATGCCTTATCTGGTCGCCCCGGGCGATGATGACCGTGTGGGGCTCTTTGCGTCTGCCGAAGACCGCTGACTGACTGGCTACGTTCACGGGACCAAGCTTTCGTTACGACACCAACGACGAGCCTGATTACACATTATTAGGGTTAACAAAGTTTTGCCGGATCGAACGACAACCAAAGGTCTTCGCGCAAAACGGGCATCGAATTGCAGCGGGCTGGCGCAGCTCTCAAAGGGCGTGAACCGCCTCCAGCACCTCTTCGGCGTGCCCCTTGACGCGGACGTTGCGCCAGATCCTGGCGATGCGTCCGTCCCGGCCTATCAGGAACGTCGCCCGCTCGACGCCCATATAGGTGCGGCCGTAGAGCTTCTTTTCCACCCACAAATGGTAAGCCTCGATCACTTTGCGCTCTTCGTCGGCGACAAGGTTGACGCTCAGATCGTATTTCGCCTTGAATTTGTCGTGTTTCTTGACGCTGTCCGGCGAGAGCCCGATGACGACAGCGCCGGCCTTTTCGAACTCCGGCTTCAACTGCGAAAAGCCGATCGCCTCGTTGGTGCAGCTTGTGGTGTCGTCCTGTGGGTAGAAATAGAGTACGATGGGTTTTCCCAGCAATGCGGCGAGGCTGAGTGAACCGCCGCCGTCGCGCGGAAGATCGAACTGCGGCGCAACATCGCCCACGTCGAGGTCAGCCATACCGATGCCCTTGTTTGAGGTTACGCGCCAGGCTGCATCGATATAATGTCGAGCGGGGATTCGTCCACGATCGAATTCGTTTCAACGGAAGATTGCGTGGATCAGGAGCTACCGCAGCACGAGAAGATCAGGTTCAGGCGTGACGAGATCACCGACCTGGGAACCTTTCCGTCCGCGTGCCGCGTCCCGCCGCTCGGCCAGGCGTCGATCGGTCGCGGCGTCCGTTTGATGGCGCGGCTGTTTGCCGGCCTTGTCGCCCTTGTGCTGCTGGCTGGCGCCGGCGTCTACGCGATCGGCGTGTCCGGCTTCGGCTCGGAGCGGCTTCGCGCGGAAGCCGAAACGGCAATCGAGAGATTGGCCGGCTTCGATGTCGACGTTGCCGTCGGGCCAGCCCGGCTGACGCTTGACGGGTCGAGCTTCATTGCGCTGCAGGTCAGCGACGTCAGCCTCAAGACCGCCGACGGCAAACCGATGGCCGATGCCGGCCGGGTCCGCTTCGGCATCCGGCTGATCCCGCTGCTTTCGGGCGAGGTACGGCTGACCAGCGCCCGGATTTCCGACGCGCACATCGTCATGGCCGCGATGCCGTCCGGCGGCGACTGGACGGCCGGGCTGCGCAACCAGGACGGCCTCATCGATCCGGAAAAACTTTCCGCCGCCGTCTTCGCCAACGTCAACCGCGCGCTCGATGCGGTGCGCGAGGATTCGGTGCGCCAGATCGATCTGCGCAACGTCGAGCTGGCACTGCCCGAGACCGGATCGGTCAAGTCGGTCACCATCGCCGAGGCCTCCGTGTCGCAGACGGGACCGGGAAGCATGGAGTTTTCATCCGATGCGGATGTCGACGGCAGGGGACTTACCATCGCCGCTTCCGCCACCCGCGATCCGGCGACGCGACGCATCACCACGCTGGACGCCAGCATCCAGGCGGCGGATGCCGAAGCTGCGGCAGCAGGCGGCAAATTGGGCACGATCGCCTTGAAGCTGGCGGGGTCGGAAGGGACCGGCGACAACGGTTCGCGGCTGACCGCTGCCCTGTCACTGACCGGGTCGGTGCTCGATCTCGGTTCGCGCGGCCTGCTTCCGGCCGACATCGATCTCGATGCGACGCTCGTCGCCGGGTCGAACAAGATCCAGGTCGACAGCTTGCTGGTGAAAACCGGCCGCTCGACCTTCGATTTCGCCGGTTCGATCGGCCCGAAGCCCGCTACCGGCGCAGCGGGCGAGGAGCCATCCTATCGTTACGACCTGACCAGCGACGGTTCGACCCTGGCGCCTTCGGATTCGCCGGAGCCGGCGCTCAGCTTCATTGCCCGTATTGCCGGCGTCTACCAGCCGACGAGCCAAAAGCTGGTCGCCGAGCAGATCGGCGTCCGGTCCGGACCGGGCAGCGAAGTGCTGGGCACGGCTTCGGTTTCATTCGTCGCCAACCAGGCGCCGGGCATATCGGTGGCGCTCAATGTCCACGACATGCCCGTCTCGCACGTCAAGCAATTATGGCCATGGTTTTCGGCGCGCAATGCCAGGCTGTGGGTGCTTAAGAACCTGTTCGGCGGCCGCGTCGTCGATGGCAGCCTGCAGTTCCAGGTCGTGCCCGGACGGCTCGGCAACGGCGTGCCGCTTTCCGCCGATGAAGTGTTCGGCCGATTCCAGGTCGAAGGATCGCGCTTCGACACGGCCGGCCGCATTCCGCCGATCCGCGATGCCGTCGGCGTCGTCGGCTTCCACGGCAATGACGTCGACGTCGCGCTGTCGTCGGGCAGCGTCTATATGCCGAGCGGCCGCACGGTGGCGGCGAGCAACGGCACGCTCACCGTCAAGGCCGCGAACCATCCGCCGGTGATCGGCGCGCTCGACATCGATGTCGCCGGCGAGGCGCCGGCAATCGCCGAACTGGCATCGTTTGACCCGATCAACGCCATGCGCCATGTCGGCCTGCTGCCGGACGACCTGTCCGGCACGGTGACCGGCCACGTCAAGGCCGATATTCCGTTGCAGTCCGGTGTCGACTCTTCCAAACTCGATTGGCTGGTGGCGCTCGACTACAAGGACCTGTCGCTGGGCAAGCCGTTCGAGGGCCAGACGGTCAGCCATGCCGACGGCTCGATCACGGTCGCGCCCGACCGGGCGGTGATCTCGGCGAAGGCGCTGCTCAACGGCATTCCGGCCGAGCTCGACCTGATCGAGCCGCTCAGGGATGGCGGCCCGCCGCGCAGTCGTAAAGTGGCGCTGGTGCTCGACGACAAGACGCGCGCCACCGCCATGCCTGGCCTGTCGACGCTGCTTTCCGGAACCATCAAGGTGGCGATCGACAAGAGTGGCACCGGCAACCAGAACGTGTCGGCCGACCTGACCAATGCCAGGCTGGACATCCCCTGGGCCGGCTGGAGCAAGGGGCCTGGCATTCCCGCCAAGGTCGTCTTCGCCATGGCGAAGACCGGCGACACCACGACGCTCTCCAATTTCGAACTCGATGGCAAGACCTTTTCCATCGACGGCAGCGCGGTGCTGGTCAAGGGCGCCTTGTCCTCGGCCCGGTTCAGCAAGGTCACCTTGAACAGGGGCGACGACGTCGCCGTCTCGGTGAAGCGGTCGGGCAAGGCCTATGCTGTCGAGGTCAGCGGCAGCGCGCTGGACGCACGCTCGCTGATCAAGCAATTCACGTCCGATGTCGACACCGCCACCAAGACCACCGGCGTCGATGCGATCTCGGTCAGCGCCGACGTCAGCTCCCTGACCGGCTTCCACGACGAGGTGCTGTCGAATCTGAAGCTCGACTACAGCGCCGCAGGCTCCCGGGTGAACGGGCTCAAGGTGAGCGCCACGGCAAGTTCGGGAGCCGCCATCACCATCAGCAACACGACCGGCGGCGGCCTGCGCACGCTCAACATGAAGTCGGCCGACGCCGGCGCCATACTGCGCTTCCTCAACATCTACGAGCATATGGAAGGCGGCTCGATCACGCTGGCGCTCACCGGGGCCGGCGACGGTCCGATGAAAGGCCAGGTCGACGCCAAGAACTTCTTTATCGTCAACGAGCCGAAGCTCGCCTCGATCGTGTCGACGACGCCGGCCGGCGACAACCGCAGCCTCAACGAGGCGGTCAAAGGCAATCTCGACACGTCGAGGGTGAAGTTCGAGCGCGGTTTCAGCGAGATCGACAAGGGCAGCGGCTATCTCAAGCTGCGCAACGGCGTGCTGCGCGGCTCGCGCATCGGCACCACCTTCCAGGGCACGCTCTACGACCAGAACAACAATATGGACATGACCGGCACGTTCATGCCGGCCTACGGCGTAAACCGCATCTTCGGCGAACTGCCGCTGATCGGCGCGCTGCTCGGCAACGGCCGCGACCGCGGCCTGATCGGCGTCACCTACAGGCTCAAGGGCAACGCCAACAAGCCGAACCTGGAGGTCAATCCGCTATCGGTGATAGCGCCCGGGATTTTCCGGTCGATCTTCGAGTATCGCTGAGGCGGGTAGGGTAGGCGGGTGGCGCCAAAAAGGCCGGGTGAAGTGCTGTTCAGCGTAGCACCGCCTAGAGGTAACGGCATGGATCCTAGGGTCTCCGCGACGTCGCTTCGCTCCTGCTTCGCCCTAGGATGACGAAGCGAGGGGAGACTTCAGCGAATCTCGAAGGTCGCGTTTGCCATCGGCCGCCACGCGACCGCCTCGCTCTCCGACATCCGCGACTAGCCTTGAGCCACCATGCCTTCGTCATCCTAGGGCGCAGCAGGAGCGAAGCGACGTCGCGGAGACCCTAGGATCCATGCCGTTACAGTTGCCGAGGAATGCAGCGATCCATTGCTTGTGCCCGTCGCCGGCTCGGTCTCACCTGAGCCTCAGCAGAGGTCAGACCGGCCGTACCAGAATGACCTTCTTCTTTCCCAACTGAACTTTGAATGCTCCGGTGTTTTCGTACAGGTCGGTCCACAAGACAATTTCGTTCGGGTCGGTGACGACCCTGTCATTGATTCGTAGAGCACCTTCCGCCATCTTGCGCCGAGCTTCCGAATTGGACGGCACAAGTCCCGACGCGACGGCAATTGCTGCATTCGACCTGCCAAATTGCCATTTGTCATCCTGTCCTTTGTCGATGGTTACTGTCGGCAATGACTCGGTTGACTGACCTCTTTCGAAAAGCGCTTCTGCCGTCCTAGCTGCCTCCTCCGCCGCCTCGCGGCCATGCAGCATGGCGGTGATTTCGGTGGCGAGGATCTTCTTGGCTTCGTTGATCTCCGAGCCGCCGAGCCGTTCGAGGCGTGCGACTTCGGCGAGTGGCAGGGTCGTGTAGAGCTTCAGGAAACGGCCGACGTCGGCATCCTCGGTGTTGCGCCAGTATTGCCAGAACTCGTACGGGCTCAGCATCTCCGCATCGAGCCAGACCGCGCCCGAGGCCGACTTGCCCATCTTGGCGCCTGAGGAGGTGGTGAGCAGCGGCGTCGTCAGCGCATAAAGCTGCGCGCCTTCCATGCGATGGCCGAGATCGATGCCGTTGACGATGTTGCCCCACTGGTCGGAGCCGCCCATCTGCAGCCGGCAGCCGAAGCGTTTGTAGAGCTCGACGAAGTCGTAGGCCTGCAGGATCATGTAGTTGAATTCGAGGAACGACAGCGACTGCTCGCGCTCCAGCCGGAGCTTGACCGAATCGAAGGCCAGCATGCGGTTGACCGAAAAATGCCGGCCGACATCGCGCAGGAAATTGACGTAGTTGATGTCCATCAGCCAGTCGGCATTGTTGATCATGACGGCGTCGTTCGGGCCGCTGCCAAATTTGAGGTAGGGTGTGAAGTTGCGGCGGATGCCGGCGAGATTGTCCTCGATGTCCTGCGGCGTCAAAAGCTTGCGCGCCTCGTCCTTGAACGACGGATCGCCGATCATCGAGGTGCCGCCGCCCATCAGCGCGATTGGCCGGTGGCCGGTCTGCTGCAGCCAGTAAAGCATCATGATCTGGATCAGCGACCCGGCATGCAGGCTCCTCGCGGTGGCGTCGAAGCCGATATAGGCGCTCACCGTTTCCGTGGCGAAAAGCTGGTCGAGGGCGGCATCGTCCGAGGTCTGGTGGATGAAACCGCGCTCGCTCATCGTGCGCAGGAAATCGGATTTGAAGGCGGACATTTTTCTTTCCCGAAGGCTTCCGGCCGAATGCGGCTCGGGTATGCATGAAGGCGGGCGTTTAGCACTCAAGCGCGATCAGCAAAAGTGGAATTCGATTTTGCGACACCCTCTTTCCTTCTCCCCTTGTGGGAGAAGGTGGATTGGCGCGCAGCGCCAAAACGGTTGAGGGGTGCTGGACGGAGTGCAGGTGATGCCAAGCTGGAACACCCCTCATCCGACCGCGCTTCGCGCGGCCACCTTCTCCCACAAGGGGAGAAGGGAGAACCCCAAGCGTGCGGCCTGCTTGCGTCATCGTTTCGGCTGGCGTAATGAGGCGCCGCCAACGGGTCTCATCCGCTGGACCGCACGGCATCGATCGAATGCCATATCCTATGACAGAGTCGAGATGCCGGAGATATCCATCGTCATTCCTTGCCGGAACGAGGCGGCGAACCTGCCGCTTCTGCTCGACGAGATCGGCGCCGCGATGGCCGGGCGCGACTTCGAGGTCATCGTCGTCGATGACGGCTCAACCGACGATACCCCTTCGGTGCTCGCCGCCCAGGCAGCGCTTCGCGCGTTCCCGCTGCGCCATCTCAGGCATGCGAAATCCGCTGGCCAGTCGCTCTCGGTGCGTTCGGGCGCCTGGGCGGCGCGCGGCGATATCGTCGCCACCATCGACGGCGACGGCCAGAACGACCCCGGCTATATCCCAGTGTTGATTGACGCGCTCCGGCAGGCTGGTCCAGATGTCGGGGCCGCGCAGGGACAGCGTCTGAAGCGCCGCGACAGCAAGATTAAGCAGCTGGCGTCGCGTTTCGCCAACGGACTGAGAAAGGCCATCCTGCACGACGAGACGCGGGATACCGGCTGCGGCCTCAAGGCGATCCATACCGACATTTTGCGGAAATTGCCGTTCTTCGACGGCACCCACCGCTTTGTTCCGGCGCTGGTCATCCAGGAGGGCTACCGCGTCGTCCATTGCGACGTCGTCGACCGCTCCCGCCGTCACGGCAAATCGAATTACGGCATCTTCGATCGCGGCCTGCAGGGCGTGCTTGATCTTGCCGGCGTCTGGTGGCTGCGCCGCAGGCGCCGCAGAATGCCCAAAGTAGAGGAAATCAGGCATGGGTAACGTGCTTCAGGAATTGGCGACCTGGCTTCACGATGTTTTCGTCAAGCAATTCGATGCCTGGGTTCTGCTTGGCTTCGTCGCCCAGTTCTTCTTCACCATGCGCTTTCTGGTGCAGTGGGTAGCGTCGGAAAAGGCCAAGCGCAGCGTCGTGCCGATCGCCTTCTGGTTCTTTTCGCTGTTCGGCGGCGGCCTGCTGCTGATCTACGCCATCCAGCGTCAGGATCCGGTGTTCATCGCCGGCCAGGCCATGGGCCTGTTGATCTATATCCGCAATCTCTGGCTGATCGCCAACGAGCGCAAGGCGGCGATGACGAAGGTCGATTGAGCCCCGACCGAAACCGGTCGAGCAAGCAATCCAGATTACTTGCCGTCCAGCCCGCCGTAAGACCTTACCAGCCGGACCATGTCGGCCGAGTTGGCAGTCTCGCTCTCGAGCCCCTCGGCGACACCGACGCGGTCGGCGGCCGGGCGGTTCTGGCTGACTTTCCATTTGCCGCTGATTTCGGTGATTTCGATCTCCAGGCCGACGATGCCTTTGATCTGCGACTGGATGAAGGGTGCCGGCGCGTCGGTCACCGCCCACGGCGCCGAGCGGCTGCCCTCCTGCGACATCGTCAGATCGGAAATCTGCTCGGCCAGCCAATCCTGGTCTTCGATCACCGTGACGATGCCGCGCACCTGGACGATGGCGTAGTTCCAGGTCGGTACCACCTTGCCGGTTTCACGCTTGGTCTCGTACCAGGACGGCGTCACATAGGCATCGGCGCCCTGGAAGACGACCAGCACCCGCGCCAGGGGATTGTCGGCCAAAAGCCGCCATTGCGGATTGGCTTTGGCCAAATGGGCGCGAAGCCTGCCGTTCGGCGGCACATCCGCGTCTAGAAGAAAGGGAATCGCGTTGGCGACCGGCCCCTCGACGCCGTTCGACACCAGCAGGCCAAGCGGATGCGCCCGGATCAGCCCGTGCAGGACGTCCGGCCGGGTTTCCTGGAAGTGAGGCGGTTGGTACATCGCCGATTATCTCAGCCGCTTCGGCCGTGGGTCGGACAGTTCCCCGGCCAGCCGGCGATCCAGATAGTCCGCGCATTCCTCGATCAGAAGCTCAGCATGGTTGGCAAAGAAATGGTTGGCGCCGGGCAGGGTCTTCTGGGTGATGGTAATGCCCTTTTGCGTGTGCAGCTTGTCGACCAGGCCCTGCACGTCCTTGGGCGGCGCGACCTTGTCGGCGTCCCCGTGGATGATCAGGCCGGACGACGGGCATGGCGCCAGGAACGAGAAATCATAGGTATTGGGCTGCGGCGCGACCGAGATGAAGCCCTCGATCTCCGGCCGGCGCATCAGAAGCTGCATGCCGATCCACGAGCCGAACGAATAGCCGGCAACCCAGCAGCTCTTGGAATCCGGATGCAGCGACTGCACCCAGTCGAGCGCCGCGGCGGCGTCGGACAATTCGCCGGTGCCGTGGTCGAACTCGCCCTGGCTGCGGCCGATGCCGCGAAAATTGAAGCGCAGCGTGGTGAAATTGCGCTTCTGGAACATGTAGAAGAGGTCGTAGACGATCTTGTTGTTCATCGTGCCGCCGAACTGGGGGTGCGGGTGCAGGACGATGGCAATCGGCGCGCTCTTTTCCTTCGAGGGCTGATAACGACCCTCCAGGCGGCCGGCCGGACCGGTGAAAATGACCTCAGGCATGAAATACTCCACTTGGCATAAATTGCGCGGCGCCCGGAACAACTCTTCCTCTGGCCCCAGTCTTCCCTAGGCCTTGACGCAGGGCGAGCGTCTTTCTAGAAGCTAGTTTAGAATTGTTCAAAACTGGGCGGCCAAAAATTGTGGCTCGGCCACCCGCGCCGCAAGCCGCGTAAATAGGACGTCTTGCCTTGCAATTTCAAGGAAATAACGCGCTATCTTCGCGGAACGGCTTTTGAAGGGACCAGTTGGACGGAAATGGCCGGAGCACGCGCCTACCTCGACTACAACGCCAGCGCGCCGCTGCTTGCCTCGGCGCGCGCGGCGGTGGTGGCTGCGCTCGACGTCGCCGCCAACCCGTCCTCGGTTCATGCCGAGGGCCGCGCTGCACGGCGGCTGATCGAGGACGCCAGGCGCGACGTGGCTCGACTGGCCAACGCCAGGGCCGAGCATGTCGTATTCACCTCCGGCGCGACGGAAACGGCCTCGACGCTGCTGACGCCGGACTGGCAGATGGGGCGCGGCGCTGTCCGCATGAGCCGGCTCCATGTGTCCGAGGCCGACCATCCCTGCCTGCTGAACGGCGGGCGTTTCCCCACGGGGCAGGTAACGCGGATCGGCGTCGACGCCGACGGCGTCGTCAGGCTCGACGTTTTGGCCGAGGCTCTCGCCCAGCATGACAAGGCCGAAGGCTTGCCGCTGGTGGCCATCCACGCTGCCAACAATGAGACCGGCGTGATCCAGCCGGTTGGCCGCATTGCCGAAATCGTCAAGGCGGCGGGTGGCATCCTGGTTGTCGATGCCGTGCAGGCGGCCGGCCGCATTCCGCTTGATATGTCAGCGGGTTACGCAGATTATCTGATTCTCTCCTCGCACAAGATCGGCGGCCCCAAGGGCGTCGGCGCCATTGTCGCGGCGTCGGACCTGATGATGCCAAAGCCGCTGGTCAGCGGCGGTGGCCAGGAAAAAGGCCATCGCGGCGGCACCGAAAACCTAGCGGCGATTGCCGGGTTTGGCGCGGCGGCGCGAGAGGCGTCTGCCGGCTTGCAAACGATCGAAACGGTGCGGCAGCGTCGCGACGAAATCGAGGCGATCGTGAAAACGCTTGTTCCGGACGCCGAAATCTTCGGGACCGGCGCGCCAAGGCTTGCCAATACGACATTCTTCGCTATTGCCGGCATCAAGGCCGAGACGGCGCAGATTGCCTTCGACCTGGCCGGTGTGGCGCTCTCGGCGGGATCGGCCTGTTCGTCGGGCAAGGTCGGCCCGAGCCATGTGCTGAAAGCGATGGGTTACGGTGACGGCCTCGGCGCGTTGCGCGTGTCCATCGGCCACGCGACCAGCGCCGAAGACATTGAGCTGTTCCGTTCGGCGCTGGCGACGATCGTCGCGCGCCAAGCCGGTAAGGAAAAGGCAAGCAGGGAACGAGCCGCCTGAGCGCGGCAGACGAAATGTAGGGCCTTGCGGCCTGGTAGAGCCGTGCGTTCGAATTTGGCCGGGTGAATTTCCGGCATGAACGCACTATATGACACCTACGCCGCCTCGGGTGCCTGATGGGTGCTCGTTTGCGGTGCCATAGTTTGAAAACTGCCGGGCCTTGACCCCGGCGTGGATGGAGAACGCTGATGCCTGCTGTGCAGGAGACGATCGATCGAGTTCGAAAGATCGATGTCGACCAGTATAAATACGGATTCCAGACCGAAATCGCGATGGACAAGGCCCCCAAGGGCCTGAGCGAAGACATTATCCGCTTCATTTCGGCGAAGAAGGACGAGCCGTCCTGGATGCTGGAATGGCGCCTGGAAGCCTATCGCCGCTGGCTGACGCTGGACGAGCCGAAATGGGCGCGCGTCCACTATCCCAAAATCGATTTCCAGGATCTCCATTATTACGCGGCGCCCAAGAGCACGCCGGGTCCGACTTCGCTCAGCGAGGTCGACCCCGAATTGCTGAAGGTCTATGAGAAGCTCGGCATTCCGCTCAGGGAACAGGAAATCCTCGCCGGCGTGCAGAAGACCGATGCGTCGGAGCTCGAGGAAGCCAGCGACAACGTCTACAAGTCGGGCCGCGTCGCCGTCGATGCGGTGTTCGATTCCGTCTCCGTCGTCACCACTTTCAAGAAGGAACTGGCGCAGGCCGGCGTCATCTTCTGCTCGATCTCGGAAGCCATCCGCGAGCATCCGGAGCTGGTGAAGAAGTATCTCGGCTCGGTCGTGCCGACCTCCGACAATTTCTACGCGACGCTGAATTCGGCCGTGTTCACCGACGGCTCCTTCGTCTTCGTGCCCAAGGGCGTGCGCTGCCCGATGGAACTGTCGACCTATTTCCGCATGAACGAGAGGAACACCGGCCAGTTCGAGCGCACGCTGATCATCGCCGAGGAGGGGGCTTACGTCTCCTATCTCGAAGGCTGCACGGCGCCGCAGCGCGACGAGAACCAGCTTCATGCCGCGGTGGTCGAGCTGATCGCGCTCGATGACGCCGAAATCAAATATTCGACGGTGCAGAACTGGTATCCCGGCGACGCCGAAGGCAAGGGCGGCATCTACAATTTCGTTACCAAGCGCGGCGACTGCCGTGGCCACCGTTCGAAGATTTCTTGGACGCAGGTCGAGACCGGTTCGGCCATCACCTGGAAATATCCGAGCTGCATCCTGCGCGGCGACGATTCCAGCGGCGAGTTCTATTCGATTGCCGTGTCGAATGGTTATCAGCAGGTCGACAGCGGCACCAAGATGATCCATTTGGGCAAGAACACGTCGAGCCGCATCATCTCCAAGGGCATCGCCGCCGGCTATTCGCAGAACACCTATCGCGGCCAGGTCTCGGCGCACCGCAAGGCAACCAACGCCCGCAACTTCACCAACTGCGATTCGCTGCTGATCGGCGACCAGTGCGGCGCGCACACCGTGCCCTACATGGAAGCCAAGAATTCGACCGCGCAGTTCGAGCACGAGGCAACCACCTCGAAGATTTCAGAGGACCAGAAGTTCTACGTGATGCAGCGCGGCATTCCGGAAGAAGAGGCGATCGCGCTGATCGTCAACGGCTTCGTCAAGGACGTCATCCAGCAACTGCCGATGGAATTCGCGGTCGAAGCGCAGAAGCTGATCGGGATTAGTCTTGAGGGGAGTGTTGGGTGAGTGATGATGAGGCAGAGGACGGTCCGCCGTTGGTCGCACGCGTTCACCAGTTTGACAGGCATTCTGGTGAGCTACCCGACAACTATCGGGCCGACCTCGATGAGCGGATTTGCGGAGAATTGGCAACGTCGCTCGGGAACTACCTTCGAAGCTTTGCTGCCGAAAGGAAAGTTGTCGTCAGGATCGAAGTCGAAGCCAACCGAATTAGCGCTGGGCGCGAAGACGGCACGGAGTTGATGATCACCGTCTACGGCCCTGAGATTTTTGAAATCACCAGGTGGCCGAATCCCGCCGACGCCGTCGAGGACGGAAGTATGCGATTTGACTTGGCACCTGAACTTGAAAGCGACGTCGCCGTTGCCCTAGCTCGGCGATATGTAGTTAACGGAACGATAGAGCAAGAGAATGCTTGAAATCAGAAACCTCCATGCCCGTATCGTCGACGACGGCACCGAGATCATTCGCGGCCTGAACCTGACGGTCAGGGCCGGCGAGGTCGCCGCCATCATGGGCCCGAACGGCTCGGGAAAATCGACGCTGTCCTATATCCTCGCCGGCCGCGAGGACTATGAGGTCACCGAGGGCGACATCCTCTATAACGGCCAGTCGATCCTCGACATGGATCCGGCCGAGCGCGCTACCGCCGGCATCTTTCTCGCTTTCCAGTATCCGATGGAGATACCGGGCGTGGCGACGATGGAATTCCTGAAAGTGGCGATGAACGAGCAGCGCAAGGCGCGTGGCGAGGAACCGCTGAAGATCCCGGAATTTCTCAAGCGCGTAAAGGAAGCTGCCGCCTCGCTCAACATGGACATGGCGATGCTGAAGCGGCCGCTCAATGTCGGCTTTTCCGGCGGCGAGAAGAAGCGCGCCGAGATCCTGCAGATGAAGCTGCTCGAGCCGAAGCTGTGTGTCCTCGACGAGACCGATTCCGGACTCGATATCGATGCGCTGAAGATCGTCGCGGACGGCGTCAACACGCTGCGCTCGCCGGACCGGGCCATTGTCGTCATCACCCACTACCAGCGCCTGCTCCAATACATCGTCCCGGATACGGTGCACGTGCTCTACAGGGGCCAGGTGATCAAGTCGGGCGACAAGTCGCTGGCGCTCGACCTCGAGGCCAATGGCTATGCCGGCGTGATCGGGCAAGCCGCGTGAGATGCAAGCGGGCCCGGAAGGCAAGCCAAACAAGGCGATACTGATGAATATGCACACGACACCCCAGCGGACATTAGCCGAAACGGCGCTGATCGACGCCTTTGGCGAGCGGCTGTCGCTGCTGCCCGGCGACGGCGCGGTGATGCTAAAGCGCGACGACGCCATCGAGGCGATCAAGAGCGGCCTGCCGACGCGGCGCATCGAATCCTGGCACTATACGGACCTGCGCCGGCTGCTGACCTCGGTGCCGGACTTCGATCCGGCAGCGGTCGCGAAAGCCATTGCGCCGATCGTCGAAGGGTCCAGCGTTTTGCCGGTGCTGAACGGCGTTTCGACTACGAAACTGCCCGGTATCGAAGGCGTTGCCGTGCAGCGCCTGTCGGAGAAGCTGACCGACGGCAGCATCGCCCCGGGGCTGGATTCCTATGGCAGCGACGATGCCATCGGCGCGCTCAACACCGCCTTTGTCGCCGACGGCTATTTCGTCGACATCGCCGACGGTGCCCAACTGGAAAAGCCGATCGAATTGCAGAATTTGCAGGCCGGTGGACAGACGCATGTACGGCTGGCCGTCCGTGTCGGCGCCGGCGCCAAGGCTGTCGTCGTCGAGCGCCAGGCAGGCGAGGGGGCGGCGCTGGTCAGTTCGGTCAGCCAGCTTGTGCTTGGCGAGGGCGCCGAAGTGACATGGCTCATCGTGCAGGAGCATCCGGATACGGCGACGCACCTTGCCCAGTTCAAGGCGCATCTCGGCAAGAATTCGAAACTGACGCTGTTCGTCATGAATGCCGGCGGCAGACTGGTGCGCCAGGAGGTCGTTGTGAAGACGACCGGCGAGGGCGCCGAATTCACCTTGCGCGGCATCAATCTGCTCGCCGGCGATACCCATACCGATGTCACTATGGTGCTCGACCACGCCGTACCGCACACAGCCTCGACCGAAGTCATCCGCAATGTGGTGACCGGCAAGGCGCGCGGCGTCTTCCAGGGCCGCATCAACGTCCACCAATATGCGCAGAAGACCAACGCCAAGATGGCCTGCAACACGCTGCTTCTGTCGGATGACGGCGAGTTCTCGACCAAGCCGGAGCTCGAAATCTTCGCCGACGACGTCGTCTGCGGCCATGGCGCGACCGTCACCGAGATCGACCACAGCCATCTGTTCTACCTGATGGCGCGCGGCGTCGACGAGAAGACCGCGCGCGGCTTGCTGGTCAAGGCCTTCGTCGCCGAGGTGATCGAGGAACTGGACGACGAGGCCATCGTCGAGGCGCTGGAAGCGAGACTCGATAATTGGTTCGTGGCGCACGGATAAAGTGGATGAGGG
>NZ_JAMYPO010000014.1:0-143024 GCF_040320365.1 Mesorhizobium sp. M0701
ACGAGATGAATGATCCGGCCGTTGGCGCGCTCTTCGCTGTTCTCGCAGCGAAGCCGACGTCCGAAATACGGGTGCCAACGGTAATAGACCTCGACCTCCTGCCCAACATGGGCAGAATGACCCCGAGATGGCTCTCGGAAGAAAGTCCTGGCTGTTCTGCGGTTCCGATCGCGGCGGACAGCGCGCGGCCGTTCTCTACAGCCTGATCGTCAGCGCCAAGATGAACGATGTCGACCCGCAGGCCTGGCTCGCCGACGTCCTCGCCCGACTGCCCGCCTATCCGGCCCATCGGATCGATGATTTGCTGCCGTGGAATTGGAGATCCGCAAAATTGCGGACCCAACCAGCGGCGGCCTGATCATGCAGCGCAATAAGGTGCATCACGTCTACACCGTCGATCGTGTCGCCAGGGACCTCGGCGTCAGCGAAGCGCTCATCCAGGACCTGACCCTCGGTCTCGAGCCCGAGGACGGCGTCATCTGGGTCTACGGCGCCAACGATGACGACGGGATCTTGGCCTTCACCGATGAAGGCATCGAGGAGGTCAAACTCCTCCTCGAAGAATATCATCGCGTCTCCCCAAAGAAAGCTTGACCCCAGCACTCCGGTGCTCAGGTTCTCCTGGCCGCCGGATGCGCACGTCTGCGGTCTTCACCGGATGCGTACGCTTGGTACTCCAGTCTCCTCGATTCGGTCCGAATGGACAACCTACAGAAGCTCACAACTAGAGCCTGTTCCATCCCGATGGCATCGGGATGGAACCCATCTCTTTCGCTTGAGCAGATCTTCTCCGAAAACCAGGCTCCCGCCTTTCGCTACGCTGACTTCGGTTCGGGATCGTGGCTTTGAGGTGCTGTTTATCCAGTCCTTGTTTGGTCACGGCAGCCCCGCGTTCCTTCAGGTCACATAGAATGAGGCTGCGGCGAGCGAGAGATGTGGGGAAAGAGTGGCGAACTGTATTTGCGATGCGCCGCCAGCCCCGTCACTGTCGAAAGAGAGCGCCCCAGTTTCACTGTTGTAGATGATATGATCGGAACTGTCATGCGCGGCTGCACCAACAAAGAAAGCTTTGGATGGAAGCCCTCCCGGCTGAAGCCCGGCAAAAACGGTATCGCTGAGATGGAACATGTCCTGGGAGCGCTTGAAGTCCGTGATCTTATCGACATTGCCGGCTCCAAGAGCAGTGTTGAACGAGAAGGCATCGTGGCCTCCGTAACCGGTCAAGACGTCGGCGCCGAGCCCACCGTTGATGACATTGTTGCCGGCATTGCCCTGGATGGTCTGGGCGAACTCGTTGCCGGTGAGGGTCATCGTCTTCGTGCCGGACGGGTTGTTGGTGGCGAGATGCTCGATCTCCGAGCCGGCCGAAAGCGCATAGCTCACCGAGGCGATCACACTGTCGTTGCCGCCGCCCACTGCCTCAACCACCTTCTCGTTGGCATTATCGACATAGTAAGTGTCGTTGCCGCCATAGCCGATCATCGTGTGGCCGCTGGTTCCATGCAATACATCGGCGCCGCTGGTGCCGTACAAGGTGCCATCGCTGGTGTCGCCGGAAGGAGCGACAGTCCCGGTTCCAGACCCAGTCTCGGTCGCGGTCGAGCCAGTGATTGGGGGAGCGACGTTCGCCCCCGTGACAGTGTCGCCGCTACCTATCTTTTGATAGAGCTGCACCTCGTCGATCTGCATCTGCATTGACGATGGGGTCGAGCTGTCGAGAGCCGTACGCCATCCGGTCGCGTTCGAATTCGCGACCGAATTGCTCATCATCAATTCCATCGGTTCATCCGGGATCACTGCCTGTGCGCTGGTCACTTGCGCCATCTGCTTCCCGTCCAGATACCAGGTGATCGATTCACCGGGCACCCAGTTGATGCCGTACGTGTGGAAACCCGCCGTGAGGTCGACGCCGCTGTCGACGACGCCACCGGTCGCCCCTGACGGCCCGTGGAGGTGCCAGGCGAAATTATGGTCTGTGGGCCCCGAGCCGGTAAAGCCACCCTCCTGTATATCGATCTCAAAATTGTCGCCGCTGCTGCCCGCGCCTTGGCCGGGCATCATCCAGAGGCCTGGCCACGCGCCGTCGCCGCTCGACGCCTGCATGCTGATCTGAAGGTAGCCGCCGTTAAATTCGAAGTTGCCATAGCTGCTGACGGCGCCGGACGTGATCGGGAATGTTTGTGCCGTCCCCTGAACCACGCCGTTGACGGGCTGTTGGATTGCCGTGAGATTCAACAGCCCGTTGCTCACCGTATCTTGGCTCGGCATAAAGTATTCGGCGTTAAACTGGTTGCCCATCCCACTTCCGCCCGATCCATTGTCGTTCCACGGCCAGCCATTAGCGGCATTGCTGGTGATGTAGGTGTGCCAGTTGCTGTCGAGCGCCGTACCGGAGAAGTCCTCCTCGTAGACCAAGTCGCTAGAGGCAAAGCCTGCAGGTGTGGAAAGTGCCATTCGGTGATCCTCTTTGAGGTTGAAAAAAGGGATTTCTACTGCCGCGCATGGCCGAGGCACGCGACATGAGCATGCCCGCAGCTAGGCAACGCGAACGGATTGCAAAGTAGCGGAGATTTGGAAGTCCTCGCCCCAGACATATTGTCGAGCGAGCTTAACGTTGAGCCCGCCCTCGAAGGTGAGTTTTGTCAACGGGAATGCCCATCAGGGCCTCCTCCTTGAACCATATACGCTGTCGCTGCCGACGCCCCGCAAGGTGTTCAACGGTTCCAGCCGCAGCCGGATTGAAGTGAGGGCAACTCTTCCGGCAGACGTACCGCCGAGCTTGTCGTATAGTGTAAGTACCGTATACCATTAGCTCATTGCGTTTTTTTGTTTTAATTCGACCCGCGTCCATAAGTAAAACGCAGGTATTTTCGTTCTCTAACTTATTCACGCACGGCATTGTACCTGCGTGAATTGATCATTCGAGGACGATGTACGTAACCCAACCTGCCATTTGCGGCGAGAATGAGGCTAGACGATAACTTATTAACACCTTCTAATGTAGGCAGTGTGTCGAACGGCCGCACCGAAACAGCCTTCCGGACGCCCTACCAAAACCGTGTCCTTCGGCTGAAATGTTGCGCTGGTTTGGGCATCCGTGGCTCGAGCGCACCGCCCGTGTCCATGAGGTGATCGAGAGGGGCAGCCGGAATATCTGCCGTTGCTGCGTGGCGGACTAGCTGACGTGCTTGTGGGTGGAACGGTGGAACTGCAGGCCCGGATGTTCGACCGTGCCGTTTGCGCGGATCGAGGTGGAAGGCTGGCACCGTCATCGAGCGCAGCCCCTACAGCACCGGACAGGCCGTTTGATCGCCACGCCAGCGCGCCTGCATCAGGATCGAATTTTTCAAGATCTGAACAGCGCGAAGACCCAAGGGAAGTATGGTCCTTAAGTGGCTCTTTGAAATGGCTGAAACGTCGCCCTCGGGCGCGAGGGCGCTTCGTAGCCGCGGGCCGGTCCCGCGGATTGTCAAATTTGAACGGCGCAACCAGGCGCCGAAGCTCCACTTGCGGCCGTCTGCGAACCGCCTGGCCTGCTCTTTCGCCGTATCATCGTATGTACAGGCAAGGTTGACCCCGCCTATAAATTGGCCGCGTTCGTCCAACTGCGGCATGGCTTGTTCTCGATCAGGGTTGCCAAGCCGTCTCGGCGCCAGCTCGATTTGAATTGAGGCCTCCAGCAGCGCTGAGCCGTTGTCGCCAATCGCTCCACTGTTGTGTACTTCCAAAACAAAGACGCTGCATAACGACATGCCCGAACATAGAATGTATATCTTCCGCTAGTTGCATGTCATTCACATTCGCCCAAACCACGTGTTGGACGATCTGCTTGAGCGCTCCTCCACTATATCCACAAAGACCCAACGTGACTGCGCTATGATCATTAGCGTATCGAACAGCGCGCAAAACGTTTTCCGAGTTCCCGCTGCCCGAAATGGCAATGACCAAGTCGCCATCGTTCAGGATGTTCTTCAGCTGCTCGACGAATACATCCTCGAAAGAAACATCGTTGGCGTAGGCAAATGTAAGGCCCACATTGTCGATCAGCGTCCGACCACGAAACGGGCGCTTCGTAGAGAGATAGATGCTCTTGTTCCAGTCCGTGATAAAGTGTAGCGCTGTCAGTGAACTGCCACCATTTCCAAGGGTGATTATTTGCTTGCCGTCTTCCTGTGCCTGCGCGACCAAGGCTACTGCGTTATCAAAGCTCTGGTGATCTAATGAAGCCAGAACGGTCTCGAGCTTCTCGAAATATACTTGAGCGCTGCCGCTGAAGTCATTCATTGGGTGGCCTCCGATGTCGGTTGATAATGAACGATGCGACTCCCGACGAAGTCGAACTTCGCAGGGATATGCTTTAGCTCCCCGAGGGCTACTTTGATTGCGTCGTGGCGATCGAGAGGCGCGAAGAACATGAGAAAACCTCCTGCACCTGCTCCAAGTAACTTGCCGCCCGTGGCACCTGCTCGCAACGCAGTTCGGTACCAGCCATCGATTACATCGTTCGTGATTTCTTCAGAGAGGCTCTTTTTTAAGAGCCAGTTCTCATGGAGGATTTCGCCGAAGGCGTCGAGGTTGCATCGATGCAGTTCATCACGAAGGTGATACGTGAGCTCGACCATCCGCCTGAGCGCTTTCCGCTTGTCCGGTGCTCTTGCGATGCCCTCTGACTGTCGGACGAGAATGTCTGAAGCACTACGCGTAATGCCGGTGTAAAACATGAGAACTTGTTTCTCAATTGAAGCGATAAAATCACCTGGGCATATGATTGGTGACACCGAGACGCTTTCATCAGGGTGAAACTCGATAAGATTCAACCCCCCAAAAGCGGCGGCGTATTGATCTTGCTTTCCAATGGGAGCGCCACAAAATTCGATCTCAATGCGACAACTATCAGCGCCGAGCCTTGCTTTGGAGACATACTGCCCACGAAACGCGTTTAGTGCATGCAGAAGGCCAACGGTAAAAGTGCTTGAGGATCCAAGTCCTGTTCCCTTCGAAGGAATATCGGCAATAGTTGTTATCTCAACTCCTCCAGGGATCCCAAGATATCCCATCGTCGCCCTTACAATCGGATGCTGGATGTGCTCAACACTGTCTACTTCTTCCGTTTTCGAATAAGCGATTCGAGTGCCACTATCGAACTTGCGGTTCACATTCACGTAGACGTACTTGTCGATAGCAACGCTTAGGACGGCGCCACCTTCCTGCCGATAGAAGGCAGGAAGATCGCTACCACCTCCCACAAAGCTGACTCGAAACGGCGTCTGACTAATGATCATTGAACTGCCTCTGTCAGCTCAATCGCCCGCAATTGGACGCAATGTTCAGCTTGCGCCCGCGATGCCAACACGATCGGTGTCTCGTCCTCTTGGCGCGAACTGTAAATACTGGCTGCAGTCCCCCAATCCATACCTCGCCGCAAGTATTCTCGCGCTACTCTGGACATCCGCACCTCCTCATCAATATCAACGAAAAATGTGTGTGCACGACCGCCCAAAACCAGATCGGACAGCCAAAGAGCGACGGTTCCTTCCACGACCAGGACGGTTTCCGGAGAAACGGTTATCCTTTCCGATCTTGGATGCGATATGCGGCTGAGCTTTTCGTAAAAGGGCAGTTCGTGCGTCTCGCGAGAGCGAACTCCCACTAAGCGGCTTAGAACCTGCCTGATCTCGTCCACATTTGTGCGACCCATCACGGTTGGTTCGCGATCCGCGACGGACCGTATCCAGCGATCAAGAGCAACGATTTCCGTCTCAAAGCCGCGCCCGCGAAGAACCTCCGCGATAGCGCTGGAAAGAAAACTCTTTCCGCTCCGGGAGAGGCCCCCTACGAAACAAACATCACCTGGCTTCACATGGGAGATCAGATCAGATGCTGAATTTATCAAGGGTGGATGAACGGCGAGAATGAACTTAGCTGCCTCCAACAAGTCTGAGACAGTATAGTCAGGCGTGACATGATACTTGCTATCCAACCCGCCCGCGCCCGTCTCGACGAGGATCGATCTGATGCCAGACCGCTTTGCAAGAGCGACATCCGTAGATGAATCGCCGATGACCCAGGATTGGCTGCGATCGATATTGAATGCCTCGACGGCCTCATTAATCAACCCAATAGAAGGCTTGCGGCATTCACAGCGGATCTTCAGCTCTTCCACCTCACCGATAAAGCCGCGATCTGGATGGTGCGGGCAGAAATAGATGGCATCAACAAAAGCTCCACAGCGGCCAAGCTCAGTCTCCATCTTGTTATGGATCATCCGCAAGTCTCGTGCAGAGCAATTGCCTCGGGCCACAACGGGTTGGTTAGTGACGACAATTGTCCGGTATTCGGCTCGGTTGAAACAAGCGATCGCGGCCGCAGCTCCGTCAATCAGTTCGAAGCGTTCGGGACGATCGATGTGTCCATAGTCAACATTGATGCACCCATCCCTGTCCAAAAATACTGCTTTCTGCGGAGAACTGAGGGAAGCTCGGGCTATGCAGCCCGATTCAAAGTCGGCGCAAACCTTGTCAAGTCGCGCCGGGGTCCCAGCGTCTTTTATGTACTCAGGGCTGTTGTAGCTTCTAATTTTCATACCGGCCCGAAGCATTTCAGGAAAAAGGTCTTTGCCAAAGTCGAGCGGAGTTACTGTGGCGCGCCACCGGAATAAAGCTTGTCTTCGAATATAGTAAAGAGCCGCGCTGACCTTGTTGGGGTAATAGCAACCGGGATCGTGTGGATATGGATAGAACGCGGTAACCATACCGTCTTCTGACGTGTCTATCAGATCGGAATCATGCGGGTGATCATTCGGATGGGTGAAAACTGTTGCGGCTGCTGCCTTGTGTTTTTCATGGAAGCACTTGAAGCGGGTGAGATCGATGTCGAGCATCGTGTCGCCATAGATCGTAAGGAAGTCGTCGTCGAGCAGATCCAAAACGGACAGAACTGCTCCAGCAGTCCCGCGAGGCGCACCGTCATTTACGCAAAGAACGTCAATCCCCCAATTCTCGCGCTGATTGCAAAACTCCACGATTTGCTCGGCAGCGTGGTTCACCAGAATCAAGATCCTCTCGATACCGTGTTGCTTAGCGAGGACGATTTGATGCTCAAGAAGTGGCCTGCCGCCAACGTTGACCAGCGACTTGGGCAAGTCACTTGTCCGGCTCCTGAGCCGCGTCCCTCGACCGCCCGCAAGTACAACCGCCTGCATCACAGGTGTCCTTCCTGTCGCACGATTTCTACGACGGCTTTTCGAACAGCATCAGCCGAACCAAGCTGGGGCCGCCAACCGAGTGCACTGATTTTTGCTATGTCATAGGAAAATCGGGGAACATCCCCCGTCCAACCGCGGTCTTCAACTCCATATTCGATCCCCGCGCCCGGTGCGACAGCCCCGACAGTCGTCTCCGCTATGAAGCTAACGGTTACCCCGTTGTCCCCGGGGCCGATATTGTAATAGCCAAGCCGCTCGGATGCGTTCGCACGCAAGTATACAATTGCATCAATCAGATCATTGACGTGAAGATATGCTTTCTGCTGTCGCCCCGATCCCAAAACATTCAGCTTGTTTGGCGTGATCCGAAGCTTTCTCACGAAATCTAGAATGACACCGTGTGTTGCTGGGACGCCGATCACGTTCGGAAAGCGAAAGAGCAAAGCCCGAGCTAGCCAGTTCTCGACGGCAGCGCTGATTAGCGCCTCCGATGCGAGCTTCATAGCACCGTAATTGGAAACGGGCAGCAGCGGCCCGACATCCTCTCTAATCGGAGCCTCTCCCAAATCGCCGTATACTGCTGAACTGGAAGCGAAAGCAAGGAACGGAACCCCCGCCTCCTTCATCGCGTTCAACACGTTGAACGTCGATAGAAAGGTGTCGCGTAGATCAACAGAGGCATCGGCGATTCCCGCAGCAATGTCCGAATTGGCAGCCATGTGCCAAACTTCGGAAATCGGAATGCGACTGTGACAATTCATAAAGCGGCTTCTCACTGCACCGGCGTCTGAGAGATCCACCTTCTCAAAAATGAACCTCTCATGCGTGAGGAGGCCACTTAGGTTTTGCCGAGAACCTCGTGACAGGTCATCAAAGCCGAAGACCGGATATCCACGATCAACAAAGAGCCTTGCGAGCTTGCTTCCTACGAAGCCCGCAACTCCCGATACAAGAATAGCGTGCGGTTCACCCAATCGGATTTGCCCTATTCGTGCGTAAGCTTTGGCGCCTTAAGTCTTCGGGATTGCAATGACAACTTCCATTTACAAGCCTTTGACCGCTGGAGAGCCGGGAGTTCGACCGGGCTTGGCGTTAAGCTCTGCGCTCGTCGTTAAGGTCATGCGTCTCACGCGTCATTCTGAATTCATCGCATGGTTTTCTCCGATCCGCGATCGTTCCTCAGGGGTAGCCCCATTTTGCTGATCCGGACTGAATTGCACCGCGCTCGCCTGTGCGGCGACGCCAACGGCGATCCCAAGAACGGTCAAGGCGCTCCGCAGCCTGATCCCGCGAAGCGCGTGCGTGGCGATTCGCAGGCTCTCCAGAAGACTCATGGGAGCAACCTCATGGCGTTCAGAAGCGAATTCTTGCCCGATGCCACATCGTCGTTGAGGATTCGTGCAGCGTGATCTGTCGGCCCGCGCGATCGGCGAATTCGGTGGCATGCGGAACCGGATGATGGTGTGACCGTCGCGATGAAGGCCCCCGAACAGTGATAGGTTCTCATCGCTGGTACCACTGTCCAGTGAGCCGGTTGGCTCGTCGGCCTCGCGACCGGCCATGTCGGCAAGCCAATCGAGTCGATCCGCCCCGCAGGAACTGATCGAAGTCCGTCGCGCCTTCGCGGAACCGATCGGCGCCGCGGAGACCCTCGCACAAGCTCACCGCCCAACTTGCGAGGCGCTTCAGCTGAAGGCGTCGGGCGCGCGCCGCATCAATCTCATTTGCCTCCGCGTGGATAACCGCCGCCGTGCGGGTCGACGAACCGTGCCGATCGAACCGCTGCCATGATCGATCGCAGGTGATCGAATGGGACAAGGATGACATCGACCTCCTGAGGTTCATGAAAGTCAATGTGCTCGCTATCGGCATGCTCACCTGCGGGAAGCGCACCGTTGAGGCCGAGTTCGTGAAGCACGTCGCGCCGCTAGGGTGAGAGCATGTCGGTCTGACGGGGGACTACGTCTGGGGCGCCGATCCGACGCCCACCGACGGCTTGCGGCCGCTGCGCCGGCCAGTCTCGCTACTCGCCGCTTAGTTCCTGCTCCGTTCTACGAGCAGTACGCAGCGCTCACTTTCGTATCGTCACCCCTCGATGCGGTCGGTCATGCTCAGGTGGTAGACCTGAACGTCGGTCACCTCCAGTTCGAGCGTTGCCGGGGTCGAACTGTCGTAGGCCGTGTGCCAGCCAGACGCGCTGCTGTTGGCGATACTCAGATTAATGAGCAGGGTCATGGCATCGGTCGGCACGTTCGTAGTGACGGTTCGCTTGAGCACACCATCGAAATAGAACTTGATTGACACGCCCGGTATGTACTCCATGCCCCAGACGTGGTAGTCGGCCGACAGGTCCACACCAGCATCGAAGAACCGCTGCTCGTTGGTGGCAGCCAACAAGGCGTTTGCCAGCACTCCGTTGCTCGACACGGAGCCGTTGAGGAACCCGCCCTCCTGCGTGTCGATCTCGGCCCCGCCCTCGAGATGCCAGAAGCCTGGCCATCCGCCAGTGCTGACGTCCGGCTGCTTCATGCGTATCTGGGCGTAGCCACCGGCAAACGTGAACTTGCCGTGCGTGCAGATGGCGCCCGACTTCCACGTGTACCCGGCGAACCGGTTGCTTCTCGTCGCAACGATCTTCAAGCCTGATGGGCCAGTGCTGATCTGAGCCGGGTCGAAGTACTCGGCGTTGAATCCGCCAGCGTTCACCGCGGAGTACGGCGACGGCACGCTCTGCTGCCAGATACCGTTCTGGTCCGCGATCGCCGGTGTCCACTTCGTGGAGTCGAGCGAGTGCCCCGTGAAGGTGTCCTCGAATATCAGCTGACTGGTAGTGTACCCAGCCGGCGGTAGCAGCGACGATCCACCACCTCCACCACTCGTGCAGCACGTGACGATCATGAGCGCTGTGAAACAAATGTACTTCGATATACTTTTCATATTGCCCTCCTCGTAACGAGGGGCTTGACCAAGATGCGATTGCAATGGTCGCCGCCGCTTACCGATGGCACAGCCAAGCTTATAGTGAAACGACGAGGACTGGTTACCCCGACTTTATTGCGGCGCGGCAGGTGGACCTCGATGCGACCATAGGGCACCGGGTTATAGAAGTCTCAGTCGGTCTAAGGCTGCTGCCTGACCCTCTTGTCCTCGCCGCGCATTACAATCTTCAGCCCATCATCCGGCCGCAGCAACGCCGTCGCCTCATCCCATGTCGCACGCACATCCAAACGTCGTGCTCCTCATCCGTGGTGTGATTACGGCATGACCTTGGGATGGATCGGCTCGTTCGGCGCCGGCGTGAGGAAGCCATAAACATAGTGCGGTCCGGGCAAGGGTTTGGACTTCGTCCGTCGGCCGCCGTTGAATGCCGTCCACATGCCTCAGGGCGAACCAGACCACGTTTTTTTGGGTCACCGGGCTGGGCTCGGGAGCGTACTCAGCGAAGCTGTTCGCCGGGACCAAACAATGGTTTTTCCGAGCTGAGCCACGCCAGCCGGTGATGCGAGGAAGTGCTCCTGATGTTCGTAACTTGGAAACCTCCCGGCTCGTGGCGGTGGCGGCATTATCCAGCCAGGTGGTCTTGGGGCGGTGTGTCGACGCCGATCCTCGGGAGGTAGCTCCTTATTCCCGCGATCAGGCCTTGATCGAGTGATAAAGTCTGCATAGCCGAACGAAGATCGTTGCGATGCGGCCCTCCGAGCGGGGCCCCTCGACAAGTCACTGTCAACAATCCTGCATCGGTGTCATGGATGGTTCCTGAATGCTCAAAGTTTTCCTAAGAGATTCGGCTATCAGGCTATACGTGCTGACCGCCAAGCTCGGCCTGCAGAGTCTTCCGCTTTTCCACCGCGCCTATCTTGCGCTTTATCCCCTGTACAAAAGGTATTTTGAAGCAGGCCCAATCGATCAGCTCAGGGAATTCGTGCCAGACGGATCGCTGGTCATCGACGTCGGCGCCAATGTCGGCTTCTTCTCGCTCCGCTTTGCTGAATGGGTCGGTGATGGCGGAAAGGTGATCGCCATCGAGCCGGAGGATCAGAATTACAGCGGCCTCATTTGCGCGCTCGAGCGCGCGGGTCTCCTTGGCCGCGTCGAGGCGCTGAGGGTGGTCGCCGCCGCCGAGCCCGGCACGACCTTTCTCGAAATCAACCCGCTTTATCCGGCCGACCACAAGCTTTCCCAGAACGGTACCGGCGTGCCGGTCACCGCAGTGACGCTCGACGGACTGCTCGCGGACAAGGGACCCCGGCGCCCGGCGCTCGTGAAAATCGATGTGCAGGGTGCCGAACTGCTGACGCTTCAGGGCATGATCGAGATCCTGAGGTTCGCCCGCCCGGCCCTGTTCGTCGAACTTTCCGACCAGGGATTGAACAAGTTCGGGGCGTCGGTTTTGGTAGTCCTGCGCCTCTTGTCGGATAACGGATACGAGGCATACTGGCTGACCCGGACCGGGCGCCGAAAGGCAAGCCAATCCGAGATTGAGGCCAGAACAACCGGCACCAAATCTGCCGATGTGCTGTTTCTTCCTGACAGGTCTGCGAGCCAGCGCTTCGCACAGCGACTTGAACTGAACGCCGTTCGTTAGTCTCTTTCGGAAAACCGGCTCCCCGCTGCGAAGCTTCGTCGTACTTCTGAGCGACGGAGGACTCGCGCATCAGGTCGTCCGAGAATTTCATCGCGACTTCCACGGCGGCCTTGGCACAAACTGCGCAACCAGTCGCCAAAGCTCCACCTCATGGCCATACTGCTAACCGGTTGGCGTGCTCTTTCGCTGCATCGTCGTCCGTGCAGGCGAGGTTGACCCCGCCCATAAATTGGCCGTGTTCGTTCAGAACGTAGACGCGATAATGCTTTCCTATGAGCTACCTCCGATAGGCCGCGTGCCGAGCGAGGCTGCATGAAGGTCGTTGGCTCGACGCGCTGACGGCGTCGCGAGGGCCGGCCGCCTCAGCTTCCTCAGCGATCTCGCCGGCCTCGCGCATCCAGACGCCTTCGCTACCGCGCCGACCGCACAATTTCGCTGTTTGCGGGTAATGTCTCTTGGCGCATCGCGCCGGTCTTCGACTGAGAATATCCACGCAATGTGCTAGAGTAGCCATCCACCCGGCAAAGCCGGGGGCCTTCAGACTTGAGCCTCTCAAGCGGCTCAAGCGTGGAGGCTCACGAAGGCGAAAGTCGTCGACGCCCGGAAACGTCAAACTGCTAGTGTCACACGGCAAGGCCGTGGGATCTCCCATACTGTTTAGGGCTCCAGCGAGAAGCTCCGAAACTCGATTCCGAGTTGCTTGAGCCGCTCTACACCGGGAACCTCTGCCGCCGGGTGCACGAGCCCAAGGATGGAGTCGGATCGGAAGGGTAGGGGGACATGCAGGGCCTCAGCTGCCTTGAGGACGCCACTGACAAGCTGCCAGGGCACGGCGACGGCGCGCAGTGTTCTGCCTTGTGATGCGGCGATCTCTTTCATGAGCCGTCGGAACGGTACCGGTTCGGGGTTGGCCAGCCCTACCGGTTCCGGCAGGGGCATGTCCGACTCGGCAATACGCACCATGGCGGCTGCCATGTCCGCCTCATGCACGGTGAACTGATGGGAGCGCGCTCCGATGAGAGGTGTGACTGGCAGGTTGGTGAGCTTGCGGAGCGCGCCTGCCATCCCGCCCCAACCGGGGCCGTACACCAGTCCGAGGCGGGTGGAGACACCTCCCAGACTGCTGGCGGTGCGCTCGCAGGCCAGCTTCGCCTGACCGTACAACTGTCGGGTTCCCTTACAGGCGGACATCGAGGAGATAAAAATGACCCGGCGAACCCCTGCGTCGGCGGCATTACGCAGGAGGTGCTGCGAGCCGGACACATTGACACCCCACACATCGCCGGCGCTGACGAGAGCCAGGTCCCATGCACAGTGGATGAGCACATCTAGGTCGCTCAATGCGGCCCCCGACGGCGGGCGCTTGATCTCGTATGGGCGCCACTCGGCGACGCCAACCATTGCGGCGGCAGAGTCGGAGGTCACCCGGTTCGAACGGGCGAACGCGATGACCTCATGCCCTTCTTCGGCGAAGGCGGCACGCAGGATGGTCCCGACATATCCGTTGGCTCCGGTGATACCGACACGCATAGAACGCTCAACCCGTCAGCTGCATCGCTTCGCAGGCGATGCGATGAGAATTGGCCATCACAGTCAGGGTAAAGGTAGTAGCTGGAACATTTGGGAAAACCGACCCGTCGATGAGATGGATACGGTCCCAGCGCGCCAGCCGCCCGAGGCGGTCTGTCGTCGCACTCCCGGTATCCGGCTCACTGGCGTGGGGAAAGCTGCCGCCAAAGTGGTAGCTCTTAGCCCCGCCCGACCACAGCATCCGCGGCGTGACTGGCCACAAGTCAAGGTAAGGTGCCGCCCTGCGGATCCGCTTTATTACGTCAGGCAGCATCGGAGGCACGTCTTTGCCCCTGACCCTGGCCTCGCCGAAGCCCTCTGAAGTGAGGGTGATCTTGGGTAGCTCATCAGGAGCTGCGGACACCTGGGCGGTGACCCGGACCTTGGGTGATGCCCAGGACGGCAAGTAGCCCAGGCCTACCGTCAACCGGCTCAGGAGCCGATCCGTCACGAAGGCGGCGGCGCGGTGTTGGAGGAAGCCGGGAAGCGCATCGTAGTATGCCTGGTTGAACGGATAGAAGTGAATCTGTGAGACATCGAAGCCTTCGTCGTCCCGGACGATGACCATGTTGAACTGGTTGAGTGTGAACTCGCGCCTTGTACGTGGGTCGGGGGTCGGCTTCATGGACATCATTGGAAGAACGAATTGAGCCGATTCCGAAAGATATACCGGCTGGTCCGATCCGAGCGAGCCCAGGATCAGCCGGGTGGTCCCGACTGCTCCGCAGCCCACGAAGACCCGGTCGGCGGTGAATCGCTGGATCCGGCCGCTGGACAGCTCCCGGGCCTGCACGACGGCCGTGTCGCCCTCCTGGTCAACTCGCACCGCCAGCAGCCCGCTGTGGTAGGCGATCCTCCCGCTGCGCCTGAAGCGATCGAAGCTGTGCGAGGCCGAATAGACTAGCGACCGCGGGCACCCAGTCATGCACAGCCCGCAGGGCTGGCATTCGGGCGCTGAGAAGGCGAGGCGGGCGCGGCCTATCGTTATTCCCGTGGAGCGCACTCGATCGCGGTGCCGGTCGTAGTTGGCCAGGACCATCTGCGTCCGCGGCGCCAGCGGCGGAAGCGGGTCCGGGGATCCGATGAGCGGGAACCACTCCTCGAGATCGTCGGACTCTCCAGCGAAAGGAATGTGACCCAGGATCGTCCGATAGTGCTCTTCCATATCCGAGAAGTCGAACGGCCATCCCTTGAACGAGGCGGCGCTGAAGGGCATGATCTGGGCTCCCCAGACGTTGCTGAACCCCCCGTAGGCGCTTGATATGACAGCTGAGTTGACTCTACCCTCGGAGTGGACGCCGTCGAGCTGGCCCTTGTTGACAAACGGGAAATCGGATCCGTAGCTTCTCTTTTCAGGCAGCGAATCGGACCGGATCCGCTTGGGTTGCAGGCTGACCCCGCGGACGTCCTCCTCATCCCAGTTGTCGACACGCAGCTTGGACATCCTGGAGATTACCTCTTGCGTCTCCGCGTCAAGCACGGTGCCCGGATCGAACACGGTTACCTTCTCGTCCGGTTTATCGGACAGCGCCAACACGGCGGCGGCTGCAGCCGGACCCGAACCAATGATTATCGAAGACGGCATCTACTTGCCGCGCCCATCGCCTTGCGCGGCTGTGTCCAGTATCTGCTTGGTTGCCTGTTGGCGCCGCCGGCGCAAGCGCCGCACCAGCTCGATCCGGCCGGCGACGTGGCCTACCGCGGCCAGCCCCACGCCAGCGACTATCGCCGCGGACCGGGCCAGCCCGTGGGCGTCACCCTTGGCCGCCTGCAAAATCTCCCGCGGTAGGCCCTTGGTCAGCGCGTACCAGGCGAAGCGGGCCTCTGCACCCAGTGTGGCCGCGTCGCCCATCTGGGCAAAGGCCTCGACCTTCCCCTTGTTGACGAACAGGCAGCGGCGCCAGAAGTACCTCCAGGTCGGCCGTGAGGCGGGCACGAAGTGGCGAACGGTCGCCGCTGGTTCGTAGATGACTGCCTCACTGCCCCTGAGGTGCGCCACGCGGTGACACATGTCCATGTCGTCGTGACGGTCGGAGTGGAACCCTCCCACCTGCTCGAGGAGGGTCCGCCGCACCGACATGTTGGCTCCTATGAGGTGAGCCAAAGGACCTCGGCTGGTCGGAAGGCCGTCATAAGCGCATCCGAACACCCAGTCGAACTGCACAGGAAACCAGGCCGGGCGGCTCGTCTCGAAAACCGGTATGGGGCGCCCGCCGACGGCGCCGATGCGCTTATCCCGGTAGGGTTCGATGAGAATCTCGAGCCAGTCCCTGTCGGCCGCCGCATCGTCGTCCAGGAACGCCAGGATCTCTCCAGTGGCTGTCTCGGCTGCCGTGTTTCGGGCCGCCCCCAGGTGCCCGTCATACTTGTTCTGGATCACCCGTATCGGAGGGGCGGATGCTGCGAAGTCAGCCCAGTGCGCGGCACAACGGTGGAACAGGGGCTGGTCGACAGATACGATGATCTCGCGGGGTTGCAAGGTCTGCTCCTGAACCGAGGCCACCGACTGAAGCAACAGCTCCCATCTGTCCTCGGAGTAGGCACAGATAATTACTGAGATCGTAGGGGGCGGCTGCCGGCATTCGCTGCTGACGCCATCCTCGGGCTGCCCGGTTTTGGATCCAGGCTGACCGGTTGTGGCAACGGCAACGTCATGACCGCGGCGGGCGAGACCGATAGTTAGGTTGCGGACGTGGCCCCGCTGGCCAACGCCAATCGACATATAGGATTGCGCAAGCATCAGAATACGCATCTAGGAATTCTCCCGACTTGAGCTGCCAATGTCTGTCCAAACTCTTTGATAGACGTGCGATGGTCTTGGTTTTTGAAACGCAGGCTTCCACGCGGGATTCGGCCTACCCGGAAGCCGGTTTTCAGCATAAAAAGTTACCAACCAGGGCCGAGGTTTGCGCCATCGTAGGCTTGCTTCCGTCGAGCGACCCGATCACCGGCTGGAGAAGGTGCGGACCACATTGGCGCCCATCGCCACCGCGTCGTCGAGCACGCGGGTGACCTCAGCCTGCAACCGGTAGGTCAGATAGTGGTTGTTTACGCCGGTCACGAAGAACGGCCTGCCGTCCAACGCAAAGTTCGTTCCGGAAGTCTTGATGAGGGATGTTGCCGACGGATCGTCCGCGGCGCTCGCGACTGCCGGAACGGACAGCAACGCGGACACCAGCACCCGCAGTCCGGCGTTCCGCAGCCCATTTTTCACTCGTTGCCAGTCGATGATCATCCTGGCATTTGGCTCTCGCCGGCCACAGGGTGCAATGGCCCCTAAGGATTACCTCCTCTGACCTCACACAGCCACGGCGCCGTTCGGGCATAGTGGTGCTTAGCCGTTTCCAGTCGCTCGAGTATGGACCCGTGCTCAGGCATCTCCCAATCAAGTGTTCGGCTCCCGACATGGCGAGTCCCCGCAACCATGGTGGGTGGAAACCATCCTCGCGCTGCGGCTTTCTATCTGCCGCCCTTGGCTCGCGTGCCTGCGGCGGAATCCAGGGTAGGCGGATCGCCTGAGGTGGTTCTCGTGGAAGCTGTAAGCTGGCTTTTTGAAATCGGCCGTGAGAACAACAATGCGCATTTGCCTGAGTCTCGATTCGTCCCGGCTGCTGCGGTGGCACCTCTGGCTGGCAGAAGCGCTCGCTGAAGTGCCCGGCAACGAAGTCTTCTGCGCTTTGGCGGCCGGTCGCTGCCCGCTGCCGATAATCTGCCGTCTGCTGCTGGAACTCGAACAACTGGTCTGTGGCTTTCGCGGGAACGGCGCCATCGACCCCGTCCAGGCGGCGCTGCGGTGCCTGCCGCCGCCTCCGGCCGACCAAGTGGATGTGGTGATCGATTTGAGCGGCGCAGAATCGCTCCCGGCGGGGCGGCGCGTGCTCACCCCGGTCTTCAACGGCGCACCCGGCGAGATCGGAGTTGTGGCGGCCTGGGTGAATCATCAGGATCTTCTCGTCGACCTGCATGACACGGCGCGCCCGTTGCGGCCGTGGACGGCGCGTCCGGCCAGTGCAGACCGTGAATTATTGGCAGCGAGGCTCGACAGCGCCCTTTCCTGCGCTGTGCCGCTGATCCTCAAAGCCCTGTGCGAGGAAAGCGGTTCAACTGCGTCCGGTATCCGCGGTCCGCGGACGGCAGTGCCCTCGTTTGGCGCGCTTTCGGCGCTTGCAAGGGCGAGCGGCACGGTTGCATCGAAGGCGATCGGGCTTTTGGACGTCCTGGCGAGGGGCGGCAGGATGTGGGGGATTGGCTGGCGCTTCGATGAATCGGCGAGCCTGCTCGACAAAGGCGAAGCAGCCTTCCGGGTGCTCACCGGAAATGCCGACAGCTACCTTGCCGACCCGTTCCCGTTCCGGCACCAGGGGCAGAATTTCATCTTTGTCGAACAGTACCTCTACTCGAAGAACCGGGGGTGCATTGCGGTCGTGGCAGTGAACCGGGACGGGACAGCCGGCGCATCCCGGATCGTCGTAGAGGAACCGCATCACCTCTCGTACCCGTTCGTGTTCGAGCAGGATGGGCAGATCTGGATGATCCCCGAATCGGGGGCGGCCAAGAATGTCAGCCTCTACAGGGCAGTGGAATTCCCTTACCGGTGGACGCGGGAGGCCTGTCTCATGGAAGGCATTGAGGGCTACGATACCACGCCGCTCTGCCATGAGGGCGGCTTTTGGTTTTTCGTCAGCCCAAGGCTTTGGAGGTCCACATCCTGGGATCTTCTCAGCCTCTACCGTGCCGAGAGCCTGACTGGGTCCTGGACGCCCCATGCCGCCAACCCCGTCCTGCTCGATGCAAGGCTCAGCCGTCCCGCAGGCGCCGTCATCCGACATGGGGGACGCACGCTACGCCCGGTCCAAGACTGCGCGCGCGGTTATGGCGGCGCGGTGACGTTCTGCCAGATTGATGCGCTCGGCGCGTCGGAGTTTGCCCAGACCCCGGTCGGTCGCATTTGGTCCGGAGCGTTGGGGTGTCACACCTACAATCGCCGGTCTGGCCTGGAGGTGATCGACCTGTTCGGGCATATCCGGGGTTTGCGAGAGGTCACGACCTCGTATCGTGTGCTGATACCCAACGCGCCGGTCTCGGGACCGCGCGGGGTCTCGGGACCGCGTGGGCGGTCGCTCTCTTGGCCGGTTTTGCCCGGGTTAGTTACCCGTAGCCAGGCGGTCGAGCGCAAGGTGCCCCGCCTGCGAAGGGCCGGGCGCGCTCGACCCTTCTCGGGCACAAAATAAGCTCGGAAATCACGGCCGAGTGAAGGAGCGAGCCCACCTGCACTTCGCAGCTTCTGGCCAGTGGCAAGTCAGCGTTGCGCTGGACGTTCATTTCTTCGCGCCGGCGAGCTTCGCTGCCTTCTGCACGGTTCGCTCAATAGAAAGTGTCGCTGTGAGCTAGTCCCAGCCGCGGGTCGATGAATGTCCTCGCTGGGGTTGAAGGTGGACCCAGAGGTCTAAAACGGGTTTGGCAACGCTGCCAACACAGCTGCTGAAGGTGATCGGTGCCGCTGCCGTACTATCCGCGCTGGTCGTATGGCTGGAAATAACCTGTAGGGATACCCCAAAAGAGCTAATCATCTATTTGCTTTTCATAACCATCTATCGTCCTTCCATTTCAGATCTGCATCAGTAATCGTCGCATCACAACCCAATATTAGGGGGCGACAAGCTTGCCAATCCTCTTTCATTTCATCTTCATTTCATAACGGCCGGGAGTCCGCATATGGTTGGATCAAGCACATCCGTGGATGTGGCGGTCATTGGAGCTGGCCGCCGCGGCTTGTCGCTGGCCGCGCATTTGCGTGCGCGCTATGTGGAGCACCGGATTTTCGGGGAGCTCATGGGGTCATGGAAGCACAATATGCTCCCCGGATGGGTCCCATCGTACGACCTCAAAGCGCTGCCATGAACGCCCGTCTCTCCGGCATTCTCGCCCCCGTCGGTGCCACATCGCCGCCTGACCCGTTAAATGTCGCGCTGCGGGGATCACTGACTCTGCCCCGAGTCAGCTTCGTCGTCCCGACGCTCAATGAAGCCGAGAACCTCCCGTGGCTTCTGCCGCGCATCCCCAACTGGGCGCATGAGATCATTATCGTAGATGGTCGTTCGACTGACGATACGGTCGCGGTCGCGCGCCGCCTGCGAGAGGACGTGAAGGTCGTGATGGAGCCCCGGCGGGGCAAGGGCGCTGCACTGCAAGCGGGATTCCTGGCCGCCACAGGCGAAATCATCGTCATGCTGGACGCTGACGGCTCCATGGTGCCGGAGGAGGCGATCGTCTTTGTCAGTGCGCTGATGGCCGGCGCGGATCTCGTTAAGGGTTCACGCTTTATCCAGGGCGCCGGCACCGACGACATGTCGCTGTTCCGGATGTTCGGCAATAAGGGGCTGACCCTGTTCGTGCGGCTGCTCTATGGCGGTTGGTTCTCCGATCTATGCTACGGATACATAGCCTTCTGGACCAAGCACGTCGCCACGCTGGACTGCGATTGCGATGGGTTCGAGATCGAGACCCTCATCAACGTGCGGGCCTTGAAGAACCACCTCAATATCGTCGAGGTGGCGAGTTTCGAGGCTCCGCGCATCAGCGGCGTGAGCCATCTGCGCGCCATGCCGGACGGCTGGCGCGTCCTGAAAACCATCCTGCGCGAGAGGGTGCACCAACAGCGCAGGCGGAGCGCGACAGCCTGTGTTGTCGGTGGACAGACCTGATGCGAATCCTGATGGTTGCCGCTCGCTGCTACCCCCTCATAGGTGGCATCGAAACTCACATCCAGGAAGTCGGTCCCCGCTTGGTGGCGCGTGGCCACGCCGTCGACGTGCTCACTACCGATCCCTCGGGGGAGTTGCCGGCTGAGGAGGAGGTGCGCGGTATGCGCGTGCAGCGCGTGCCGGCCTGGCCGAGGGAGCTGGACCTCTATGTTGCGCCCGGCATTTATACCGCGATCCGGCGCGGGGCATGGGATCTGATCCATTTCCAAGGTTACAACAGCTTCGTGGCGCCGATCGGGCTGCTCGCGACCCTTCGCGGGGACCTGCCGTTCATCCTGACCTTCCACAGCGGCGGGCATTCCTCCCGGCTGCGCAATGCCGTGCGCGGCACACAGCACGCGCTGCTTCGACCGCTGGTGGCCCGCGCCGCGCGGCTGATCGGCGTCTCCGAATTCGAGGCCAGCTTCTTCAGCGCCAGAATGCGCGTGCCGCGCGAACGGTTTGTCGTCATCCCGAACGGCGCTGCGATGCCGGCTCCGAGCCCCGGCATCAAGGTCGATCCGCATCTGATCGTCTCGGGCGGCAGGCTGGAGCGCTACAAGGGCCATCACCGGGCGATCGCGGCCTTGCCCGAACTGATCCGCCGGGTACCGGACGTGCGACTGCACATCGTTGGAACAGGCCCGTACGAGGGAGAATTGCGGCGCCTCGTCGCGACGCTCGGCCTCGAGAAGCGGGTCACCATTGCGGGCATCCCCGGATCCGAGCGGCAGAAAATGGCAGACCTGCTGGCGAGCGCCGCGCTATTCGTGCTGTTCAGCGAATACGAAGCCCATCCGATCGCTGTGATGGAAGCCCTGTCGCTGCGCCGTCCGGTCCTCGTCAGCGACACGTCCGGTCTGCGGGAGCTGGCCGCCAATGGCCTGTGCCGGGCGATTCCGCCCAACGCCGGTCCTGGAGAGCTGGCCGCCGCCATGGCCCAGGAACTGGAGGCGCATCGGGAGGTCCCGGATTTGGCCCTGCCGGACTGGGATGCCTGCGCGCATGCGCTGAACCACGTTTATTATGATGTTCTCGGCAGCCGATCCATGCTCCGCTTGGGCCCCGGCGGCGTGACATCGTGGCCTCCTGCGACGAGGGCATGATGCTGATGATGCCGGCTCATTTCAGCGCGGGAACCAGGATCAACCCGCTTCAGGCCGGGATACGATTCGTCTCGGCCGTTGTCGGTCCCGACCTTCGCGACGGCAGCGCCGATGCCCCGTCGCAACGCGCCAATTCCGGATGGATTGCGGTTCTATGCCTGACGATCGCCGCGGCTCTACTCCTGGTCGTGGCCGGTCACGCGGCCGGGCGCCGCGGCTATGACGTGGCGCCGCCGCTCTTCTGGTCCGGTGTCGTTCTCCTGGTCGCTCCGACCAGCCTTCGCATCGCCTGGCCGACAACAGCCCGGGGTGAGCGCCTGTTCCTCCTGTTGCTGCTTGCCGAAGCCCTGTTCTATTGCAAGAACGTCTATTCCCCGACGAGCTTCAGCGGTTACGACGAGGTCTTGCACTGGATCGCGGCCCAGGATCTCATCACGGCCCGCCGGCTGTTCCTGTCCAACCCGCTTTTCCCGATCGGGCCAACCTATCCCGCCCTGGAAATCCTGACGACGGCGATCGTCGATCTGACGGGACTGCCCTTGTTTGTGGCGGGGACGCTCTTGTTGGCCATCCTCAAGGGCACGTTCATCGGTGCCCTGTTTCTGTTCCTCGAAAGCATCGCTGGGTCGCCGCGTATCTCGGCCATCGCCTGTCTGGCCTATATGGGCTGCTCAACCTTCTTCCTGTTCGATTCGATGTTCTCCTACGAGAGCCTCGGTATCGTGCTATGCGTGCTGATCTTCGCGGTCGAAGCAGCGTCCAAGGATCTCGTCGGGCGACCGAGGCTGAAGTCGTTCGGGCTGATTGCCTTGCTGTTGGCAAGCCTCGCGGTCACGCATCACCTCTCTGCCGCCTTCGCCGCCATCTATTTCGGAGCGCTGGCGGCGCTCGAGACGTTGCGCCGGCACGATCCCCTGCGGATCAAGACCAGCACTGCCGTGGGCCTCGCGGCGATCCTCGCCATAGCCCTGCCGTCCCTGTGGGTGCAGGCCCGTGGCATCCCTCTCACAGGCTATCTCGGCCCGGTGATCGAGTCCGGTCTCGACACATTGCTCCGGAACATCCTGGGCGCGCCCACCCCGCGGTCGGAGCACCTCGGAGCGCCGGACAAGGCGCTCTACATGCGGCTGACCACCTTGCTGGCGCTCCTGCTGGTGGCCCTCGGACTGGCAACGGGATTCTTTCGGTCGCTGGCCATGGCAGCGCCGAGTGGTGCGCGGTCCGGTTGGCGTCCGATCCAGGACATTCTTAAACGCCGCTGGCGCGATAGCCGCCTCGTGCTCCTCAGCTTGCTGGCCTTCGGGCTCCCAGTCTCGGTGGCCTTCCGACTGACCGTCGCCGGATGGGAAGTCGGCAACCGCATGGGAACGTTCGTGTTCATCGCCGTCGGGCTGGTCGTCGCGGTGAGCATCGTCCACTTCTGGCAGGGCCGCACGCCACGCGGGTGGCGCCGCATCGCACCGGCCGTTGCTCTGGTGATCATCGTCCTGGGCGGCGTCACGAGCTCTTCGATTAATCCGATCCATGGGCGCTACAGGGTGGCCGCGGATCACGAATCCATCGAGCCGATGGGGATCGAAACGGCACGCTGGGCCAAGGAATGGCTCGGTGCTGGCAACCGCTTCACCACCGACCGCATCAACCGCCTTCTGCTTGCGGGCTACGGCCGGCAGGACGTTAGGGTCACCATCGTCGAAGGCGTCGATCCCGCGCGAATTTTCGAGGCCGAGACATTGGGGCCCGACGAGTTTTGGGCCTTGGCGCGAAGCAACATCGATTTCCTGCTGATTGACCTGCGCCTGACTACGGCTCCGCCGGTGCTCGGCTTTTACTTCCAGCCGTGGGAAGCGCGGCAGGGAGCGCCGCTCTCGGGCGCAGCGCTGCTCAAGTTCAATGACGTCAAGGGCGTCACCCGCATCTACGACAACGGCTGGATCGTCATCTATGACGTGAGGGGATTGCATGAGATTTTGTAGCAAGTGGGACCTTCTGGCCGCGTGCCTGTGGGCGGGGGCCGCGGTGGCGGCCGTTGCGGTCAGCGACAGCTTGCTCCTCCGTACTGCCCTGGGCGCGCCCATGGTGTTCCTCGTCTCGGGCCACACGGTGCTGCGGGCCATTGGCGTCAGGACAACCTCCGCGTTGGAACACTTCGTCTACGCGGTCGGAGCAAGCCTGGCCGCCAGCATCGCCGGGGGCTTTGCCCTGAACGCCGCAGGCTTCCTTACGCCGCTCGGCTGGGCGGTGTGGTTCTGGGCGGTGACGGCCGCCGCGGCACTGGTGGCCGCCGGCCGCCGCGACACTCCCGATCTGCCAGCCTGGCCGGCTCCGGCGCGGGTCCGGCTCTGGCAGGGGGCTGCGCTCATGCTAGCGCTGCTTGTAGCGACCGGAGCCTATGCGTTGGCCGTCCGAGACGAAGCGGCCTACCGGGAATTCAAATACACTGCGTTCTGGTTGTTGCCGTCGGCCGGTGGCGAGTCCGGCCGGATCACCGTCGGCATCAGGAGCGCCGAGACTCGACCTCAGCGATTCGACCTGGAAATCACCCTCGATGGGCAGCCGTTCGCCGTTTTCCGATCGCTCACCATCGCGCCGGGCGACACTTGGGCGCGGGAAATCCCGGTGCCCGTCTTGGCAACTCGCCAGACGGCCGAGGCGCGGCTTTATCGACCGGAAGACAACCGGCTCTATCGCAGCGTTTCGACGCTTGTGCCGCGGATCTAAAACGAGGCTGTACCATGCGCATCCTGCTGCTATCGCAGTTCTATCCTCCGGTGATCGGGGGAGAGGAGCGGCACGTCCGCAATCTCGGCGCGGCGTTGGTGGAGCGGGGCCATCATGTCAGCGTCGGGACCTTGATGCATCCCGGATCGCCCGCAACCGAGCTGGACGGCGCGGTTCGCGTGCACCGCTTGCGCGGCACGCTCCAGCGTCTGTCAGGCCTCCACACCGATCCCGAGCGCCGCCACGCACCACCTTTCCCGGATCCCGAACTGGTGCTAGCCCTGAAGCGGCTGGTCGCTCAGGAGAGGCCGGACATCGTCCACGCCCACAACTGGATCTACGCGTCCTTCCTGCCGGTCAAAGTTCTCAGTGGGGCACGCCTCGTGGTCACTCTGCACGACTACGGCCTTGTCTGCGCCAAGAAGAACTTCATGCACTTGGGGACCCATCTCTGCAGTGGCCCAGCACCGGCCAAGTGCTTACCTTGCGCCACCGGGCATTACGGAGCCGTGAAGGCAGCCGCGACCACCTTGGGCAACTGGGCTTCGAGCTTCGGCGCTCGGCGCGCTGTGGACCGCTTCATCGCGGTGAGCCACGCGGTGGCCAGCCACACCGGCCTCACCCAAGGCCGCGCCCCCTACGAGGTCATTCCCAACTTCGTGCCCGACAATGTCGAGGTACTTGGCCCGGAAGATCCCTGCCTGCGGGAGCTACCTGGGCATGGATTCATCCTGTTCGTCGGCGACATGGCGCGCCTCAAGGGCATTGACGTTCTCCTGCAAGCCTATGCCGGCCTGGAGCGGGCGCCGCAGCTGGTCCTGATCGGGCGCCGGGCCGCCGATACACCAACCGAGTTTCCGCCGAACGTCCGCGTCTTCGGTACGTGGCCGCATTCCGCCATCATGCATGCATGGCGGCGCTCACTGTTCGGCGTGCTACCATCGGTGGGACCTGAAGCCTGCGCGACGGTCATCATGGAAGCCATGGCTTCCGGCAAGGCAGTCATCGCAACCGATGTCGGCGGCATGCCGGATATCGTCGATCATGGGGAAACAGGGCTTCTCGTGCCGCCCGGCGACGCGCACGCCCTCGCCCACGCAATGCAGACACTTCTGGATGACCGCGCCTTGCTGGCCCGCCTGGAGACGACAAGCCTCGCCAGGGTTGGATGCCTCAAGGCCGGAGCGGTCGTGACCCGGATCGAGCAGGTCTACCGGGACGTCCTGCGCCCAGCCGCCAGCAGGCCTGCGGTGCCGGCAAACCAAGGTTCGGGAGAGCCGTCATGCCGGTAGACCCCGCCGGGACGGCCATTATTCGCCTGCGCCGGGAGCTTCGAAAGAGCGCCGCGTTCGTCATGAATTCCGGCGCTCTGGCGATCGGAACGACTGCAACGGCCGGTCTCGGGTTTGTCTATTGGTGGCTCGCGGCCCGGCTGTTTCCGCCTGAGGTGATCGGCAACGTCTCCGCCCTCCTGTCCGTGATGGCGCTCATCGGCCTGCTGGGGGACGCCGGGCTGGGGACGTTGCTGATGGGTGAAATCGTCCGGCATCCCGGCAAGGAGCGCGGCCTCGTGGCCGCTGCAGCGTGCGTCGGGGTGGCGCTGGCGGTCGGCCTGGCCTTGTTGTTTGTCTTCGGGGAGGCGTACCTCAACAGCCCGACCGGGCCGATCGACGGCTTGTTCGTCGGCGCTACCTTCGTCCTCGGCTGCGGCCTGACCGTTCTCGGGATCGTGGCCGATACGGCGTTCATGGGCAACCTGCGCAGCACCGGCAAGATGATCCGGCAAGTGCTGTTCTCCACGTTCAAGCTGATGCTGCTCGCCGCGGCCGCCGGCTACGCCTCCAATGCCGCGCTTCTTCTGACCTGGGTGGCCGGCTTGCTGGCGGCCTGTATCGGCGTCGATCTCTTGACCCGGGGCGGCGCGCGTCGCCTCTTTGGGATCCCCGATTTCCAGCTGCTCCATGCGCTCCGACGCAAGGTGTTCGACCACTACGCGCTCGATGTGGCTTTGCAGGCCCCGGGCACCATCATGCCCTACCTTGTGCTGGTTCTCCTGTCGCCGACCACCAATGCCGCCTTCATGCCGTTGTGGATGCTGGTCTCCTTGGCCTCGTTGATTCCCGCAGCCATGGCCACGATCCTGTTCCCCGTGGTCAGAACAAGCCCGAAACAATCGAGACGCGACATCCTTATGTCGCTGACGGCGTCATTGCTCTTCTCGCTGGTCTGCGCCGTCTTCGTCTTCACCTATTCGCAGGAGATCCTTGCGGTCTTCAATCCGGCCTATCCTGAGATCGCCGGTTCGAGCCTGCGCTTCCTCGGCTTCAGCCTGTTGGGATCAACGCTCAAATTTCATGCCTGCACGCTGGCGCGGCTGGGCGACAGGATGCGCAAGGCATCTCGCTGGTTCGCGCTGGGCGGGTTGCTGGAGCTGTGCCTCGTGATCGCGGGGGCGAAGCTTGGCGGACTTCAAGGCCTGGTCCTGGGCTGGACGCTCGCCGTTAGCATCGAGGGCGTGTGCGCGGCCCTGACTTTGGCCTTCGCGATGAACCTGAATTCCGCCGGCAGTCCTGTGCACGAAGGGCCGCCGGTTGCGTAACCATCTGAGACTTGAGGAGACACCGCTCATGGCGCAACGTTATCGACCGCAATTGGATGGCCTGCGGGTCATCGCGACAAGCGAGAATTCTTTATCGCGCGCGCGTACTGCGCCACGCTACCCCCATCCCGGCGACTCGACCGCGATCGGAAGCAATGTTGCTTACAGGCTCGGCAAGTTGAGAGACCTGGGACTGCTACAGGGAGTCTGGCTCGACTGCGGCTGTGCCGAGGGCGGCTACACCGAGGCCCTGGTCGCCTGGGGTGCCCAGAAAGTCATTGGTGTCGATCCTGAACGATCGAGGATCGACGAGGCCATCGCTCGCAAGCTGGTGAATGATGAGAAGCTTAATCGGCGGCCAGATGCGATCGAATACCACTGCTGCACCGACGACTTCCCATTACCGGATGCGTCCGTTGATGCGACATTGTTGAATGAGGTTCTTGAGCACGTCGCCAATGAGGCGGCCACGCTGCGCGAAATTTGGCGAGTCCTGCGGCCCGGCGGTCATCTGGTCGTGATGAGTCCAAATCGCTGGTTTCCATTCGAGGGCCATGGGATGCGGTTTCTGGGCCGCAATTTCGGTTTCCCTATCCCACTGCTTCCTTGGCTGCCGAGTTCGTGGTCGGCTCGCGTTATGGCGGCACGGAACTACTGGCCGCATGAATTGCGGAATATTGTGGCTGCGGCGGGTTTCGAGATACAGAAGGTCGACTATGTGCTGCCGGTGTTGGAGCGTTATCAATGGCTGCCGGCTAGCGTGATACCGACCTACCGGCGGCTCATGCCACGGATCGAAAAAACGGCTTTGCGGAAATTCGGCGTTTCAACCCTGGTCGTAGCGACCCGCCCCGTCGGCCACACTTAACTGGCCAGCTTCGGAGACCGGTGCTCCACTCCGCCGAGCCATGACGAATTGTATTCGAGTTGAAACGAACTGGAGAGCCGGACGGTTGGCGCGGTGGGATGCTGCGCATCAGGCTCACGACATCGACGCGACCACCTCCAGCATCACCTCCGTCGCGCCGCCGCCGATGGATAGGACGCGGGCGTCACGCGCTATGCGCTCGATCGGGCTCTCGCGCATGAGGCCCATAGCGCCGTGGAACTGCACGCACGTATACGCAACCTCGTTGACGAGTTCGCCGCAGATGGCCTTCACCATCGAGACCTCGCGCAGGCAATCTTCGTCCGCCGCCATGCGCCAAGCGGTGGCATAGAGAAACTGGCGGCCTGCCTCCACCTTCGCAGAGAGCATCGCGAGACGTTCACGGATCGCCTGCATGTCCCATAAGACGCCCCCGAATGCGCGGCGAGCTTTCACCCAGGCGAGGGTCATATCGATCGCCGCCTCGGCCGCCCCTATCGCCATGCCCGCGAGGACAAGGCGCTCGTTCTGGAAGTTGCGCATGATGGAGTAGAAGCCCTGTCCCTCCGCGCCGAGCACGTTCTCGGCGGGGATACGGCAACCGTCGAAGACGAGCTCCGCCGTATCGGAGCAGCGCCAGCCGTGCTTGTCCAGCTCGCGGGCGACGCTGAAGCCTGGCGTGCCCTTCTCGACGAGGAACATCGTGATCCCGTGGCTTCCTGCCGAGGGATCGGTCTTGGCGCCGACGCAGTAGAGATCCGCGTGGACGCCGTTCGTGATGTAGAGCTTCGTGCCGTCGAGGACGTAAGAGTCGCCCTCTCGGCGGGCGCGCGTGCGGATGGCCTTCACGTCCGAGCCTGCATCCGGCTCCGTGATGGCGACCGCGGTGATCACCTCGCCGCTGATAATGCCCGGCATCCAGCGGGCCCGCTGGGCTTTGGTCCCGTCGTGAAAGACATGCACGGAAGCCATGTCGGTATGGACCAGCGTCGCGCTTGCGACGCCGCCATAAGTCGAGCGCCCGAGCTCCTCGGCGAAGATCGTCGATGCGACCGCGTCCATCTCGGAACCACCGTACTCGGCCGGGTAGCGGATGCCGAAGAAGCCGAGTTCACCCATGCGGCGCAGGATCGGACGGGGAATGAACCCGTCCTCCTCCCAGCGATCCGCACGCGGCTTGATCTCCTCCTCGACGAACCGGCGCACCTGGTCGCGTAAGAGCTCATATTCCCCCGCCGCCCAAGGCAGCCCCGATCCTCGCGCCGGTACCCAAGCTTTGTCCATCATCTTCATCCGCTCTGCTCTGCAGTCCAACGCAAAAGCTTCCGTCCAGATTGGTACCCAAAGGCCATTCGGAGGCCTTGCGAAAGCTAGAGTTCGATTTCCTCTCTCGGTCCTTCCGAGACTGAAGGGGCTCCGGAATCGGCCACCCAGAGCATTCCGTCGATCACTTCCGCCAGTCCGGCCACTGTCGGGCGCTCGAAAAGGTTGCGAAGCTGCACGTCGACGCCGAAGCTCTGCCGCATGCGCGACACCGCCCGCATCACCAGCAGCGAGTGCCCACCCAGGCCGAAGAAGTTGTCGTCACGGCCGATCGACTCGACCTTGAGGAGATCGCACCACAGCGCGGCCAGCGTCTTCTCGGTCGCCGTCGAGGGGGCGACGAAGTCTTGTGCAGGCTGGATGTTTTCCGCCGTCGGCTCGGGAAGCGCAGAGCGGTCGATCTTGCCGTTGGACGTGAGTGGCATCCGTTCGAGGCGAACATACTGCGTCGGAATCATGGACTCCAAGAGTTCTTCGGCGAGGTGGGTGCGCAGGTCCGCCACGGTCAGGGGTTTGGACGAGACATAGTAGGCCACAAGTCGTGCGATGCCGTCTTCGGCCGCTGGCGGTTCGACATAGCCGATTTGGGCCATGATCTCCTTGATGCGGGATAGGTCCAGCTCGTCGTTGAGTTCGTCAATGGCTTCATCGCGCGTCTTCTGGCCGAGACGCACATCCCAGCTGTAGGGAAGGGCGTAGTTGTGATGTCCCCGCTGCTTCTTATGAACGTAGATGCCGACATCGTTGATGAGACAGTTCGTGGAGCGTCCTGTATCCGCAGGCCGATCCCATCCCGCCTGCGTCTTCAGGAAATCGAGCATGTCCTCAAGAGGGACGCTCCAGTAGCGGTAGAAGTCGATGAACTTCACTTCCTCGAATACTGAGTCGTTCCGGAAGGCATCCACGTCGAGATAGCGCGACACAGCATCCTCGCGGCGGTGATACTCCTTGCGCGCCTCGGCGATGAGCGCGTCCAGACGGGCCGGATCGTAGTCGTCCCGCTTGAAGACCTCCTCGGTCAGGCGCGTCTCAAAGAACTGGCCGCGGGACAACCCAGTCACGATGTACCCGATCCCTAGTTCGCGGGCGACGTTCGTGGCCAGGGTGTAGATCGTCTTGAAGCAGCCGTTGCAGACGTTCGCGAACCGTTTCAGGCTGTCGACGAAGATCTCGTTCATATGCGGCGTGCTTCCCCAGTGGTGATCCACGCCGAGGGAGTTCACGAGCCGCCTGATATTGGCCTTGGCTCCTTCCGAAATGAAACCGTTGTCAAGGGTGAAGGTAAGCGGCTTCACCCCCATGGCGACGAGCTTGCACAGCATAAAACTGCTGTCTTTGCCGCCGCTCAACAGCACGATACAGTCGTAAGGTCCCTTCCGGTTAGCCTGCATCTCCGCGATGAGAACCTGGAGGTCATCCGATGTCTTGAAATAGGTCTGCGCCTTGTCGACGTAGGTGTCGAAGGCCCGGCACAGATTGCAGACGCCTGCCGCATCGAACGTCGTGCCGGGCAGGCCGGACGCAACACCGCACCGTTCGCAATAACGCACTTGTGTCTCTGGTTTCGCCACCGAGGTGGCGATGGCAGCGACAGCGCATTCCTGAACGTGCGGGTGCTGCAGAAGCCGGGCTTCGATCTCGCCCAGCTCGATACGCGCGCCACCAACCTTCACCTGGTGATCGGCGCGGCCGAGAAAGTCCAGGCGCCCTTCCGAGTTCCAGCGGGCGAGATCGCCCGTCCTGTACAGCCGCAGCTTCGAAAACCCATCTCTCGGATCGACGGCCGTGAGGAAACGCTCGTCGGTCAGGTCAGGGCGATTGAAATAGCCTCTCGCGAGACCGTCGCCGGCAATGAACATCTCACCGATGATGCTGCGGGCAGTGGGCTGATGTGCCTTGTTGAGCACGTAGATGCCCGCATTGGCCGCCGGAACGCCGATCGGCACCGATGCGGATTGATCCCGGTCGATGTCGAAACGGTGAATCATGCAGCCCACAGTGGCTTCGGTTGGTCCGTACTCGTTGTAGATCTCGATAGGATGGGGGACGGCTTTCGTGATATCGCGAGCCAACTCGGTCTTGAAGTCCTCGCCACCCACGATGAACTTGCGCAGCCTTGTGGTCTCAAGATTGCGGTCGCGGATCATCGCGAGATGCGCCGGCGTCAGCTTCATGATATCGACGGCATTGTCGTCGATGACCTTGAGCACGACCATGCTCTGGACTCCGGGATCACCAAGATAGACCACGATGCGGCCGCCGGTGATGAGTGGTGTGAAGAGCGTCGTGACGGTCAGATCGAAGGCGAGGGATGAGAAAAGGGGCCATGCGAGACGTTCGCCGCAACTGTATACCCGAGCGGCCCACCCAATGTAGTTCACCAGATTCCGGTGCTCGATCACGACGCCCTTGGGCGTGCCGGTCGAGCCGGAGGTGAAGATGATATAGGCGGCGCCGTCCGGAGTGGCAGCGGACGGTCGGGCCGAGTCCGGCTGATGTAAAATCGACCCGAAATCGGCGTCGAGCACGAAAATGTCGGCAAAGTTCGGGGAAATGACGGATTGCAGGCGCGCCTGAGTGATCGCCACCGGCGCCCGCCCGTCGGTCCCGTTGGCAATGTCCTTCAGGATTGTTGCCAGACGCCCCTTCGGCGTTGCCGCATCCACCGGCACATAGGCTGCGCCGGACTTCAGGACGCCTAAGATCGCGACGACGACTTCAATGGAGTGCTCCATGAACACAACGGCAATCCGACCCGGCCCCACGCCGGTCGATGTCAGATGCATGGCCATCTGGTTGGAGCGTTCGTTGAGCTGCTGGTACGTCAGCGTTGCATCGCCGAAGCGGATCGCTTCAGCGTCAGGACTACGCGTCGCCTGGTCGCGGAAGAGATCGATGATTGTCCTGTCCGACGGGTAGGGCGCTGCCGTGGCGTTGTACTCGACAACCAGCGCCTGATGATCGGCATCTTTCAGCAGGGGAAGCATTACGCCCTCCGCCGCGATAGGAAGGACTTCATTCATGAGATACGCTCCCCATTGCGGAAGTCAAAAAAATCAAATCACGTCAATCATTCAGCTTTTTGGGTTGCCCGGCGATAAAGCTCTGCAATGGCAGGCGCGTCCGGTTCCTCCAGCATAAGGGGACCGTTGCAGTCCTCGGGCCCGAAATAAAATTCGGCATGCGGCACCACTCGAAGCCATCGGTGCGGTGCTGCACCCGATCGCAGCCAGGCCTTGTTCGGAAGAAATATGCATACTCGACCCGAATACGGAGTGGGAATGTACCGCCGCAAAGCCGTGATCGCCGTCGATTTGAGTCGAGCTCTGCTCGCCAGCACCGGATCTGTCGTGACAGGCTCTTTGCTTTTGCGAACGAGGGGCACGAGGGCGGCGCGGACGCGCTCGCCGAGATTCCGGAGGCGACTGCCGAAATATCGGAGACGGGCGCCGAATGTCGGCAGCTTCGCCATCTCTCGCAGGCACGAATCGGCGCTCCGCCTGGCATAGAAATACAGCAGACGCGGCAATTCCTTATAGGTGGTGGGGTGAAGAGGGCCAAAGAGCGCTATGCACGGGACCTCCGCTCCGCTTTGACCCAGCATTTTCGCCAGTTCGAAAGCGGTTGCAGCGCCGGAGCAGTAACCGGCGATGATGTACGGACCGGTGGGCTGATATTCGACGATCTGGCGGGCGAAGTACTCGGCGATATCTTCGACGCGGTCCATCGGATCGCTCTGCCCATCGAAGCCAGACGGTTGGAGTGCGTAAAACGGTTGATCGCCGCCCAGGTGCTTCGACAGGTCCGAGAATGAGAACGGCGCCCCGATATGGCCGGGTACGGCGTAAATGGGCGTGCGTGTTCCGCCAGACTGCAGGGGAATGATTGCAGGCTGTTGCCGGGCCGCCGCCGTGGCCATATTCAGAAACGCGATGATCTCGCCCTTCCGGTCCCGCAACTGGTCGCGAAACTCCGCCGTCAGTGCGCCAGCTGGGGCGTTGCACCGCAGCCGGTCGCCCTCTACCCAGATCTTGATGTCCTTGACCGCGAGGTCTGCGAGAAGCTCCGGGAACTGCATCACGTCCGCCGACATAGGTCTTCCGATCACTTTCTTCATGATTCACGACGGAGCCGAAGTGGTTCCCGCGTCCCAGTTTCTCCAGCACGACGGTTTCATCGATGAAACTGCCGCGCTTTCTCCATACGCCCGGGACATGTCAGTGAAGCGCTGTCCCGTGTTCTCAACCGCGACCCACCGCGAAGTGTGGGGAACAAGTCCGGTTCGAATGAACTTGCGTGCAGTCCAATGGAATTGGTTGAGCTCCTCGTTTATCCGCGGTGCATCGTAAGTGAATTATGGCATCGCGGGCACTTCAATTCCGGACTACCACCCAATTCCGGACTACCACGGTCCCGATGTACCCAGGTTTCGGTACGAACCTACGGACAGCCCATTCCCTTTCATCCCAAGAAAGGGATTGCCCTAAGCCGCACCCCAGGGCCTTAGAGATAGCCTCCAGCCGGGTCCAGCGCCGGAGGAAGCCTTCCAGCCGGTCTTTCGGACCAAGGGCGGTGTAAGACCGATACTCGGAGGCAGAAAAGCAATGCGCTGCGATCTCGTCCGCTTCGGGCACAGCCAGAACTGCCTCGATGTCCACCCCAACCTCCTGCCTGGTCGAGAGGGCGACGACCGCGACATCTCCGGATCGCGAGACACTGAAGCGCAAATCGCGAGCAGGCATGCGGTGCGAGAGGTGGGGTTTGCCTAGGCGTCCATATTCTAGTTCGATGTCGGACGGCGAGATTCCCAGTTTGGAGGCGAGGACCCGGCGCAGCTGCCCGCGGGTAGCGACATAGCGGCGGCGGTCCCGCTCCAGTCTCAACCCCTCGGCGCGCCGACGTTCCTCTTCGTTGAGGCAAACGCCTATCTCGCGGATGACGTTCTGCTCCGCATCGAGCATGAATGCCAGGATCTCCAAACCATCGTTCTCGAGGACCGGCATTATGATCCCGGGTCTCAGCTCGAGTTTATCCAAGTTTGGAGGGGGCGGTGCCGGCTCCGCAAGAGGCTGACTGACGCCGAATCTGACGGGTCGAATTGATCGATGTCCCGAGACAGCATGAAAATTCCAGCTCGTGCCCAATGCGTCATGGCCCTCGTCCCCGCCCGCGCCACAAAATTGGATAAAGTCGAACTCAGGGCAGCAGTCAGAAGTCATACGTGGATTCCGATCGCTGGGAGCGCTCATGCGCACAAGTGCAATTCTTTCTAATGAACGGCAGCGCCATTCTTGCGGATTTCCCTAGTGAAACAACCGCGTAAGGGCGAAAACAAGGAGCGCCTGGTGGCTATTTCGAGGTATGGATGGGCTACATCAAACGACCCAGACATGCTGCTGCTCCCAAAGGGGTCTGCCGGAGGCGAAACTGCCAACTTTATCTTGCCGGATTGACAATGAACTGGCGCTCCAATGATCTCCTGCTCTGACGAGCAAGGCTGCTGCGCCGGCTTTTGCCAAAAAGCAGTTACCTGGATGCGGAATTACATCAGATCAAAGCAATCTCCGCGCTTCGCTTGTGCGGCTGAGTGGGCGCCTGGGCGATGCGCTTTTGCTGCTGGACGACGGAAGCCTCCCGGCCTGGCCGCGCGGCTTTTATGCCTTATGGAAGACTTGGTTTCTGGGGACGACGCGATAGCGCCGTCGTTAAAGATCCAATTCGGATTACCTCTTCTGAGTAATTGATCGGTTCTCAATAGGTCCGCATCGCCAGTCCCGTTCGAACATCGCCGATTTCGGCTTGGTTTCCACAGCGGGCCCGGCTGGCGTCCTGCTCGGCGGTGGAGGCACGCAGATAGAGTTGGGCGAGGCGGGCGGCGATCTCGACCGTCTTTCCGGCGAGCTTGGATTCGCCGCCCAGCGGGCGACGCGCGCCAGTCCCGCATTGTGGGCGTTACGCAGCCGCTCGGGGACGATCATGACGATCGGTGCCCGATAATCTCCGTAAGATCCCAGCCAAACAGCGCGCCGGCCGCATGGTTGGCGAACCGGATGACACCGTGGACGTCGATGGTGAGGATTGCAACCTGCGTGGCGCCGGCAAAGCCCATCATCGCCCCGCGGGCGATCTCGCTGCAGCGGAGCTCCAACTGCTGGATGACGGATGACGAGCGCCGCGGCCGCTGCGGTGAACCTCGCCCTGCCGGCGGCGGATCTGGTGGACCAAGGGTACTCCTGCACGGGAAGAAAGGCGGCCGAAAGGCGCTTATTCAACCACTTAAAATGGTGGCTACGCGGCTACTTGTAATCTATGGCTCCAGCGGTAGGAGTCGAACCTACAAGCCTTTCGGCGTCGCATTAACCGTGCGGTGCGTCTACCAATTCCGCCACGCTGAAACATAGATTAGGGAGCCCGCCGCGCGAACTGGTGCTCTGATCCCGAATTGAACGGAATACGCGCTGTGCTTATCCGGCACTGCCGATAGTCCAAAGTGGCCAGCACCGACAACGGTCACATCGCATAAAGTAAGCAAATCCAACCTCCCCTTGGTCCTCGCCTGCCGAAGGGCCGAACCCGCCGATCGATTGTGGAAGAGCCTGCCCAATACTTGATACAAAGTGGCGGCTCCTTTTTTCAGTCGACGCTTCAAGCCGCGGCCTGTTTCATGTGAGCAGCAATGGTCCCTAGCACCCGCTTGGCACCGCGCAGCTGTGCCTCGATGCGGCGCTCTGGACTGTCTCTGCCTATTGCGATCCACTTCATGGGATGCTCCGCATTGGCCAGGTGGGACTTGTGCCCGGCGAAGCCTGCCAGAAAATCGTAGCCGCACTCGCCGCGTCCGATGCTGTCCTCAATAGCCAGCACATGGCTGATAAGCCCTGGCTTGAGCCGGCCATCGCGCTCATAAAGAAAGCCGCTTTGATAGTTGAGAACACGGCCGTCACACACGAAATTGTACAGGACCCCGACTGTCTGGTCCCCGGCCAACGTCTGTGAAATGCGGACGGTCCCCGTGGGAACGCCGCGCGCAATGAGCTCCTCGTGAAATCGACGGAAGCTCGGGTTGGCAAAGGCTCCCCTGCGTCCCCATCGCGCCTGATGAAGCTCGGCCAGCAAATCAAACGCGGCGAGCGCCTCCGATGTCACTTCGACAGTCCGGAACGCAACGGGGCCGCGTTCCGCATATAACCGCATGGCACGGCTTACCGCTTGGCGAGTATTGCGGCCTAATGTGGCGCGGTAATTTGCGCCTTTCTGGCGGACTTTGGCGAAATCGATCCACCGTGCCGTATCTTCTGCTTTCACCTCAGTAAGGAGCCCGGCCCGGCCCGCGGTGCGACAAGCGGCCAATTCGAAGTCGGAATCAATTCCGGAGAACACCAGTTGGTCAGAGCGGCGCAAGTGATGCGCCAAGGCCTCGACGCATGCCGCTCGAGTGGCATCGGCCAGGGATCGCTCCGCAAGAATATCGTTATACTCGATGAACAATCGATCGAATCGAACATCTCCGGTTTCATTGAGCAGCCAACGCGCCCGCGCATGCCGCCCGAAACTCCACGCCCTCCGCCGGCAAATAATCGCCAAGCCAACGATCCTGCTTGACGTCCGAGCGACTAGAACATGTGGTTGCGCGCCCCCCGGCAGATGCCGCAGCCAAGTTCCGATCCAGAGCCAGGACTGATAGAATGAGTGCGTTGCTCGCGCTTCGAGCTCATTCCAAGCGGTCTCGAGTGTCGCGATGTCCGGCAAGTCCTCCACGGTAACGTCGATGACCATATCCTGGCGCATGGCTTGTTCTACTGAAGCCACGCGATAGGGTTCCGCACCGATGGCTGAGACACCAAGAGGTCCTGATATACAACCATCTTCCTGATACTTTGCGCATTGCGGCGGGAATGCCAGGAGTATCCTCGCTGCACGCTGCTGTTCGTCCATGGAGCACCCGGGGTTTTCCTGTTTGGAGAAGACTTCATGTCGGGAGGCGCTAAAAGTGAAGACCCTATTCTTGACTACTCACGGAGAGCCTAGTCTGTGCCGGCTGCAGGAGGACGAGCGACCGCTTCACACGGCGCCTTTTAAAGCGGCCGGGACCAGCGAAGGCGTTTCCGAGGCATTGTCTCAAACCGCAGCGGCTCGCGCGCTCATTTATAGCCGAGCAGGCGAATCCCCATCAGATGCCGAAGAACCGAATTCGTAGTGGGTCTCGATCGCCGCCGCCAAACTCCTTGCATGATCATTTCGAGCATGATCCCAATCGCATAGAGGCTGAGCCGAGCGTCTTGATCTGAATTCAGCAGCTGAGCAGCCAGAGCTTTCTCGATTTTGATAGTGCGCAAATATCCGCTCGGGCGTGCGCGCGTCGTGACAAAATTCCGAAATCTTTGACCAATCCCGCTTGATAGGCACCTGTATCCCGTTCGATGTCATCTCACTGCACCTTTGTCAGTGATCCGAACTCCTGAGCGGAGGCGGACATGCTCCTTATGAAGCGGCTCAAGCTGTCGGCGACGGCGAGTGGTCGTTTCGCTTCCCACTTTCGTCCCGACGAGTTCACTACGCAGACCAGCCATGCAGACCAATCTCCTTGCCGGGCATCAATTTCGGACCGATCCTCTATTCCCTCACCACGCGGGAAGGCTCGACATCGTTGGGGTTCGACGCGGCCGGCAAGCTCTCGCCGGTCGGCCACGAGGTCGGGACCGGCGAACCGGCCGGCTCTCTTGGCTCGCTTTCGCCCACGATGATGTTGACGAGGTCACCTGGCTGCAACAGGGTCATCCCGACGGACTCAATGCTGACCGGCCCCGCTGCCGATTGCCGCACGATTTGATAGGTTGCGCTGTTCGCGTCCTTGGCAAACTGGACGCGGGCCACGGGCAATGTGTACAGGACGCCTTCGCTGGCGTTCAACTCGCGCACATTGGCCGCGATCTGGCTCTCCGCGGTCTCGATCTCGATCTCCAGATCGTTCCTGAGGTCGGCCCGGGTCCGCAACACCTCAGACTCCAGCGAAGCGAGGCGCTGCTTGGCGCTTGCGTATTGGTTAAGGGCGTCCTGCCGACGCTGTTCCGCGTCGGACAACTCACTCTGGATCTGATCCATCACCGTCATGCTGAGAACTTTGCGGTCCACGAGCGTGCGCATGCTGTTGACGCGCTCCTGGCGCAGCTTGACGAGTTTGTCGAGCGACTCCGTGCGCCCATAAGCGACAACATCCTGCCTGGCGGCCTCCAGCGCCCGCAGGTTCGCGCGCTCGCGATCCTTGTGCGCCGTGGCGACGGCCTTGCGCCGCTCGCTCTGCTCGTTGACGAGGTTAGCCGCTTCGGTGGCGCCGGCCAGTTCAAGCAACTGGCGCGGGATAGTGGGTGCTGTACCGTCGCGCTCGGCCTTCAGCACTGCCGCGCGCGCGAGCAATTTCAACAAGGCATCGATCGCCCCGCTCCGCTTCTGGGTCTCACGCACGGCTTCGATCTTCTGCCACGGCTCGCTCTCGGCGCGGTCGAGTCCGCCGGCCAGCGCGATCGCGTGCAGGACCGTCATGCCGGCCGCGTATTTGAACGAGCCTGGATTCTTGACCGGCCCCAGTACGTAAATGGGCGGGCGCTCCAGCGGCAGGATGTTGACCAGTCCCTCGCGGCCCACCAGTTGATTGAAGGTTTCCACCAGGTCGGCCTGTACCTGTTGCGTTGACCGGTTGGCGACCGGAATGGAGCCAAGCAAGGGCACGGAAATCGTGCCGTCCTCTTGGACAATATATTCGCCGCTCAGTTCCGGACGCTGCAGGATGCCGTGCAAGGCCGAAGATGCGCCCCCCCACTTGTCTTCCTCGACGTCGACGCGCTCGTAGAATGCGACCTTGAGGCGGTCACCGACGCCAAACAGGGCTCCGGTTGGCATGCCTGGCGCCTTGCTGAGGGTTTTGGGGCGCTCGGCACTGGTGGGAACGGCAGGGACGACGCTCCGCTCGATCAACGCCGCGGCCGATGCATCCGGTCCCGTGCTGAGGGTTTGGGGGGGCTCGGCGCTAGCGGGGACCTCAGGGACGGCGCTCCGTTCGACGAACGTCGCGGCCGACGCATCCGGTCCCGACACGAGCGCACGGGAGGGTTCGGCCGTGGCGTGGCCCGGCCGTTCTTGCCAGCTATCGATAGCAGCAGACACCTTCTGCATCACGGCTCCGGAGACATTCTCGACCCTCTGCACCACGGCTTCGGAGACATCCTGGATCCTCGGCACCACGGTTCCGGAGACATCCTCGACCTTCTGCATCGCGGCGCCGGAGGCGTCCCTGACCTTCTGCATCGCGGCTGCGGAGGCGTCCTTCACCTTCTGCACCACGGCTGCGGAGGCATCTTCGACCTTCTCCATTAGGGGTCCGGAGGTATCCTCGACCTTCTGCAACACGGCTGCGGAGGCATCCTCGACCTTCTCCATTACGGCTCTGGAAACAACTTCGATGGGCTCCCAGTTTCTGACCGCTCCCGCTCCCAGGACGGCGACCCCGGAGATCCCCAAGACAAGCAGGACGGCCTTCATTCCGCTGCGGCGGGCCGCCTGTGACAAGGGAGTGACGGGCTCGGAATTGTGTTTTGCATCCATGGCCATGGCGCGTGGCTTTCAATTTCAATGGTAGCCAGCCCATCCCGAAGTCGCGAGCATTCGGTCGACGGGGAAGGCTCTACCTTATCGTGACCCTTCACCGCTAGCGGCACAACTATCCCTTTGTAGGCACTCCTTCCGGATAAACGCCCCCTCCGGCGAACTCGCCCAATGAGCAGATTGTTGCTGCGCTGAAGGAGAACCCCTTTGATGGCAAACGGGACAAAGGCGATCGAACGCAACGAAGAGCCGGAAATAGTGGTCCGACGCAGCGTCTCGAACCCCCTGCGGCCCCAACATGCATTCGCAGAATGGCTGGCCGTCTCCAACTTCGTCGTCCTGGCTCTGGAAAACGAGCCGATCACGATCTCCGGCTCCGATCATTCTGCTACGTCGATCCCCTGATCGACGGCTGACCCGCCTGATTTGAAGAGGCGAACCTCGACGAAGCCGCCAATCTTGGCAATTCTACCGCGGTAGCAATAGCAGAACTGGCCCGCCTCACTCATTTCTCTCGCCGGATCTCACCCAAAGGACTTCCCCGGCAGCGCTGCCCCGATATGGGCCGCCCCAGGGGGCGCGCCAGGCAACTCCTCTGTTGCTCACCGCAGGTGCAACGCAACGAAGGCAGACCATCGCCCATTTCGATGCCCGGAAGGTATCCGAGCTGTTGTGCGCGCTGCGGCTCATCGCGCTGGCCCACACCCAGTCGCCACGCCAGCTGTGGCACATTGCTCCTCAAGCTGGTGAAGCTCGGGCGCTGGTCAGGATCAGCGCGCGCCGCGCCAAGATCGCCTTCTCCTCGGCCTGCGCCGTCATCCCAAAATGGCGGCTGGTCGCGGCGCGGGTCGCCTGGGCCAGCGGTTCTCCCGCCTGACACGCCGCGCCCCCCCGCGCCAGAGCGGCGGCACCACCCACGCCCCACGGGAGACCAAGTCCGGCAACTCTCGCGGTCCGCGCATGCGGCGCCACGATGGTGCTGGTTGCCGCCCGGAGCGGCTGAAACCCAGGGCTCGCACTCCTCACTAAGGCCTCGGGCTTGAAAATCCGGGGTACCCCTCGACGAAGTTACCCTACGCCTAAAGAGGGTGTTCTTGTCTAGGGTTTTCCTAGCGTAAGGTAACACGGTCAAAAAAGAAACTATGCGAGGAGCGCCTTGCGAGACGCGCGTACCTCAATCGCGTCAGGGGAGGCTACGATGACAATGAAATCCTTGATGATCACAAAGTCTTTTATGACAGTGCTTGTCAGCCAAAGCGAGTTACTCCGAGAGGGCCTTGTTCTAATTCTGGATGCAGCAAAGTTTCGTATTCTTTTCTCTGCGGCTTGTGTTCACGACCTCCTGCAGAAGCCGCTGCCCGAGCACCGGTCCATCTTGCTCATCATGGATGTCGACGGTATTGATGCAGATGCTGGATTCGCACAAATTTCAGAATTTAAAGGGATTTATCCGACCAGCCATGTCGTTGCGCTAGCCGATCACTGTCGACCGAACGACATAGTTTCAGCCCTTCGTGCGGGAGCTGACGCGTATTTGACAAAAGTTGCCGCTCACGACACCTTCATCAAAGCTCTCGAATTGGTTATGCTAGGGCAGACGGTTCTACCTGCGGAAACTTCGACGTTTATTCAGGACATAAGACATGGTTTGAAATATGATGAAATAGCAGTACATGAGTTTACAAATGTGGCTGTTACAATGGAGAACGCTGATCGAAAACCATCAATGCTGTCAGCTCGGGAAGATTGTATTATACGTTGCCTGATCGGAGGGGAGTCTAACAAGACAATCGCGCGCAAGATTAACATCGCCGAAGCGACGGTGAAGGTACACGTGAAGGCCATCCTTCGAAAGATTCGGGTCGTCAACCGTACCCAGGCTGCAGTTTGGGCGATGAACCATGGTATGCTCACTTCCGCTCCTGGCAAAGGTCCGTCAGGGACCGAAAACACGGCTACTCAGCCTTCTCACCATCCGCAAGAGCTACTTGAAGGACAAAAGGAGTACCACCTTCTCAAGAACACTCATCCTGTGTGACCGCCTCCGGGTCTTGACAGCGACGGATCGCAATGGGGCGCTGAGGTGGACCCTCCAACGGGACCACAACCCGGCCTTTAGTGATTGCAGTCGCGGATTTCGCAGACAGATGCCGGGTTCATAGCGACGTGGTGTTAACCCAAGCCAAGTTCGACGCCCATCAGGACCCCCGGGAGGTTCAACCAACTGACCTGGAACGTCTTCCGCGATCATCTGGTGCCACCCCAATGCCTACGTGCCGCTCACGGCCGACGTGCTGGAACGCAAGATCGAGCTCCTCGACAAGCACTTCGGAACGCGGCGCACCAAGGACTGGTTCGACCGTCAGACACTCGCTGGGCTTGCGAGGTTGCGCTGGATGGAATGCCGGGCACCCGAGCATTTCGCCGAGGCTTTCACGCTCCGGAAGGGAAAAATACTTAGCAGTTTGCGAACATTCTCTCGCAAAAGACTTACGGGGCGACCGTCGAAAATGGAGTGGGCCTTGAACTCACAGTGTGATCTGCTTAACTAGTTGTTCTACAGTGGTCCGGCAAAAAAGACATCTACAAGCAAAGATAGTACAGAACTAGCCATGTGCAAGCCGATCGTTTCTACTATCCATTTTGAAGTTGAGGGTGCATCAAAGTGGGCAAGGGAAAAATAGCTCCTGGATTTTCGTTCAAAAAAGCGCGGATCGGAACGGTCGAGGGCGGAGAGTCCGGGGTTTTGGTGTGGAAACGGGATCAACTGGTTGCGGTCCTTACTCAGATCGACGAGGAAGCCTACTCCACGAAGGGCAAATGGTTCCTCGAGACAGGCTTCGGGCTGCTGAGCGGGCAGCACAAGAATTTCGATACGATCGAAGAAGCCATAAGATGGGTGGCCAGACACACTTTCCCTGACAGTGCAGATGGATCGGCCGATTCAGCGGCAGAAAGTTAACCCGATTTGCGGTCAGCTTCCCGCCTGGCGGAAGTCGCGCATTCCCTTCTCAATCGATCGTCCGCGAGGCAAGTTTCCTGTCGCCTGGAAGCTTCTTGGGTTGCGTGCCCATGCGGGTCCCAGCGAAGTCTTTCGGCCCATGTCTCATACCTACCCTCGCCGGGCGGGACTTAGCCCCGCCGTCACCTTATTGGCCAGCATTATTGGTCCGCAACTGAAGTGAGGTCGTGCTCATCACCGGCAGTGCACCGTCGGCGGCCCTTATCGTCCTCATGCCAGCCGTCTCGGCGCAGTGTAGCTGACGACGAGAGCGGCGTGAGCACTCCACGCCTGAACATCCTGCAGGAACAGGGGACGGTATGTCTACGCCGCCCTGCCGGTTGGGATCGAGCGCAGAGAGCTTCGGCGGCCGCATGCTCCCCGGATCCGGGGCCATGCGGATCCTCCATTCCGGCTGTAAGGTCTACATGCTCGGCTGAGGATTTACGCCTTCCCTATTGGGTCTCGGTTGGCACCTATGGTGGAGGCCCGAGGCGGACACACTGCCGACGACACCGCGGCCTTGGAACAGCTTTCCAAAGGACTGGAGAACAAGATCATCGCGACGAAGCCGGGGCTTCGGAGCACCCCGCCAAAATCCTCCTACAGCATGGTATCAGGAAGCTAGGGGCAACTCGCGGCTGGCCCCTGTACCTCGGCTGTATCTCGGGCGCTTCCCGGATGCCATTCTGCAACGGAGATCCCGCGACTGTCAATAAGACGGCCCGCGGGATTCACCCGAGGCGGGCCGTCTTATTGCTTAGGAACGCTTCAGGAAGAGTTCCTTCTCGCGATGAGATCGTTGACCTTGTAGGCGACTTCCGTGCGGTTGGTCGCCTTCAGCTTCTTCATGATGTTTCGGATGTGGACCTTCACGGTGCTTTCTCGCAGGTTGAGTTCGTAGGCGATGATCTTGTTCGCTTTTCCGCGCCGGAGCGCCTGGGCGACCTCGGCCTGCCTAAGCGTGAACATGCCCTTCAAAGGCTGCGTGTCGCGGCTGTCCGAACCTATCAGGTGGCGCATGCAAAGGACACTGCTCGCAGTGACGAAGATACCTCCCGCTGCCGCAAGGTTTATAGCCTCGACACAGACATCAATTCCGACCGAGGTCGGAATGTAGCCGCGTGCGCCGCATTCGAGAGCGGTCAATATGTGTGCAAGATCTTCGGTGTCGGCCAGGATAACTACAGGGACTGATTTGAATTCGGACGAAATATGCCTAATCTCGTCTGCGATCCCATGATCGGTGACCTTCCGGCCGCCAAGGTTCAAGAGTATGGCTGCAAGGGGAGGGACCGAGCCCTTCTTCACGCGCCATTCATCGATCGAACCCATGGCCGCGATTTCCATGCCGAGTTCGTGGTCCGCAAGGGCAAGAGCGAGACACTCGCGGTCTAGGGCCCTTCCGTCCAGGACGAGGAGGCTTCCTTTGCCTACATGGCCGTGGACGCTTTTCGTTCCTCTGGACAGGACTCCTGACCGATTGGCCGTGTGTTTATGCCGTCCTGCTGTGGAATCCACGTCAATCCCCAATCTTTTCGCACAAGCCGCGTTGCGGCTGCCAAAACACCCCTCATTCTTCGCAATCTGAAAGCTTGAATACGCTGCCCTGTGTTTGAATGCACTTGTGATTGAACACCCAGCCCTTGTGAAAGCGTGAGGCTCACCCAGCAGTTTCAGCAGTTCTTCGCCCCTAGCCGAGAACAGCTTGTGCAGCCTATCGTCTATTTATAAGCGTTCTCTAACATAAGTTAATTTTTAGAAAATTTCGCGTCGACGGTCGCCTGAGGGCATGTGTTGAGACCGCGTCACCCCGCCTTGAAGCTCCCGCGAGTTCGATCGTGACGCGCAGGTCCGGTCAGATTCAATCCCTTTGGCCATGTGCCAACCGTTGAAATGGTTCCCGATCGCTCAAGGAATGCCAAGGAGTGGGATAGCTCTGCGAGGTTGCCTAACCAGGTAGGCGATGATGCCATTCTCAGGATGGGACCGCTCAGCCAAACCCCAAGTCCAGCAGCCATTCGAGGGAGGATCGGTAGTTCCTCGCGATTGTGGACGAGAATTCCTGAAGGTGGATATTGGCATGACCAGGGTGCAGTTCGTGGCATCCGTAGCCAAGCGCTTTTAGGCCCGAGAACACCCGGCTGTAATTGCCGCCGTTTATGGGCAGCTTACGCGCATTTCGGCAGCACGTTCTCCTCATGCGATAGGCCATGGTGCCGTCGGTCATGATAATCGGGCCTTTGCGGCTGCCCTCGTCAAGATAGACTGCGGCCAGGTAAGCCCACTATCAGCCCGGAAAACATCGTCTGGAACTGTTCCAGCGACGGCGCACTGTCGTCTTCCAGCAGAAATTTTGCTGATGGCCTGTGCGGTGGCGCCCAGCACCGCGCCGCAGGGGGCGACGCGAAAGCCCCGCTAGAGACGGTTGAACCCGAGCTAGAGGGAATAACCTTTACCTGAGGTACTCGCTGTCGAATCCGGCTGTTTTGACCAGCTTCTTGCGGTTGATCACCTCTACATAGCCGGCCTTGAAAGCGACGAGATCGGCCTTGCGGAGTTCCCTCAACGTCCGATTGAGGTGAACGGTGGTCATTCCGAGGATGTCGGCCAATTCGTGTTGGGTAAGGGGACACTCATATCGTCCATGGGCCGACAGGCCAACGATCGAGAGCCTCTCCTCCAACTCGAGAAGGAAATGGGCGGTGCGGCTCATCGCGTTCCGCCGCCCGGCATTCATGAGATGTTCGGCAAGGATGGCGTTCAGGCGGGCCAGGGAGCAGGCGATAGTCTTGCCGAGCCGGCCTTCCGACAAGATGGCCTCTACCAGTTTCTTGCTGGAAATTTCATAAACAGCTAGTTCGGTTATGGACGCCAGGGACGCTAAACGAGGTCCGTCCACGGAACGGAAACCGACAATGTCCCCCCGCAGAGGAGTGTCGATGATCTGCCGTTCTCCGTCCAGTAGTCCGCGGTAAAGGAGGGCCCAACCCGATTTTACGATGAATATCCCATCGTTGTTGTCATCCTGGCGGCATATCACCGAATGGGGTTTGTAAATTCTTGCGGTAACACCGAGAAAATCGTTGTTACCCCAATCGTCCTTCGAGAATGTCCCCCCTACGGGATGCGAGTGTATGAACTGCAACAGTGTTTGCATGTTGCTTCAATTTCCGCACAACCTACAAATAATTGCTCCCGTACGAGTTCACAGAAGGACCACCTACGGTAGAGGCAGGATGGCCTACTGTCCTCGTCTGTTTGAATGAGGTAGATTGACGGTCGGAAAAGCGCGGTCGCCCCAGTTGTCGCACCTCACTAGACGGTTTCGAGCCGGCTGAACCGAACCGGGATGATTTTCCGGGTCTCGAGCTGCCCTGCCGCATCCTTGGCGATGACAGTCAGAAACTGTGCTTCTTTAGATCCCAAAGGCAGAACCAGGCGTCCCCCCGGCTTGAGTTGCTTCAGAAAAGCCGGCGGTGTCTGCTCAGCCGCCGCCGTGACCAGGATCTTGTCGAATGGGGCGTGCTCGGGCCAGCCGCGAGACCCGTCTCCGACACGAATGCCGACATTGGATAAGCCTAGCTCCTGCAAGAGAGCCTCCGCACGGCTTACGAATTCCTCGATGATTTCTACGCTCCAAACCTGCCCAGCGAGTTGCGCGAGGATTGCGGTTTGATAGCCCATGCCAGTGCCGATCTCGAGCACCGCCTCGTGCGGTTGGGGAGCGAGGAGATCGGTCATGAGAGCGACGATGAATGGCTGCGAGACGGTTTTATCGAAGCCGATCGGCAGCGGCATGTCCTGGTAGGCATAAGGTGCAACCGAGGCTGGCACGAAGAGATGCCGCGGCACTCGCCGCATCGCTGCCATCACCCGCTCATCGAGCGCCGCCTTGCCAAGTTCTTCGCTTGCAAGATCGGTGTGAATTGCAATCATCTCGACCATGTGCCTGCGTAGGACCGCGAGGTGCTCTTCGTTCATTGGCTTCATGACGGTGGGGCTTTCCTCAACCAGCTTGCTGCTGGTGAGCATTATATCCTGTTCGTCACGGTAGCGCCCGCCATCGTTTCCATTACGGGTGCCCAGGGCAAGCGTGGGTGACCGTCTTGGCAGGCTATCGCTGGCGGCGACCCTGGAGATTCTGGGCGCTATAGCCCCATAGCGGTGTGTCCCACATGCCGCGCGAAATAATCACTTCCTCGCCGGCCTCGACTTTCGCCAGCAGTTCGGAGAGATGGGTCTTGGCCTCGCCGACCTTCACTGTGATGGTCATTTTTCCGTCCTCGTGTGGCGTTGTACGCTGTGGCCACGGCCACTCTCGTCGCGTGAGCGCAGCCTTGCACGACAAACGCGATTTTGCGCGACCATAGCGTCGATTCCGCCGGTTGGTCAGCGCTTGGTCAAGTCACTATCGATAAGCGGTCATTGTCGATAGTGTTCTTTGGCCTCAGCATCATCTTCGGTGACTATGGCTTTCATTTCCCGATTTCAATTAAAGCCCTAAGCTGAAAAAGTCAGACGATGGATTTTGCCTTCTCGCTTCAATCAAGGCGAGCGACGTGCCTTTTGCGAGGCTGTTGGCCCCAGTCCAGATGAACTCAGGATGGTCGCGGCGGTGCCGCGTTCCGAAGGTCAGCGGCGAAGGATCTGCGGACGTCCCGTTCGCGGCTAACGGCTCAGGCAACTCCCGATACTTGAATCCATCGCGCGGAGGTAATACCATAATTCCAGGTGTCCTTACCGAGGCTGCAATGACAACGACCGTAACCGCAAAAGGTCAAGTGACCATTCCCAAGCCCGTGCGCGATCTCTTGGGGATCGCACCGGGCAGCCAAGTGGATTTTCGCCGCGCCGCCGACGGCAGCGTGGTGTTGGTTCGTGCGGACGAAAAACGGCCGGCGAGCCGCTTTGCCAAGCTGCGCGGTCATGCCGGCAAGGGGCTGAGCACCGAGGCTATCATGACCTTGACGCGCGGCGAAGCGTGACGCTGGTCGACACCAACGTTCTGCTTGACCTCGTCACCGACAATCAGGACTGGGCAGAGTGGTCGATCGAACAGTTGGAGGCCGCCTCGCTGCGCGGACCGTTGCTGATCAACGACGTCGTCTATGCAGAGCTCTCGGTCCGCTACAGCCGGATCGAGGATCTCGAGGCCTTTCTTGACGCGGCCGGCCTTGAGATCGTGACGATGCCGCGGCCGGCGCTATTCCTGGCCGGAAAGGTGTTCACCCAGTATCGCAAATCGGGCGGATCGCGCACCGGGGTGCTGCCGGATTTCTTCATCGGCGCCCACGCGGCGGTCGGTAAGCTGCCGCTGCTCACCCGCGACGTCGGCCGTTATCAAACCTATTTTCCATCGCTGATGTTGATCACGCCAGCCTCCTGAGCGCGCCCGGCGAGGCCTCGAACCGCGCCGGCAGGGGAGGGGGCGTTTTAGAGCCCGGACGCTTCGGTCAGGTTGACTCGGAAGCGATCGCGGCGGCGTTGGTATTTGCGGGCGTCGGTTTTATTTCCCGATTTCGATTGAAGTCGTAAGCTGAAATGCGGAACCGCCGTTTACACCTTCCGGCTCCAAGCGCGAGGAGGGGACCGTCAGAGCCTTTGGTGAGGTCGACGCCGAACCGATCGCGCGCGGCAGCTCGTAAGGGCGAGACGTGCCGGAATCATGCTCCGAAGTCAGTTCGCTGCCTGCCGAATGCTGCTCGATCCCGCGCGCTTCTGTAGCTCGTCCGTCTACGCGCGCCTGACCGCTCAGGCGTCACTGTGGTCGACGGAAGGACGATTGTGAGCCTCGCGAGCCATTTTGCAGTGCCCGAGTCTCGCAGCTTGTGCCCATCCACGAATTGACTATTTTGCATGGCTATGAGCGAGCATCTGGTCTTGGTTCTGACGACAGTTAACGCGCCCTACGGCGCTCCGGAAGAAGGCCGGAGGTTTTGAATTCGAATGGTCGTTTGGCGGCGGCACGGCGATGATGATCCAGATCAACCATCGCGAAAGCCACGACGTCGATATCTTCCTCGACGACCCTCAGCTGCTCGGCTTCATTGACCCATCCAACAGCCAACAGCGAGGGCATTGCCGGTCGCCGGCAGAGCAACTTGGCCATATTAGGCGTTAGGCGGCGACAGTTCCATGTCTCGCCTTCTCGACCGTGACGGTCACCTTTCGGTCAAGCCGGTTCAGCACCCGCACAAGCCGATCGATGGTAAACTTGGCAAGATGGGCGTTGCGGATGTTCGAAATATCCGACGGCTAACGCCGGTCACCTCCGCCGCAGCTCTGACCGTGAGGTGCCGCCGATTCAGCGCAGCGATGATCTCGGCCGCCAGGAAGGCCTTCATCTGCTTGGTATCGGCGTCGGGATCCCCCATGTCCGCGTAGACATTGCCGCTGCCTCTGACGATCTCGATTTTTTCTCTGTCATGACTCGATCTCCCGCATTTGCTTCAGCCGCGCCTTGATGAGGTCGATCTCCCTCTTAGGCGTGGCGATGCCCGTGGTCTTCTTCTTCTGGAATGCACGCACGACCCAGATGGCATCGCCGAGCTGGACGGCATAGATGACCCTGTTAGATCGGCCTTCTGCCCGAAGCTTGCGACCGCCAGCGCGTCCAACATTCTATCCTGCACGGCTTTTGGCTTGCCGGCCGCAAGGCGGCGAAGCGGCGCTGAGGGCGGCGATGGTGCGGCTGCTCGACGGCCGCCTGAGCGCACCGACGGGGCGCTGACCGTCGCCAACCTGGCGCGCGAGGCCGGCGTCAGCCGGGCCACAGCGAACGCGCCGTCGCACTTCTCGCGGAGTTCCGTGCGGCCGAGGCCCGCCAGCGGTGGTCGTCTCAAGGCCCTCAAGGAACGTGTCCCTGCACGCCCGGCAGCTCCAGCCCGCCGGGGGCCTCGTCGTGACGGGGTTGATCCGGCCGAAGAAAACCAGTGCTGCAGCGAACGTTCCTCGTAATATTGCGTTTAACCATGAAAGACGACGATTCGCCCAAAGCATGCAAAAGGGCCATCGGCTCTCGCCGCGATGCAAGGCCTGGAAAGCCTTACGCCAGATCAGTTTGTGAAAAGTCATTGCCCTTGTAAAGCAGGGCAAGCCGGTGAGCCTTCGTGCAAGCATAGGCAAAACAATCGCCGAAATTGAGATCGGCTTTGTGCCCGACTGCTTTGCCGTATTTCATGCTGGCTTCGATCGCCCGGTCGCCGATGTCGCCGAGTATTATGATTTCCTTGCCGGCGATCTCGATCAAAAAGGCGTCGACGGTATCACGGGCTTGCGCCAGCATGTCGGCCGTGGGCTTGGCGTTCTTTTTGATGGCTTCGGCCGATGCTCGCGCGAGACCCTGGACTGCCTCGAACCGGACGAGCGGGGAGATATACAGCGGCTTGGTCGCGGCCGCGAGCCGCTTTTCCAGTTCTTCCGCGCCAGGTTCCTCGTTCAGGATGGCAACGATCACCGAGGCATCGACGAACATCAGTCGTCGCCCCACATTTCGTCGGTGAATTTCTTCATATCGAAATCAGGGTTGGCCGGCCCGATCCGCCGCGCCATTTCCTTGACTTTGGCAAGTCTCTCGCGCAGCGGGACGCTGCCGCGGTTGCGCTCGATCTCATGGCGCAAGGCGGTTCTGACGGCCTCGGTCTTGCTGCGCGCGTTGGTAATCTGCTGCAGCTCGACGGCCATGGCATCGACGTCGGGATCGCGAATGAAGAGCGGCATTTGTATATCCTCCGAGTGATATATGTATATCACATCGGAGATATACTCGCCAGCGAATTCGCGAGCGGCGGTTTTGATAAGGAGGGAGGGAGGAATGCAGCTCGCGAAAATCCGTCGGGAGGGTCGGTTCTGGTGCTCAGTCGGGCGGATTGCCAGGACGCCTGCCGCAGCCGAACCTTCTTTCGATCTCGTCCGGCCGGTCAGCATGAGCTTTTTGCTGCAGCTTGATATGCAGCTTCGATATCACGATCGTGTGCCGAAACATCCCAGACAGCGTGCTGCGGGGAAGGGGCCATTTATGAAAACCTGGATGGTTGATTTTGGGGTCGTACCAAAGGAGTTAGCATTTGCACAAATGCCAAGCCCGCTGCCCCGGGAAGGTGCAGCGGGCCCTTCAAAATAATGGTCCTGCGATGGCTTCAGCCGATCGTCACGGCCACGTCGATCGAGCTCCTCGCTAGACTGAGACTAGGTGTTCTGAGCGCGGAGATGGCGACCAGCAGCAGCGGTCCTCCGCAAAATCGACCTCGGCCGTTCAAGGAGGGCGGAGCGAAACGACTATTCTTGCACTGCACCCGGCTGACGGCATCACCGTCCACCGAATATCTTTGCGCTCGGACGACTCCGGTCTGTGGAGCAGCACTCGGCGCAGCCGGTCTGCTTGGGAAGATAGAGTCGCGCATCCGCCTGACACTGAAGATGCTCCGGTGAGATGGCCTCGTCGGCCGCCTGAACCGCAACTACGATGCTGACGGTGACGCGGTGCGACACGCCAGGTGCAGGGCTCGGAAAAGCGGCGGCCTCAATGTTCCCGCGAATTTGCTCTGCCACAGCTTCCTTGTCCAACCCGGGCAGGACTACGAGGAATTCTTCATCGCCATAGCGCGCCACATGATCGCGATCGCGCATTGTTCGGATAGTGCCGGCGGTCTCGACCAGACAGCGATCGCCGCTCCAGACCGCGGCGCGTGCCCTCGACTTATGGCCGAACCGTGCTTCTCGCGTGTGCGTCGGAACCCGAGGCAGGACAAGTGGGCTTTCCGAATTTTTCAGTAGCAGCACGGCAAATCTCGCTTGCGCACAGCGGGTCGAAGGTCAACCACCGCAATTCACCTCGGCGATGGATCGACAGCCGCGACGTCCTCGATGACGAAGAGCGGTTCGATTATGAGGTGCTCTTTCCTCCCGGCTCAGAGATCGTCGTCACCGGTGGGCTCGACTTTGACGATCACCGGCTGATTTGGGCCAAGCTCGACCAGGTCCGCACTCCAGCTGATTAACTGCCAAGCGGCAAAACTGACGCTCCGCACTGGCCTCTCATGCGCTTCAACGGTCACGTTTCAGATCAGCGACCAACCTTCTTCTATCCCGTCGATTTCTGATTTGCTCTGTTTGGAGCTCTTGGCCCCGAATGACCGATTTGGCGGCATTTTCAACCACAACGAAGACCCTGCGCGCGCCAATGGGAAGGTCTTCCGAGCCGTAGTGGCCTACGATCTCAATCGACTGGTATCGAGAGTTCGAGGCGGACGCCAAGAAGAACATGCGGCACAAGCGGATCAGGACGCCCATGCTTTATCTGCGCGGCGACGCGGACGGCCGCGGAATCGAGGACTATGTTGCTGGGATCGAGGCAATTGGTGCCGAGGCCTTGACAGGTAAGGTCATCAGCGGCGCTGGCGAGTTCATGCCCCTCGAAAGACCGGAGGCATTCGTGCAGGTCGTGCGCGACTTTGCGAAGAGCGCTGTGTCGGCTAGGGCCAAGGCAGCGTAGCGTTGTACTACCCGACGAGCCACAGCGATGTCGTCAGCGCGAGGATTCACTCATGGCGCATAGAAAGGCCAAGGTTCGCTTGTGGCGAAGCTGACGATCCGTGGTTCCCATTATCATCATTATTCATGGTCTTTTCCGAGAGCAGCCGATATCAGGCCGCTCAGTTTCCGGCGGCCAATCGTCACCCGTCGCAACTGGCTCAGGTGCTTTTGAGCGTGCCGTTCATCCCTTCCGGATAGAAGCCGCCCTTGCTCACTCCGGCCCTGTCGGTGACATAGACGATCCGGAGCACCTGTTGCGGTGTTCTGGTGAAGGCGATTGCGTCCGGCGTTGAAGGAACGATGTTGGCTTTGCCGTCCACCTGGATCCCTTGGTCCTTGTCTTCTGGCCCGTCGATCTTGTCTCGGGCATCGGAGACAGCGTTGGCGGCCTTCCAGGCTTCCTCTCCCTTCCGGTATAGCGTAGATCGCGCCATTCCCATGTGGTAGGCCTCGACCGCCAGGATGCCTGCGGCGGCGGCGAGGAAGTCTTTGTTTTTCAGAACTGTCGCCGCACCCGCATAGGCGGTGACGCCGACATCCTCGAACAGCATGCCGCCGAGAACGAAGTTCGTTTCGTTACCGAAGGCGTCGAAGTCCCGCCCGAGGCCAGCTGCCTCCGTAACCGCCTTGAACCCCGCATCGAAATCTATGGCCGGCCTGTCGACGGCGTTCTTTGCAAGCGTCTTGCGGTAGAATCGGACGTGCGCGAGTTCGTTTTCAGCAACTTCCTGCATGAATTGGCCGATGGCGGGTGTTTCGAAGGACACTTTCTTTCCGCCGACGACATCGCCCGGTTTGGAGCCGGCATCGGCTTCGTCGATACCCTTTCCGGTGGTGCCGCGGAGGTAGTATTCAGCCTCCATATATTCGAGATTGAGCGCAAAACGGAAAATGTCCTCGTCCGATATGTCCTGTGCCAATACCGGAGAAGGCCGCGCGATTCCACCGAGTGCCGCTCCGGCACCGAGTACGACAAGTCCCTGAAGCGACTGACGCCGGGATAGGTGAAGTGCGCCCTGCATAGCGGTCTCCTATGTTTGTTGATTCAACACCGCTGTCAGCACCGCGGCGCCGAATGCATTTGCCGACGATTAGATGGTCCGGGGCGCCAAAATATTCCCGTGTCCCGCCACAAAAGCCCCGCGAAAGGAGCCGGCGTAATCTCGGCGTGGACTGCGTCTACGTGCGCTCGGTCGCCACGTTCAACTGATGAGTATTCTTTCGAACCAGGCTGATTGCGAGCCGATCTAAGACTGATTGCGCGAGGCGGTCACAACGGGCGCCAGCGAAGAGAAACGTATCCGTGAACACGGTGGCGAGCTTGTCACGCAGCGCCTCGCGAAGCAGCCGGCGTGCGCGATAAAGGCGGGTGCTCACTGTCTGAGGTCGCAATGCCAAAAGAAAAGCCGTTTCCTCAATGCTCATTTCCTCGACGTCCCGCATGACAAAAACGATCCGAAAGGGCTCTGGCAAGCCACCGACGGCTCGCTCCAGGAGGCTGCGGATTTCAGCGAGAGCGGCCGCCTCTTCGGGATCAGGCTTGTGGGCGCTGAAGGGAGCGACCATGCCTTCGATGACTTTCACGTCGACAGTGGGCCGCCTTTTCCGGCGGCGTCCCAGCGCCTCGTTCAGCGCGATCCGGGTGAGCCAGGTCGACAGCCGCGCCTCCGCGCGGAATTCGGCCAGATGGGTGAAGGCGTGGATATAGGTCTCCTGAAGTACGTCCTCCGCCTCAGTGTCGTCATTCAGGACGGCGCGGGCGACCCGGTGAAGCCGCTGATTGTGACGCTTGATGATTAACCAGAATGCGGCGGGGTCACGCTGTCGCGCGTGTTCAACCAGCCCCGCGTCGTCAAGGTCTTCGATCCTCACTGCCTCGTTGGATCCGGTCGGCTTCATCATAGGCGCTCCAGATGCATCAGCTTACTGTGAGATAAGCGTTTTCCGGGTTTCGGTCTGCAGCCCGGTGGAGACTTGGGACTCTAGCGAACCAGAGGTCTGCTCACCACCCAACCGCGACTTAGAACGCTCCACGGCAGTAGGGTGGAGCCGAACCCTTCGGCCGGCTATCGCTTGACGACGGTCGGCCCCGGCCTGACGACGAAGAACTTGGCGCAACGTTTGAAGGCGGACGTTGGCACCCCTTCCGGGCGGACCCATCGGCTACCCGGAAGGGCAGCTCAAGAATCCTGACAGGGCGCTGTATCAGGCCGAGGCAAGGGGCCGAGGCATATGGAAACCCTTTTGACCCGACTGGACAGCGATCGCAGCTCGACGCGGGTAACAACGCTCCGCGATTTAATCCGGCTCGCGCGTGGGCGGTTCTGGTATACAAGTGGGGTGCCTAACGGAGGTTCAATGGTTGAAGAAGGCGACAACCGCCGCGAACGGAGACAGCGCGTCCTGAAGGGTGCCGCGATCATTAACGGCATCAACAACTCCGAAATCAGCTGCACCATTCGAAACCAGAACGTCGGCGGAGCCGAACTCAAGGTGCCGGTCGAAGCCCTGGTGCCGGAGCATTTCCTTCTCTACGTGCCCACCGATGGCGTTGCCTATCGGTCTGTGTTGCGCTGGCGCAGGAACGACCGTGTCGGTGTGCAGTTCACCGAAACAGTGCCCAAACCGCGCCTTCACTATGGCTGAAGTTCTCGTCGCACCAGCCGAGCACCACCGGCAGCAACAGTTGGCACTGACCTTCAACACAGCAAAGGAAGCCGCCGCACGGCTATGGGCAAAGGCTCAACTCACACGAGCCGTCGATTGTCTCGTCGACCTTCAGGTTCTGACCGCTCAGCGCGGCATCGCGCCAAAATGTCGCCGCATCACGTTGATCAGGAAACGGACGATGATTGGAACCGAACTCGCCAGCGCGGGCTCGCGACGGTAGACGACCGAGAGGCTCTGCCGCCCCAGGATTTCCCGGTCAACCGCCGCAACCCCGGCCCGCTATCCGATGATGCGGGGCAGCACCGCGAGGCCGAGCCCCGCCACGGCCGCCGCGGCCATGTCGGCCATCTCGCGATTGACCAGCACAATGCTGGCGCCCGCCCCGTGCTCGGCAATCCATTTCGCGCCGGGCGTGCCGGAAAGCCTTGCATCGAAGTAGATCGACAATTAGGTCGACGTCGTCAGTTGCCCTGACATCCTCGAGCGTGACGGCATCGGTGGTGAAAAGAGCGGTCGTACATCCGCCGACGAGTACAAGGGCGCTCGCGCAGGTCGTCGCGTCCGCCAACAGCCGATCAGTTGGCAGGCCGCGGGCGCGGTCCCGGGCCGGGCTCGTAAACACCAATAAGACCTTCGACGTTGTTGCATTGATAGGCAATGCCAGCGCAAGCGACATTCGTACATAAGAGATGGCTTAACTAAGAGTTCCCTCAACCACGCCCGGTTCGAGCAAGGATCGGGTAAACCGGCTCGGGACCCTACTCCTTCGGCCAGCTCTGTTCCGGAACCTATTCAGCGGCACCAAAGTTGGGGTGGAGGTCAGGAGTGTGCGATGAGTTCCAAAACTGGGGATGGTCGGCTTTCTTTCATTGAGTTTCAGTCGCCCACGCTGGTCGAGAATGCGCCCGAGGGCGGCGAATGGCTTCATGAGATCAAGTACGATGGCTACCGCACCGAACTGATCATTGAGGGCGGCAAAGCGCGAGCCTTCACGCGCCGTGGCTACGACTGGTCGCACCGATACCGACGAATTGTTCAAGCGGCGGCGGATTTGCCGGTGAAAGCGGCGATCATCGACGGTGAGGCTGTCGTTCTCGGCGACACTGGCCTGCCGGATTACCAAGCGTTGGAACGGGAGTTGGGCAGCCCAGACTCGGCGAGGCTCATCTTCTATGCATTCGATCTGCTGCACCTCAACGGGCGCGATCTGCGGCAGCAGCCGCTGGTGAAGCGCAAGGCAGCCCTTGAGAAGTTGCTGAAGAACTCAGCGCCGACATTGACCTATGCAGAACATTTGGAAGTGGGCGGCACGGACGTGTTTGAACATGCCTGCCGTATGGGGTTGGAGGGCATCGTCTCCAAGCGCACCGATGCCACCTACCGCTCAGGGGTCCAGACCAGTTGGCTCAAGGTGAAGTGCATCAAGAGCGACACTTTCCCCATCGTGGCATTTGTCGAGAAGCTGGGCGCTCACCCGCGCCGCATCGCATCCCTCTACATCGGTCGCCGCGAGGGCGACCGACTGCTCTATGCCGGGAAGGCTCGCAGCGGCTACACCTTGAGCGCTGCGCACCTGGTCCGAGAGCGGCTCGACCCGCTGATCATCAGCAAGTCGCCTCTGTCAGAGCCCATCGTGAAGCCGAAGGCGACGTGGGTCAGGCCAGAGGTGCTGGCCGAGGTACAGTTCAGCGGCGTCACTGATCGCGGCGTGTTGCGCGAGGCAGTATTCAAGGGTCTGCGAGAAGACCTCGTGGCGATCCCGGCCAAGCCTCCGGCGCCATCAAAGCGACGTGGGCCAGCCCAGGAACATGGCATTCTCAGCGAGAACATCCTGCAACTGCTGCCCGACGCGGTCTCGCCCTCCAAGGAAGAGCTTGCGCGCTATTGGCAGAGGGTTGCCGATCACGCACTCGTCCATCTCGGCCACCGACCGCTGAAGCTGGTCCGCCATGCTCTCGGGGCAACCTTCTACCACAAAGGCGCGCTGCCGACGATCCCAGCAACAGTGCATCAGTTGCGCGTTCAAAAGCGCGAGGGTGGCGAAGGTTTGCGCGTGTGGGTGGACGACCTTGCCGGCTTGCTGGGGCTGGTCGAGATGGATGCGGTAGAGCTGCATCCTTGGAATGCCACCGTTGACGACATCGAGCATACCGACCGCATCGTTCTGGACCTTGATCCGGGCGAGGAGGTCGGGTGGGATGAAGTCATCGAGACCGCGCTGGCACTTCGCGACACCATGGAAGCGGAAGGTCTGGAGAGCTGGCCGAAGGTGACGGGCGGCAAGGGCATTCACCTGATGGCCCCACTTGAGACGAAGATCACGCATGACAATGCCCGGCTCCTTGCCCGATCGTTCGCCAAGCGCCTCGCTGAAGCTCATCCTGATCGCTATCTGCTCTCCGCCGCGCCGGCAGCCCGAAAGGGCCGCATCTTCATCGACTACCTTCGCAATGGGCGCGGCAACACGGCTGTCGGCGCCTTCTCCCCACGAGCGCGACCCGGCTTCCCAATCGCCCGTCCCGTGACCTGGAGCCAGGTTGAGGCAGCCATCCGTCCAGATGCGTTCACCATTGACCGTCCGTTTAGGGCGGCCGCCAGAAAGGCAGCGTGAGCATCAAGGACAGGGGACGAACTTCCCATAAGGCATCTGTTAGCAGTGGGCGAAGACGCCCGCCGAACAATGGATGACTCAATTCGTTGCCGACAGGTCGATCTGTATCCAGGCGGGCACATGATCACTCGGCTTGTCCCAGCCTCGCAAGTCAGCGTCCACGCCCGCGTCACGTAACCTGTTCGAAAGTGATGGGCTGACGAGGAGATGATCCATCCGCAGGCCGGAGCTCCGATCATAGCCGCCCCGGTAGGAGAAGTTCCAGTACGTGTAGATGCCCTTCTCCGGATGAATGCAGCGGACGGCATCAATCCAGCCATTGTCTAGCATTTCGGCGTAGGCCTCCCTGCTCTCCGGAAAGTAGACTGCGTCGCCCGTCCAACGTCTCGGCACCACGGCATCGATCGGCGTTGGCACGACGTTGTAGTCGCCGCACAGAACGCTTGTGATCCCCTCCTTGAGCAATAGCTGGCCGTAGCTGATCAGACGGTCGAACCAGCGGAGCTTATAGTCGAATTTCGGGCCGGGCGCTGGATTGCCGTTGGGCAGGTAGATGCACCCCACGACGATCCCATCCACCTCTGCCTCGATATACCGGCTGTGAGTATCGTCAGGGTCACCCGGCAGGCCGCGTCGACGCTCCAGGGGCTCCTTTCCCCGTGCGAGTATAGCTACGCCGTTGTAGGACTTTTGCCCGTGCCAGATCGCGCCATAACCGGCGTTCCTGACGGCTTCCGCGGGAAATTTCTCATCCGAAGTCTTCAATTCCTGAAGGCACACGATGTCATAGTCGGTCTGACCCAGCCACTTGATGAGCAAGGGCAGGCGACCGTTCACGCCGTTGACGTTAAAGGTTGCGATACGGGTCATCCGAAGTTCTCAACAACTCTTGGCGATTTGAGCATGGAACGCTCAGATGTTGATGCTTGCATCATGCCGGCAAAGGGAGGCCTTGTCAGTCGTCTTTATAGAATGGCGGTCGAGCGGTTTCAGCAAGCTTTTCCGCGTGCCAGATGGAGCGATGAGCGCAGGAGCTGGTCGTCGGGAGCGTGGTAGGCGAAATCGCGAGCGGTAGATGCGGCGCTCACATCGGGCGTTAGGGCGGCCGCAACGCACGGACTCTTCGGACGGGTGGAGCTTGGGCAGGTCTACTGCGGACTGAGGGCGACCGCCTTGGGTCCAGTGGGTTTAAGTAATGCTTGAAGGAATCCGATATGGCCGAGCCACAGCTCTCAATTCGTAGCGGCAAGGCGGGCGATCTTGCGAAGGGTGGCACGGCTCGACCTTGTGGACCACATCGGCCGTGGGTCTTGTCCGACCGGACCCGCTGCTTGTGCTGGACGGCATCCTTGCCCAGCCCGGCAGTTCGGCCGACTTCGTCGCTCGTCGTGCGAAAGGCGTCGGCAATCGTGCGCGGAGCGAAGAAGCCATTGTCGGAGTACTGGACCAGTGCCATTCTCACTGCCTAATCGCAAAATGCCTCATAACCTGACGAGATATAGCGCCAAACGGGAGGTCTTTGAGAGAACAAGCTGATAATGGGGAATCATAAGCCGTGACCATGCGGTGTTTAGCTGGTCTATTCACCGCAGAAATTGCGGCAAATGATCTTGCATATACGACGATTGAGGCCCATATTCGACGCAAAGAGTGCGGAGAATGGCGACCTATATCTACGAGCTTGAAAACTGGCCGCAGTTCAAGTGGCGCAGTCAGGACCTTGCCGATCAACTGGCGACGGTGCGCCATCGGCAGGGCCGGCTGCTGGGGCGGATGGAGGCGCTAGGCTTCGAATTGCGGGCCGAGGCGGTGCTTCAGACCCTAACGGAGGACGTTCTCAAATCCAGCGAAATAGAGGGTGAAATTCTCGACAAGGAACAGGTGCGGTCTTCCATCGCCCGCCGACTGGGCATGGATATTGGCGCACTGGCGCCGGTCGACCGCGATGTCGAGGGCGTGGTCGAGATGATGCTCGACGCAACTCAGAACTATCAGGCGCTACTTACGGATGAGCGGTTGTTCGCCTGGCATGCGGCCCTGTTTCCGACGGGTCGCAGCGGCATGACGAAGATTATCGTCGGTGCGTGGCGGCATGAAGCCTCTGGTCCGATGCAGGTCGTCTCAGGTCCCATCGGTCGGGAGAAAGTCCACTATGAAGCTCCAGCAGCGGCCCGGCTTGAGCTTGAAATGGCCGCGTTCATCGACTGGTTCAACGGTTACGCGCCGCTTGATCCCGTTCTGAAGGCGGGGGTCGCCCATCTATGGTTCGTCACCATCCATCCCTTCGAGGATGGCAACGGCCGTATCGCCCGCGCGATCGCCGACATGATGTTGGCGCGATCGGAGGGCAGCGCTCAGCGGTTCTATAGCATGTCCGCGCAAATCCGGGCGGAGCGGAAGGACTACTACGCCATCCTCGAACGGACGCAGAAGGGCAATCTCGACATCACCCCTTGGCTGCAATGGTTTCTAAGCTGTCTCGACCGCGCCTTCAGCGGGGCCGAGGAGATTTTGGCCAATGTGCTGCGAAAGGCCCGTTTTTGGGAGGAGATGGTCCAACGACCTCTAAGCGAACGCCAGCGCAAAGTCGTCAATCGGCTCCTGGACGGCTTCGAAGGCAAGCTCACCTCCTCGAAATGGGCAGTGCTGACCAAGACCTCACCTGACACGGCCTTGCGGGATATCAATGATCTCCTGGCGCAAGGGATACTCGTGAGAGATGAAGCCGGCGGGCGAAGCACGAGCTATTCGCTGGCAGGTTTGGATGACGGGCCGGACCACGCGCCTCGGCGACATCGTTGAAGCAGGAGCGCGAGCCGACAGCGCGCGCCCCAGAGCAAGGTTGGCCCGCTCGATTGGTTCGGAAAATGCGTCTACGCCGTTTGTCGCTCGGCACTGGCCAAGTCCATCGGGCTCGGACGCAAGCTGTCAAGCGAAGCCGCAACACGCCCTGCAAGATCGATTTTGACATCAAGCCATCAGAAGCCATCTTGCTAGCAGGAGCCTATACGATGGGTGCCAAGGAGTCTGATATGGCCGAGCCACAACTCTCAGTCCGCAGCGCTAAAGCGCGTGATCTTGCACACCGGCTTGCCCGCCGTGAAAACCGCTCGATTGCGGAGGTGGTCGAGCGCGCCCTCGAATCTTACGAGGTCCGCGAGGCCGGTCGTGAGCCTGCTTCTGCCTTCTATCCGCGGCTTTCAGCGCAATCCGGCACAGACATCGACCTTGAGGCGGTGATCCGTGAGAGTCGCCGGCCGAATCGAGGCGTCGAGCTTTGATCTTTGTCGATACCAACGTCGTTTCCGAAACGTTGAAAGGACCCCAGACGAGGCAGTCATTGCCTGGCTGATCCGATACGATGCCGAACTCGCGCTTCCAACCGTGACGATTGCCGAGATCGCCTTCCGCATCCAGAAGATAAGACCCGGATCAACGTGCCGAACGGCTGGAGCAAGGGTTGGCGGACTGGCGCCGGCGTTTCGCATCTCCGGTCTGACAGAAGAGGCTGCGCTGGTTTATGGGGAAATTTTGGGTGCTGCTGCTCGCCAGGGACGCGGCATGTCGGCACCCGATGGCATGATCGCGGCGATCGCTCGAGTAAACGGTGGCCGCCTCGCCACGCGCAATCTGACTGACTTCGAGACGGCAGGACTCGTTCTGACATCTCCTTGGGAGTTCTGAAGCGTTTTCCTGTCGTCGCTTTTGTTCAAGCCCCATCTGCCTGTCAAAGACGGGCTGAAAGGCCGTCAAAGCGCAGGCGAGCGATATCAGGTTCGATTTGCATGCCGTCAAAATCCCCCGAAGGTCACTCGAAGCGGCTCAGCGGCAGCCTGACCGGGTACGGCAACCGACCTGCCTTTTCTTCGGGAAAACCATTAGGCTCGCTGGGCTTGCGAGACGGCGAGAGATGCCCGATCTGAAACAGATGCCGGATGTAAAACAATTGAAATTGCTCGGCGTCCTGGCAGCGACGGCGATCGGTCTATATGTCTGCTATCTGCTGGCGTGGCCTTTTTTGCCGGCATTGACCTGGGCGCTCGTCCTGGCAATCATTCTGTCTCCGGCTCATCGGTGGGTTGAGAGACGGGTCGGAAATCGAAACCTGGCAGCGCTGATATCGGTAAGCTTCGCGGCGATCGCTGTCGGCCTGCCGCTGGCGCTCGTCGCACAACAGCTCGTTCGCGAGGCGGTAAACGGAGCGACTTATCTGGAGGAGGTCATCCGCGGTTGGGACGCAGACGGCTTCATGTCTGGCTATCCCACGCTTTCGGCCATTGCCCAATGGATCGAGAACCAATTCGATCCGGCCGGTTCAGTCGCCGCATTCGTGCAATGGCTGACGGGACAAAGCACATCGCTATTGCGTGGCTCCATCTATCAAGTCGCGATGTTCGGCCTGACATTTTATCTTCTGTTCTATTTTCTGCGCGACCGCCAACATGGCCTGCAAGCCGTCGCGGGCCTTTCGCCCCTGCGCGCGCCGGAGACAGCCTACATCTTGTCCCGCTTTGCGGAGACCGTCCATGCAACACTACTCGGCACCGTGTTCGTTGCCGCCGTCCAGGGGACATTGGGTGGCCTGATATTCTGGTGGCTCGGCCTGCCCACCCCGGTCTTTTGGGGCCTTGTCATGGGACTTCTTGCCATCGTGCCTGTGCTCGGGGCGTTTGTGATCTGGGTGCCCGCAGCGGTCTATCTCGCATTGGAGGGGGCTTGGGCCAGCGCGGCGATATTGACCGTCTGGGGCGGCGTCATCGTCGGTGGCATCGACAATCTGCTCTATCCGATGCTTGTCGGGAACCGGTTGCGCCTCCACACGGTGGTGGCCTTTATCGGCGCGGTCGGCGGCATCGTCTTGTTCGGAGCATCCGGCCTTGTCCTCGGACCTGCGGTGATCGCCATCACAATCAGCCTCATCGATGTGCTAAAGACTCGATTGACCGACCGGCCCAAGGCGATGCCGGCGCGCCCTGGTGGGCTACCACATCAGTCCGTGACGGATTGATCAAGCGCGCGAAAAGGGCGCTGGCCTTCGAGTGGTAGCGCGAAACCTGAACAACCTCTGCGCAGACATCTCAATGAAGGCAAGCACATCAGCCAGGCTGCTGTATTGCGGCAAGCTTCCAGTCACCGCCGTCCTGCCGCGTAAAGGTCCACAGTTCGGTTGTCTCCGTCGGCTGATCGGCCTGGCCCTCGACAATCTTGCCGCTGATGCGGTCGCGGGTCACGTCGCGAGACTCATAGCGCAAAGCAGCCGTCGCGTAGTCGCGATCACCCTCCCGCCAACTTTCCGCAATATCGGCCTCCACCAGGCCGACGTCCGATACATCGTTCCTGACGCCCTTTTTGGCATTGTCGGCAAGTTCCTCGGACAGATAGGACACCATCTCGGACGTCACCAACCGGCGCAATGCAGCATGGTCCTCACGCCCGAACGCCTCCTGAACTTCCGTCAGCCGTTGCTGGAACGTGTCGAGGTCGGTTTGGGTGAGTGTGATCTCATCGGAAGCACTGGCTTGGGAAGGATTGCCTTGGCTCGTTCCGCCATATCCTGACCCAATAGCCCGAATGGGGAACGCTGTGGCGTTGCTTGGCTCGGGCCGGGCTGCTGCGTTGCGCCCAAAGCTCGCTGTAGCGCGCGAGACACCCGCCATAGCGGGCGCTGGGCTTTGCGCCGCCTGCGAGCGGAAAAAGCGAATCGCCAGCATGATCGCGCCGCCGAACAGCAGTACTTGCAGCAAAAGACCCAACATGCCGGCCAAGCCGCCGAACCCATGGCCCAGAAGAACGCCGATCAAACCGCCGAGAAGCAGCCCACGCATCATCGATCCGCCGAGGCCGTTGAAGAAGCCCGGGCGCTGGAATGCCTGCGGCTGACGGGCCGCATTGTTCGTTGCCGCATTGGGCGTCATCGAGCGCTCGACCGGTGCGGCCGGTTGCGGCGCAACTCTGGTCGGCGGGACCGGCTGGAAAGTGCGCATGCCGCGACTGCCGAAGCTGCCGCCACGGCGCGCGTCGGCGTGATCCACCGCGACCATGGAAAATGCCAGGAACAACCCCGCAAACAAAACTGCAAACCGTCCCCAACGCGAAATCAGCATAGGCAAGTCCTCAAGTGACACTCTTTCCGGTCATATGGGGTGCGTCGATCGAAATATCAGTGAATCGTCCGCCGAGATATTTTCGGGCGGCATGGTCGGCCGCCCGCCGGGGTTCACGACGAGAATGTCTGCCCTACCCAAGTGCGATGATCGCTGTTCGTTCACGCAGGCTCCCGCACCCGGCCGACCGGCATCGGTCGCGTCAACCGCAGCGGTCATGCAAGCGTCGGGTCACTGGTCTCCCGGCGACGATGCCGACGGTCTCCCGGCGACGGCTCGATTGACATACAGCTTTCCTATGTACTATCAACATATCTGGAAAACCTGCCATACAGGTTTGCCCACTCCTGAACTGGAGATTGCGTGAGCACGGCCGTATCCGCAAAACATTCCGACGCAGCGAGTCTGGTCAGCAACACGATCGGCGAGATCACGCGCCATATCCGCGCGCATGAGCTCGGGCCCGGCGACCGGCTGCCCAGCGAGGCCGCGCTTTCGAGACAATTGAGCGTCTCGCGTACCGTGGTTCGCGAGGCCTTCAGCTCGCTCGCCGCCATGCGGCTTATCGACCTGAGGGCGGGCAGACGGGCTACCGTCGCCGAGCTGGATTATGGCGCCATGTCACTGGTGATCGAGCATGGCGTCCACACCGAGCAGATCACGGTGCAGCAAATCTACGACGTGCGCCGCACGATTGAGACCCGCACCGCCATGCTGGCGGCCTTGCGCAGAACAGCCGACGAAGTGGAAAGGATCAGGACGCACGCGCTCGCCATGCGCGAGAATTTCCAGCGGCCGGAACAGGTCATGGAGCACGATCTCGCCTTTCACCTCGAAATCGCCAAGGCTGCGAAGAATCCGGTTTTCAGCCTCATCGTCGGCGCGTTCGAGCGCGTATCGCGCCAGACCTGGCCGATCGGCTGGCGGAGCCGCCCTTCGGATGCCGAGCAGTTGGCGATGATCCAGATCCATATCGACCTCGCCGAAGCAATCGAGACCGGTGATCCCCAGTCGGCGCGTGACCTGATGGCGAGGCATTTTGACGAGAGCGTCAAGGCCCTGCTGGCGGCCGGCATCGCCTGAGGAGCAGGGGCGCAATGAAGATCACGAAACTGGAAACGCTGCGGCTCAAGGAGCGGCCGAACCTTCTCTGGGTCCTGGTTCACACGGACGAAGGCCTCGTCGGACTCGGCGAGACCTTCTTCATGGCTGAAACCGTCGAGACCTATCTGCACGAATATGTCGCGCCGTGCGTGATCGGGCGCGACCCCTTGCAGATCGACCTGCTTGCCGCCGACCTCGTCGGCTATCTCGGTTTCCGATCGACGGGCGCGGAAGTCAGGGGCAATTCCGCTTTCGACATCGCGCTTTGGGATCTGTTCGGAAAGGCGACCGGTCAGCCGATCGCACAACTCCTCGGCGGGTTCACCAGGCACGAGATCAGGACCTACAACACCTGTGCCGGAACCGAATACATCAAGAAGGCCACCGGGCAGACGACGGCCAACTACGGGCTCGATAAGCCCGGCGACGCCTATGATGATCTGAACGGCTTCCTTCACCGCGCCGACGAACTGGCGCATTCGTTATTGGAGGAAGGCATCACGGCCATGAAGATCTGGCCCTTCGACATGGCCGCCGAGAAAACGCGCGGCCAGTACATATCGCAGCCCGACTTGAATTCCGCGCTGGCGCCATTCGAGAAAATCCGCAATGCGGTCGGCGACAAGATGGACATCATGGTTGAATTCCATTCAATGTGGCAGCTGCTGCCGGCCATGCAGATCGCTCGCGAGCTTGCCCCCTACAAGACCTTCTGGCACGAAGATCCGATCAGGATGGACAGCCTGTCCAGCCTGAAACGCTATGCCGAGGCTTCGCTGGCGCCGATATCGGCTTCTGAAACGCTCGGTTCCCGGTGGGCCTTCCGCGACCTTCTCGAAACTGGAGCGGCCGGTGTCATCATGCTTGATATCAGCTGGTGCGGCGGGCTCTCGGAGGCGCGCAAGATCGCTGCCATGGCTGAAGCATGGCATCTGCCGGTCGCGCCACACGACTGCACCGGTCCAGTGGTGCTCGGCGCATCGACCCACCTGTCGCTGAATGCGCCGAACGCGCTTGTCCAGGAGAGTGTCAGGGCCTTTTACAAGACCTGGTACCGCGACCTTGTGACCGCTTTGCCGCAGGTGAAGAACGGCATGATCACCGTGCCTCCCGGACCGGGCCTCGGCATGGAACTGAACCCGGAGATCGATCGCGCCTTCACGGCGCTTCGACGGGTGAGCGACGCATCTACTCTCTGAAACAACCTGAAGCAGCTTTCTACGGAGGAGGAGAACCATGAAGAAGCTACTTATCTCGGCAGCCTTGGCAGCAGTACTGGCTGGAGGCTCGGCAATCGGCTCACGCGCACAGGAGCCGATGAACATCGTCTTCACGCATCATTCGTCGGCGTCGAACCCGTTCTGGCAGGCGGTGAAGAAGGGGTTTGACGACGCCTGCGCCAAGATCCAGGCCAATTGCCAGATGGTCTTCACGCAGACCGAAGGCTCGATCGAGCAACAATCGGCCAACATGCAGGCGGCACTCGCGGCAAAACCGGACGCGCTGATCACCTCGATCGTCGACAACAATGCCTTCGACCAGATCATCGCCGACGCGCGCGCTGCCGGCGTCACGGTCATCGCGTCCAACGTCGACGACACCGAGGGTGCAGCCGGCAATGCCCGCCAGGCTTTCATCGGCCAGGGCTTCATTCCCGCCGGCTACGAACTCGGCAAGAAGATGTCCGAGTTCTTCCCCAAGGAAGGCAAGATCAGGGCGCTCGTCGGCGTCTCCGCGCCCGGTCAGAACTGGTCGGAACAGCGCGCTGCCGGCGTCATGAAGTTCCTTGAGGAATACAAGGCCGCGAATGCCGGACGCGAAGTGGTCATTGAACGGCTCGACACCGGCACAGATGGCGCCGTCGTCGCCGATCGTGTTGGCGCCTATCTGTCTGCCCACCCGGACACCACGGTGTATTTCGACACCGGCCTTTGGCGCCGGCTTTTGCCGCCGGGCTCGCCATCGCCGCCCTGATTGGCTTCTTCAACGGGTTCATAACGATTCGTTTCGCGATACCAAGTTTCATCACCACGCTTGGCATGCTGTTCATCGCGCGTTCGCTGACGGTGGTAATCTCCGGTGGCTTCCCTCCTGTCATCCCGGCCAACGCTCTGCCCAAATGGCTGTTTACGATCTATGTGGGGCCGGGCGACCTCTTTCGCATGTCGTTCTTCTGGTTTCTCGCCGTGGCAATCCTGGCGACGGTGCTTCTGTCGCGCACGAATTTCGGCAACTGGGTGCGCGCCACCGGCGGCTTTCTGCCCGCCGCGCAATCGATGGGGATCCCGACGGCCCGGGTGAAGGTCGCCTGCTTCATGATCTGTTCGGTGCTCGCCGGCTTTGCCGGCACCATTCAGGTGATGCGGCTCGGCGCGCCGCTGCCTTCGATCGGCGAGGGGCTGGAGTTGCAAGCTGTGTCGGCTGCCGTCATCGGTGGCGCCTCGCTGACTGGCGGCATTGGCACCATCTTCGGCGGCATCATCGGGGCTGCCCTGATCCGCGTCATCGACAACGGACTGGTGCTGAGCCAGGTTGACGCCAACTGGTTCAAGATGGCAATCGGCTTCCTGACTATCTTCGCGGTCGTCGTGAACGCCTGGCTTCGAAAGCGGGGCAGGGCAATGAAGGTGGAGACCTGATCATGGCGGCACCCATCATCGCGATCAAGGGACTCCAGAAATGGTATTCCGGCGTCCACGCCTTGAAGAACGTCACTCTGGACATTTATCCAGACGAGGCGCTGGGCCTTGTCGGCGACAACGGCGCCGGCAAATCGACGCTGATCAACATCCTGTCAGGCACCCAAAAGCCCGATGGCGGCGAGATCAGGATCGAAGGTGAACCGGTCCGATTCTCGAACCCGCGCGACGCCATGGATCGGGGCATCGAGACGATCTACCAGTACAATTCAATGGTCCCGACCATGACCATCGCCCGCAACGTTTTCATCGGACGCGAGCCGGTGAAGGGCTCGGTTTTCGGCATCGGCATCCTGGATCAGAAGCGCATGCGTGACGAAAGCGTCAAGGCGATCGCCGACGTCGATCTGCATCTGAGGTCGCCCGATGCGCTGGTCGGCGAACTGTCGGGCGGCCAGCGCCAAGGCGTGGCGATCGCCCGGGCCATGCACTTCAAGTCGAAAGTCATGATCCTCGACGAGCCGACCAATCATCTCTCGGTCAAGGAGACGCGAAAGGTGATCGGCTTCGTTCGCGCCCTCAAGGCCCAGAACATCACCAGCGTCTTCATCAGCCACAACATGCATCATGTTTTCGAATGCTGTGACCGGGTCGTGGCGATGGCGCGCGGCGAGATCGTTCTCGACAAGCGCATCGGCGAGACTTCGATCGAGGAAATCCACGAGGTTCTGTGACGCGGAGAAGCGATCACTTGCGAGCCGCTCTGCTGGTAGAGATCAGTCTGCGCCTTCCGCAAGGATCGCCTCAGCGGTTTTCTCGTCGGTGATCAGCACATCGACGACTCCCAGACGCAACACGGCGCGCAGCACCGGAACCTTGTCGAGGCCGCCGGAGGGCAAGATCACAGTGTCGACGTCGCGCAGATGTTCGGGGGCGAGGCCGATGACACGGCTGTTTAGCGGGTGATCGACGAGTTGTCCGTCGGCGCCGATCCAGTGGCCGCAAATATCGCCGACGGCTCCGGCTTCGCGGAGCGATCTGAGATCATCGTCTCCTACCAGTCCGATCCGAAAGATGGTGGCGTCCTTGTGCACCGCGCCCACCGAAACGAAAGCGGCGTCAACGTCGCGGGCATGGGTGAAGGCGTCTTCCAGAATAGACTGGCGCATAAGCAGATCGCGCGTGGCCTCCGTATCCGTGAATACCGGTGCTGCGATGTAGAAGCATTCCGCATCGAAAAGCGCCGCGAGCCGCGAGGCGATTTCATAGATGTTGATCGCCGATCCACGCGTGAGCCCGCCAAGCAGGGAAACGACCGACATGCCTTTGACGGGGCGTACGGTCACTGACCGCAGACTAAGCTGGAGCGTCCGTCCCCATCCCACGCCCACCGATATCCCGTCACGGATTCTATGCGACAGGGCTTCACCGGCAGCGGCTGCGATCACCTGTGGCACCAGGGTAGGATCGGGCGGTGTCGGAACCACGATTGGGTCGGAAACGCCATAGGCGTCCCGCAGCCGGTTCTCCAGCTCGATGCAGTTCGCCACCTTGGAATTGATGCGAATCTGAACGATCCCCCGCTGACGGGCATGCGCCAGCATCCGGTTGACGCGAAGGCGTGTCAGGCCAAGAGCCTTGGCGATTTGCGCCTGCGTCAGGTCACCGACATAAGCAAGCCAGGCGGCGCGCACGAGCAGCCCTTCCTCGCGATCGGCCGTGACGGAACTCGTGACGGCTTGGCGGCCGTCGCGTTTCTTTCGTGCTGGTTTCTCCATCAGATCATCCTGTCCACTCCGCGGCAGCGGGTCCCGAGCGGGTTCGGCGGAGCCATGTGCTCATCGATATGAGGCATCAATCGAGTCTCCCGGCTCCGCTAGCCTCGATGATAGCGGTCGAAGGACAAAACCAGCGGAGCATCATGGCAAATTGCGTCGATGATGGCCCTCGTCAGCGGCAGGCGATCGTGGGGAAGTACACCCCGGGCCATCATATTCTTCAAAGTCGGACCAAGGTCCAGCGCCAGTTGCGCGCCCTCGACCGTGTCCGAACTCATATGTTCGCGCTTCGCCACCGAATAGGGCAGGCCGCGGCCGAGCAGGCGCCCCATGCGACCGTTACGGCCCGCCTGGCAGGTCACATAAAGATCGCCGGAGCCGGCCAGCCCCAGCACTGTTTCGACCTTTCCACCCAGAGCTTCGACCAGAATCGCCATCTCGGCGAGGGACTGCGAGAAAAGCGACGAGGCTAGGTTGTGCATGAGCGCGCCATTGGGCGCCTTGCCGTCGCGCTCGAGCAGCCCGACGGGAGCCCCAACGGCGAGTGTGTAGAAATTCTTGAACGCAGCGCAGATCTCGACGCCGACGAGATCGGATGACGATCGCGCATGATAGAAAGGCGCGCGCAGAATGCGGGACGCCGCGGCGACCTGGTCGGGATCGTGCCCGGCCATGATCACAGAGGTGTCGCGCTGCGCCGCCAGTTCGCCGGCAATGCACGGTCCGCCGACGGCCATGACCGGGACAGACAAGCCAGTGCGTTGCTCGATCTCGCGGGCAAGTAGATGTGGCAGGATTTCCACGCCTTCGTCGCTTGCTGCAAGTCCTTTCGTAATCATCAGTATCGGCACGGGCGACTTGATGCTTTCTGCAATGCGGTCGATCGCCCAAGGAATGCCGGCCGACGAGACGCCGAGTACAAGCAGATCGGGTCCATCGTTCATCGCCGCCCCGAATTCGGTCCAGGAACAGGCGGTTACCACATCAGGCAGAGTGATGTTGAGGCGTGGGTGATGACTTGTGCTGGCCACGGAGCCGACGATCTCCTCATCGAGATGGGTCCCGACAAGAGTGATGCGGTTACCAGCGTGAGCGGCCGGAAGCGTCATGGCAGAGCCCATGACGCCGGCGCCGAGGATGAGGATCCGCGCCATTCAACTTCTTCCCTTGTCCAGCCGCTCGCCGCTACCTTGGTCGAACAGGTGGATTCGCTCAGGCGCCGGCTCCAGATGGATCACAGCTCCTGGAGCGAGCTCCATGCGGTCATGCAGCACCGAGCAGATCGCGATGTTGCCCATGCTGGCAAAGATGTGGATTTCGGGGCCAGTCGGCTCGACAACCGTAATCCTCGCCGGAATGCCGCGCCCGTCGGCCACTGGTCGAAGATGTTCGGGGCGAATGCCGTAGATCACCTTTTGGCCGGGCCGGACCGCAGCCCCTGGCGGCAGCGGGAGCGATAGCTCGTCGGTCCGCACCACCCAGACGTCGCGCTCGGCAGCCACCTCGCCATGGAACATGTTCATTGCGGGCGAGCCGATGAAGGAGGCGACGAAGAGATTTGCCGGGCGATCGTAGACATCGAGCGGGCGCCCGATCTGCTCGATGTGGCCGTCGCGCATGATGACGATGACATCGGCCATGGTCATGGCCTCGATCTGGTCATGCGTGACATAGACTGTGGTGGTCTTCAGCCGCTGGTGGAGTTCCTTGATTTCGGTGCGCATCTGCACGCGCAGCTTGGCATCGAGATTGGACAGGGGCTCGTCGAACAGGAACACAGTTGGGTCCCGCACGATGGCGCGACCCATGGCGACGCGCTGCCGCTGGCCGCCCGAAAGCTGGCGGGGATACCGTTCCAGATAGGGTGTCAGGTTGAGAATCGATGCCGCCCACCCGACCTTCTGTTTGATTTCTTCGGTTGGGCGGTTCTTCAACTGCATGGAAAAGGCCATGTTGTCGAAGACGGTCATGTGCGCGTAAAGCGCGTAATTCTGGAAGACCATCGCGATGTTGCGGTCTTTGGGATGGAGCATGTTGACGACCCTGTCGCCTATGGCGATCTCACCGGACGTGATGGGCTCGAGACCGGCTATCATGCGCAACAAAGTGGACTTGCCGCAGCCGGAGGGCCCCAACAGAACGACGAACTGGCCATCCTCGATCGAGAGATCGAGTCCATCGATAATGGAGAGGGCGCCATAGTCCTTCTTTATGTTGCTGATGGTGACAGACGCCATAAATTGCTACCCTTCGATTGCCCTTGCCGGTTGGATCGCATTTTCGCCATGCGAGCGATTGGCGATCGGATGCGCTCTCACCATTCGCTCTCCAGAAACTCTTCCAAGAGTCCCGCATCGGCGGCCAGGTTGACAAAGGACCATCGGCCGCGGATTTCTCGCGAATAGCGAATGGCGTCGTGCCAAAGCGCGCGCGGCAGGCCTAGTTCCGCGCCGGTGACCGGCCCTCCCGCAGCCTTGAGTGCTGCCTCCATGCGGGCGACCGGCATTGCCATGGGCCGAACCTCCTGGCGCAGCGCCGGCCAGATTTCCGCAAGCCTGCGGTTGAAGATTTCCGACTGGCTGGCGTCGAGTGCCGTCTTCTTCATCTCGGCAATGCAAAGTGGTCCAAGTTGCGCGCCATAACGGGCCAGCATCGCCGCCTCGTCGATGGCGGTCGGCTTCACCTGCGGCGGCTTTTCCCTGTCCAGCAGCCGCGCTTGCAGCCGCGCCATGACCAGCGAGGCAACCCCGACCTGCTGGCCGTGCGTGGTGCCGGGATGATGGTCTTGCGCGAACATGTCGACCCAATGGGAAATCTGGTGCTCTCCCATGGACCCGGGATGGGAAACGCCGGCAAAGCACACGCCCATCGAGCACAGCGTCAGGACGCGCTGGAGATGCCCGACAGCGGTGACGTCATGCCTGGCAAGGCCAGGCGCATGGGCCAGCATCGGCTCCTCATCGCCCGCCTGCAGCTGGTAGGGCACCTCGGAATAGTAAGTGTCGAACAGCCGATGCGAAGCCCACCAGTCGATCTGGGCCGTGGAGCGGCAGAGGCTGTCGCCAAGCCCGGCGGCGCTGAGCCAGGCGGGCGCTGCGGCCGACACGCCAAGGTCCAGGAAGATGCCCCGGGGCGCGTGTGAAGGCAGCGAGATCTTGAGCCCGGAGGCCAAGGTCACCGACGCTGTCGAGGCGCCGTAGCCATTCATCGAGGCGGCCGTGCCGAAGACGGCATAGGGCCGCTCGTCGAGAAAGGTTGCATGCTTGCAGCCGTCATTGAGAACGCCGGATCCGACGGCCACGACGCCGTCGGCGTGACGCGTCTTCTCCCTGACCATCTGGATCATTGCCTCATCGCAGTCGAGGCCGTCAGGCAGCACGATTTCGTCGATGTCGGCGATGGCACGCAGCGCCTTCGCGACGCGCCTGCCCATCACATCGACGGTGTTGATATCGGAGACCACGGCGATGCGGCTGCCTAGCTTCAGCGGCGCAACGAGATCCGCCTCGCGGCCTTCCGTCGTCTCCAGCAATTCGATCGTCTGGAACGGCAGGACCGCGGCCGCGCCTGTCTTGGGATCTGTCCAGCGTCCAGCGACAACGTCCTCGATCAACGCGTTCCAGTTGGTCGTTTCAGCCATGATCGGCCTCCATGAAGGCCGCGAGGCGTTGGTTCCAGGCTGCAAGCGTTGGCCAAAGATCAGCATGGATCGCAAGAAGTTCGGCGTAGAGCGCGGCCCGTTTCGTGTTCGGTTCGAAGGTTTTGGCCGGCTCGCTGGCCATTGCGAGCGACGCTTCGGCGATGGTGGAAAACCAGCCCACCCCCTTTGCCGCCGCCATCGCCGCGCCTAGCGAGGAGGCTTCGACAGTCGTCGAACGTTTTACGGGACGATCGAGTGCATCCGCCAGAATCTGCATCCACAGGTCGGACTTCGCTCCTCCGCCGATCGCTATGAACTGGTCGATGGTCTGGGCGGCAGCCGCAGCCGCCCGCTGACTTGTCGCGGCCTGATGCAGCGCTATGCCTTCCAGCACGGCGCGATAGATGTCGCCGCGGCGGCTCGAGCCCGAAAGCCCGGCAATCACACCACGGGCCGCACTATCCCAGTGTGGGTCCATGACGCCCTGCCAGTAGGGCAGGAGCATTATGCCGCCTGCGCCGATCGGGCTGGCAGCGGCTTCGGCCTCGAGCGTCTCCAAGGCATCATTTGCGCCATGCAGATCGACGCCAAGCATTTCGCGCGCCATCCAGTCGACAAGAAAAGTGCCGGCGCGAAGGCACGTCTCGTAGATGTAGCCATCATCGGCGACCGCCGTTTCGGTGCGGAAGGCCTGGTCGTGGACGTAGTCCGTGCCGAAGCTGCCGGAGACGACCGCCGTGCCGAGGTTGATGTAAGCGCATCGCGGCTGCAACACACCTGCGCCCGTGCCGGCGCATTGACCGTCGCCGCCGCCGGCGATGATCGGCGTGCCCTCGCGCAGGCCCGTCGAAATGGCCGCTTCCGAAGTTAGTTGGCCTAGAACGGTGCCGGGCCGCGCCAGGTCTGGCATCATGCGCCGGGCGACGCCCGCTGCCTCCAGTATATCGTTCGACCAGTCCATAGCCCGCATATCGAGTATGCCCATCGGGTCGGCGGATGCGGTGGACGTCACCCACCGGCCGCTCAAGCGAAAGGCCAGATAGCCGTGGACTTCGGCCATCCGCTCCACGCGGGCAAAAATCTCGGGCTCTTGCTCGCGAAACCAGATCATGCGGTAGAGGCAAGGAATGACGTCCAGCGGCTTGCCGGATATTGCGTGGACGCGTGCCGCGCCGAAACTCTCGCCGAAGCGACGTGCTTTCCCACGGGCGCGCTCATCGAGCCAGAGCGTCGCCGGCCCGACCGCTTCGCCTTGCTCGTCGAAAAGTCCGAAGCTTTCGCGCTGGTTGGCAATCGCAAGGGCGGCAATGCGTGCCGGCGAAACTGTTGCCGCGACACCACGAAGCGCCGTGACCGTCGAGGCCCACCATTCGGCCGGATCCTGCTCGAAATAGCCCGAACGCGGGTTGGATATTGCAAGGGGTGCACGACCTTCAGCCACGGCCAGACCATTGCGGTCCCAGGCGATCGCCTTGGTTGCCGAGGTCGAGGAATCAATGCCGATGACGAGATCAGGAACCATTGCCGCCACGTTGCCAACGGGCGAGGGCGGTCGAAACCGCCTCCGCCCCCAAATCACTGATTAGCCGCTAAAGATCGGCGTCCTTGACTTTGCCGTCGACAATGCCGGCAATGGCATCCAGGCAAGCCTTGGCATCGCCGCCATAGTCTTGGCCCGTAAGCAACTTGCCGAGCTCAACCGGAATGTCGTTGTTCGACAGATCCGCCCAGATCGGCATGTCCGGCTCAGATCCCATCTGGTTGTCGATAGTGTATTTGATCGCGTCGAAATGGCGTGTCGTTCCGGGGCCGACAACGGCCTTCGCCTTGACCCGAGGATCTGTAAAAGAGGAATTGCGCATCGGCGAGGCGCCGCCGCCGAGCGTCGATACCCGCGCCATCACATCCTTCGAGCAGACCCACTGCATGAACAGCCATGCCGCTTCCTTGTTCTTGGAATATTGCGACAGCGAAATCGTCGAGCCACCCTGGTGGCCGACGGCCGGGATTTCGTTGAAGCCGCAATCGGCAGCGGCGCGACGGCCAGGAACTTCCTTCGGCGCGGGCAGGGCCTCGAACAGGCCTTTGACCTTGGAATCGTTGGCGTCGAAGCCGGGGAAATCCTCGCCCCAGGTGATTGCCATGGCGGCCTGACCCTGTGTCAACGCCTGCCCCTGACCGTCCCAGGTCCACGTCGTCGCCGACGGCGGCGAGTTCTTGACCAGCTCCTGATAGAATTGCAGTCCGGCCACGCCGCGTTCGTCATTGCCGACAAACTTCTTGTCTTTGTTGAAGATCGAACCGCCATGGCCCCACAATGCGAAGGTCCAGTCGCATTCCAGCGAATAATGGCCGGACTTCGCCTGGCATGCTGTGCCGAAGATGCCGTTGCTTTTTTCTGCCTCTGTGAGCGCCTGCACGGCCTTGAGGTAGGCGTCGAGGTCTGTCGGCAGGGCAATGTTGTGTTTGTCGAAAAGATCCTTGCGGTACATCAGGATGAAGATCGGAATATCGAATGGAATTCCGCACTGTTTGCCGTTGTACATGGCGATGCCGTCGACCAGCGGCTTGGAGAAATCGTCCCAGTCGAAGTTGGGCATCGCCAGGTCTTTGTTCTGGTCATAATACTCGCGAGGATCGACGACATCCTGGGCAAACGTCGCCATCCAGGACTGGTCGAGATAGTAGACGTCGTAGGTGCCAAGCTGGCCCTGTACGTCTTGCGTCGCCTTGGCGAGAACCTGCTCCAGCGGCACGATCTCGACTTCCACCTCAATGCCGGTTGCCTTGGTGAATTCACCCGCGACAAGCTGGTTGGCAACGATCGTTGGCGGCGTCGCTTCCGAGGTGTAGCGGATTTTGGTGCCGGCATATGGTTTGCCGACGTCGGCCAGCCACTTCAGCATATCGGCGTCCTGGGCGCGGGCTTCCTCAACCCCGAGGCCCAGCATCCCCCGACTGGTGCGGCCGCCACCTAGCATGGCTGATCCGAAGGCGGAAAAGCCGACACCAGCGAGCGCCATCTTCCTCATGAAGTCGCGTTTGGTTATCCGGCGCGCCGTAAAGTCATTGCAGGTATCGGCGACGAATGTCTTCTTGTCGTGTTCACTGAAGCTCATGATCGTTCCTCCATTGCGTTTTTGTCGTCGTTCTTCTCGTCTGCGCCTCACTCCTTCAGCGATCCGAGGGTGAGGCCGCGGACCAGATGCCGTTGAACCAGCAGGATAAAGATGAAGCTGGGTATGATCGCGGACGTGCCGAGCGCCGTGATGTAGCCCCACTCGGTCGCGGTCGAGGTGACAAAGGTCGAGATCTTCACCGGCACAGTGCGGATCGACGTCGTCAGGAACAGTGAGAGCAGGAACTCGGTCCACGAAAAGATGAAACACAGCACGGCCGTCGCAGCGATGCCGCCCTTGACCATGGGAAGGACCACGCGTCGGAACGTCTGCCAGCGCGTCGCGCCGTCAATCAGCGCCGCCTCATCAACCTCGCGCGGAACATCGTCGAAGAACGACTTCAAAAGCAGAACCGCCAGCGGCAGGTTGATCAAACTGTGAACGAGGATGAGCCCCGTATAAGTATCGCGCAAGCCGAGATCGCGGAACATGAAAACGATCGGAATGACGATCGCGATTGGCGGCATGAAACGTTGCGAGAGAATCCAGAACAGGAAGGACTGCTGGCCGCTGAACTGCATTCGCGACAGGCAATAGGCGGCCAGCGTGGCCAGCAGCAGCGTCAGCGCCGTCGATCCGACGGCTATGATGGCGCTGTCGAGCAACGACTGACGGGAATCATAGGAACTGGCGCCACCCTTGATGACCCCGGCCGCCTCGCCGCCCTGTTCCATGCCGATGTCGACGCGTGAGACGCCAAGCAACGTCACGCGGTAATTGTCCGGCGTCGGTGTGAATCCGACGTAGACCGGTCCGCTGCGGTCGAAGATCGCCGAATAGGGTTTGATGGACGACAGGGCCCACCACGCGATCGGGAACATGAAGATCGCCACCACCAGGACTGCGAGCACGTCACGGGCGATCGTTTGGGCGCGCGACGACTCCATCAGAACCTCACCTTGAACAGCCTGACGAAGAGGTTCGACACGACGATCAAGACGACGAGCACGATCAGCGACAGGGTCGCGGCATAGGGAAAGTCTCCGGTGAAGTAGATACGGCCAGCGTAGAATGAAAGCGTCTCGGTGGCCGTGCCAGGCCCGCCGGCGGTGATGATGTAGACGTAGTCGTAGATGCGAAAGAGATCGACGCCGCGGATCAGCACCGCGACCGCTATCATCTTGCGCAGCATCGGCAATGTGAGGCGCAAGAACGTCTGGATGCCGTTGGCGCCGTCGATCGCGGCTGCCTCGAAAGGCTCCTTCGGCAGCGCCCTGAGCCCTGCCAGGATGATGAGCACCATGAACGGCGTCCACTGCCATATGTCTGCCAGCAGGATCGCCGCCAATGCGGTTCCGGGCTGCGTCAGGATCGGCTGTGCCGGCGAGATCAGGTCGAGGGCATAGAGGTAGAACGACAGGACACCGAAAGAACCGTCCTGCATCAGCAGGAACATCATTCCGGTCACCGCCGGCGGCACCACCAGCGGCAGTGTCATCAGCGCCCGCAGCACCCCGTAACCTTTGCGATCGGTGTCAAGCAGGAGCGCGATGAGGATGCCGAGCGCAAGCTGAACCGCAAGCGCGACGAAGGTGTAGATCAGCGTGGTTTCCAGCGAATGCCACATACGCGCATCCGAGAAGGCGCGCGTCCATTGGTGGAGCCCGGCGAAGTCGAGCTGTCGGGAGACGACATTGCGTTTGTGAAACGACAGCCAGACCGAATAGGCGAGGGGATAGATGCCGAAAACGAGAAGCATCACCGTGATCGGCGCGAGCCAGGGGAAAGGATGCTCGGCCGTCATGAACCGGGGCAGGGCCCATCTGGGCGTTTCGCGGGTCACGGTTACCGTGCTCACGCGCAAATCTCCGCTCGGTCACACAAACGCATCGGCCTTCTCCCTGTCGGCCAGATTGTGCCAACTTGAACTTTTGTAAGTTTGTTGTGCCTTTTGTTAAGAACGTGTCGGACGGCCGCCGATTTGTCAAGTGTCGGTTCCATCAGGCTCAGGGGTTTTTGGTCGTGGTCCCAGAGGATGCCGTGATCGCCGGGTACGGGGTTGTTTTTGGAGGGAGCGCCGCCGGCAAATGCCGTGGACCAGCATCAAAAGCGCTCAGGGCCGCCGCCAATTTTGGCAGCCCAAGGAAGGCTACGAAAGCAGGAGATCGGGAGGACAACCCGGGGGCTTTTTGGAACTCCCCTTAATCCGGCAACAGGATCTGCAGCTTTACGTCCGCCGGCCGAGCTTCGACTGCTCGGTCGAAGGCGGTGATGGAATCTTCGAAGGGGAAGGTCGCCGAAATGAGTGGCTTTAGGTCGACCCGGCCCGACCCCATCAGCGCGATTGCCCGCTCATATTGGTGGGCATATCGGAACACAGTCTCGATGCGGACTTCCTTGGTCGAGGCGGTGGCGACATCGAATGCGATCGGCGCCACCGGAAGGCCGACCACCACTACCGCGCCACCGGGCCGCGGCAGATCGAGCAGGGTCTCCCATGCCTTGGACGAGCCCGAGCATTCAAACACCACGTCGGCGCCCCAGCCATCGGTCAGGCGCTTTATTTCCGCCGCCAGGTTCTTGTCGCGGACGTTGATCGGGATCACGCCTTGATAGCCGCCGGCGATGTCGAGCTTGGGTTGGGCGAGATCTGCAACAACGGCGCGGGCGCAGCCGCCGGCGAGCGCTGCGATCGCCACCATCGTGCCGATCGGCCCTGCGCCAATCACCACCGCCGTGTCGCCCGGCGCGATCTTTGCTTTGGCAGCCGCCTGCATTCCGACGGCGAAGGGCTCCACCATGGCGCCTTCGGCGAAGCTGACATTGTCGGGCAGTTTGAAAGTGTAGTTGGCGGGGTGGACGACATAGGGCGTCAGCACGCCATGGATCGGCGGCGTTGCCCAGAACCTGACCGCTGGATCGATGTTGTAGAGGCCGAGCCGGCTCGCCCGCGAATTGAGATCGGGGATACCCGGCTCCATGCAGACGCGGTCGCCGACCTTCAGATGCTCGACGCCTTCCCCCGTTTCGACGACGGTGCCGGCGGCTTCATGGCCCAAGACCATCGGCGCTTCGACCACGAACGGGCCGATGCGGCCATGCGTATAGTAGTGCACGTCGGAGCCGCAGATGCCCACCGTATGGATCTTGATGCGAACTTCGCCCGGGCCGACGGTCTGTGGCAGATCGATGTCACGCAGCTTGAGTTCGTGTTGGCGTTCAAGGACAAGGGCGCGCACGTTCGTCATCGACGTAGTCTCCTCTAAAGCTTATTGTAGGGGCCTTCGTGACCTTACTTGCACTCGGCGCGTTCATCATAGCCGCTCATTCACGGCTTCAAAATCCAGCTCGGAAAACAGGGGTGTTGCCTGATTCCGACTATCCGTACCAACTTCCCGGCCAAAGGACTTTGAAGGCCGGCCTTGCCGCTGCCGAATGCCCTCGGCGGAATGAAATAGTCGTTCGCCCCGAGACTCCCCACTCCCCAGCCTCCAAGCCAGCATCGGTCAGTCATCAACAGGGGTCCAGCAGGTGCGCGACACCCGACGCTACATGCCATGGAACGCTTGCCCAATCCGCTTCTGGTCGATGCGGCCCACCAGGTGAAATATCCGCTATCGTTTTTTGGGCGCCAGAAGTTCCCGGTTCGCTTCCGGCCCATAATGCTGCCGGGCGGCAATGCGCTTCATTAACGTCATTCTCCATTCGAAGCGCTCAGGCCGGAAGCTGCCGTGCGTAAGACGCCAGGTCATTGCTCGCCGCGGATAAGTTTGCAGTTGGACAATACTGGCCAGCCGGGCGATCCCGGCATTTGGCGTTGCTTCAGCGAGTCAATACTGAGCCTGCGCTTACGCGCCATCCTTCTCGACAAGACCAACGGCTGGACCCGATCGAGTGCAGACGGGTTCAGTTGGTGCTGGTTGTGGCGGTGAACCCGCACTGCTTCTGTTCCATATCGATCTGCTTCGTGATGCGGATGGCGTTCTGTGCGTAGGCCTCCGTCACGGAGCCACTATTCACAGTCTTGTCCTTCAGCGGGCTCACGCCTGCGCAGAGGTGGAAAACATGCGGCTCGGTGGACTTCGCGGCTCCGTTTTCGGGCGCGATCCAGTAAACGACATCCTGACCGGCGGGGTGGCTCGCGTCCCGCGTCGCCGCCGCCACGGCGGCGGTGTCCGTCGCGATCGCCTGCGCCTGAGCGGCGACATCGGGCGAACAGGCGGTGGTGGGCTGCCCCGACTTGATCTGCGCTGCGCATGCGTTCATATCCTGGGTGTATTGTTCGACCGACGGGGGTTTTAAACTGATCCCCATGACCGTCGCGAGCACGGCCAGCGCAGCGCCGACGCCGCCGGCAACCTTCTTGGTCCGCGGATCCATGTTCTTGTCGGTGAGAATCAGGAAAACCAGCGGGAGGAAGGCAATCAGTGTGATAATTGCGCCGAGCTGGTTTTGGAAGAAGAACCTGGCCGCGTCGGATGCACGAGCCGGATCGTGCCTGTTGGCCGCCTTCCATAGCAAGTTGCCGGCGATTGCGAAAATCGCGATGCCGACCAGAAGGCCGATGACCAGCGGCAGGTGTCCCTGGTCGAACTTGTTCTGGCGAAGCAGCATAATTCCGTAGATCTCGCCGCCAATGGCGACGACCCACGAGAGTGCGGCGAAAAGGCGAAGACGCGTGGCGGAGGACTTCTGGCCCTGCGTCGCTTGCCAATCCTTGGTAACGTCTGGCTTGTTGTCGGTCATTGACCAGATCCCCTGATATCGACACTTCTGCGGGCGGCGTTAGACCAGAAGGCCAACCCGCCCTGCGCAGCGTCATTGAACGAGCGTCACCTGCCTCAGCGACGCGTGAGCGCCACGGCAGGCCTCATCTCCATTCATAATTCATATTGCGCACGAGTGAGTCCGTCCATACCCACGCAGGCAGACGCCTATGCGGCGATGGCTTCGTTCTTATTAATCTCTGGCTCGAACTTGACGCTGCCTTCCCTCGCTTCCCGGCGGCGGTCGCGCCATTCCCGACACCAGCCGAAGCGAAGTGACGAGCGATTTTGAACGAGACAGTTCTAACGAGACAAACATTGCGGCAAGATCGACGCGGATAGCGGCCGTGGTGTTGGCTTGCATGCTGACCTCCAGGTGATGTTTGGCGACTTCACTCTGGCAGAGCGCTGGTCGCGATTCAGTCGCCGCATGGACGCCAAGCTTGGCCCCGACCCATCTGCATTGATAATAATGCAGATTTGCATTGTCTTATCGCGATGAACAGGAATGTTTAAGATGACAACGTTGACAGTGACGACAAAGGGACAGGTGACGTTCCGCAAGGACGTGCTGCAACATCTGGGCATCAAACCGGGCGAGAAGATCGAGCTTGATCTGCTGCCCGACGGTCGGGCGGAATTGAGGGCTGCACGGTCGAAGGGGTCGTTCCGGGACCTCCACGGGTTCCTCAGAGGCAAGACGAACGGCCGGGTGCTCAGCATCGAGGAGATCAACGAGGCGATAGCGGAAGCGGGCGCTGTGGCCGGGTCCGGCGAGGAATGAGGGTTACGGCCGACACGAATGTGCTGCTGCGCGCCTCTGTCGCCGATGATGAGGGGCAGGCGGCCATTGCCGTCGACCTGCTGGCCAAAGCGGACATCGTGGCGGTGAGCTTGCAGGCCTTGTGCGAGTTCGCCTGGGTTCTGGCCCGGCAGTACCAGACAGAGCGCGAAGATATTGCCGCGGCGATCCGGGCGTTGCTGAACACCGCGAATGTTGTCGTCAGCCGGCCGGCAGTTGAGGCAGGGCTGCCAGTCCTCGATGCCGGCGGCGATTTCGCGGACGGCGTGATCGCTTTTGACTGCGGCTGGTTGGCGGGGAGACTTTCGTCTCGTTGGCCGGAGGGCCGTCAAACTGCTCTCGGCGCGGGGACAATCCGTACAGCTTCTTTTCTAAGTCTTTCCGCGGTGGTCTTTCGCCCTGTGCTGTCGCGTCTTTAGAGGCCGCTGCGAGCAATCGGATTCTGTCTGCGGTACGGATGTCAGATCAAGAATGGCGCGGTGAGAGCCGACAATCGCCGATTTCCTGCTGATGGACGAACCGACATCAGCACTCGATCTATCGCGGCAGGTGGAAGTGCTCGGTCTCATGCGGCAACTTGCTCAGGCGCGAGGCATGGTCGTGCTGATCGCCCTGCACGACCTCAATCACGCCCTGCGCTTCAGCGATCAGACAATGGTCATCGCGGACGGCCGGCTGGTCGCATGCGGGTCATCGCCGGACGTCATCACATCCGATCTGCTGCGGGACATTTATCACCTCAACGCGCGCATCGAGCCGTGCTCGCGCGGCATCGGCCATGTCATCGTGGATGGCGTGGCGGATGGGCGCCGGACGGCCATTATGTCGGCAGCGGAAGCCGAATCCGGGATTAGGAGCAGATTCGAAGCGGCAGCCGTTCCGGCCGCGTGACGGCAACCGCATTATGCCGGTTGATCGACGCGCGCACTGATCGACCTGATTCTCTGACCGCTGGTTGAAGGCGACAGTATGCTTGCATTCAGCTCAAGGCGTGGCCGGCCAATCCATAGACCCAAGGCCCATTGTCTCGGCGGTTCAGGAAGCGGCGCCCTTTGGACATGGTCGTAACGGTCTCGGCAATGCCGAGGCCGCTCTGCTGGAGAAACGCGGCAAACACGCCATCCTTCTCGCGGGTGTCGACGCGGGCGAATCGTCCTGCCAGTTCCTTCAGATGCACGGCTGTGAGGTGGACCGCGTCGAGATCGCTGCGCGCGACCATGGGGCCGATCACATGGCCACGTCCGAACTCGCGACACATGGAATAGCCGACGATTTCGCCGCCGCGGCTCAAAGTGCAGATTGAGGCATCCGCTGCGAGCAACGCGAGCAGCCTCTCGCGGTTTATCCCTAACGCGCGCGTATCCAGCGGCGTGATGTCCTTAAGCCTGTCGCTCGACAGCGCCTGCAATTCCCCGTTCAAGGCCGGCATAGTCGGGAGTGTTTGTGGGACCTCCCCCTGGCGCTGGTATACGATCGCCTCGGTCGTGAAGCCGAGTGAAACGTAGAGGGGGTAGGCAGCATGGGTCGCGTTGAGTGCCAAATTGCGATCGCCGCACTGCTCAAGGACTAGGTCCATGAGCCATCGGCCGCCTCCTTGCGCTTGTGTGCGTGGCGTTGTGATCACCAGGCCAATGGTGGCAAAGTCGCCCCCGTGGGGAAACCACATCGCGCTCCCGAAAACGCGTCCAATACCATCAACGGCAACAATGCCGCGGCCGGCACGGCGCAGAAAGTCCCAATCCTTCGGCCGATGAGGCCAGCGGACTGAGATCGACAGCGCGTGCAGTAGCTTGACGTCGACATCATCAATGTCCCGCGCGACCAGTTCGAAGGATTTCAGGCGTACTGATCTCTGCATCTCAATCGATCCGCTCCTTCAACGAATGCGCAAGGCAAGCGGTGTTGATCCTGTCATCGATCGCCATGTCGCGACATACCTCTTTTGCCGCAGCATTATACGGGAAAGCCAGCAGGTTTCGCTGGTTCGAGGTGCTTTTTCGCAATCTTCGGCCAAAGCACGATGCAATTCGGCAGGGAACACTGCTGCCTGCGGATAGGCTGGTTGCACCCGGTGATAGTGTGCAAGCAGAGCGGACCGCCATGAACGTGGAAGAAATCCTCGCGACCCTGGTTGCATTTCCCTCTGTTGTGGGCACGCCAAACGGCGCGATCGTCGATTGGATCCGCGACTACTGTCAGGCAGCCGGAGCCGAGGTGACGGTTCTCCCCGGTCCCGAGGGCGACCGGTCCAACCTTTTCCTCACGATCGGCCCGCGCCAGGGTCGGGGCTACATCATCTCCGGGCATATGGATGTCGTCCCGGCCGGCGAGCCGGAATGGAGCTCGGACCCGTTCGTTCTGCGCCGCGAGGGCGGCAGGCTTTACGGCCGCGGCACCTCCGACATGAAGGGCTTCCTCGCCTGCGCATTGGCGGCGCTCCCAGGACTTGCGGCGATGAACCTGCGGCAGCCAGTTCATCTCGCATTCTCATATGACGAAGAGGCGGGGTGCCGTGGCGTGCCGCATCTCCTAGCCGCGTTGCCGAGCTTATGCGAGAGGCCGCTTGGCGCGATTGTCGGCGAGCCGAGCCGGATGCAGCCTGTGCGCGCGCACAAGGGGAAGGCCGCCGCGCGGCTCGAGGTGATCGGGCGATCCGGCCATTCCTCACGCCCCGATCTCGGACTCAATGCCGTGCATGCCATGGCCGGCGTCATCACGCACGCCGTGGCCTACGGCCGATCCCTCGCCGACGGGCCGCTCGATGACAATTTCGAGCCCCCTTATTCTTCCTTGCAGGTGGGCGTCATCGCCGGTGGACAGGCGGTCAACATCATCGCTGGCCACTGCACAGCCGATATCGAGGCGCGTGCCGTGCCCGGCGTTTCTCCAGCCTCCCTGCTTGAGCCGGTCAAGGCCCGGCTTTTCGCTCTGCGAGACAGCGGCTTCGATGTGGCGTGGCATGAGTTGAGTACCTATCCCGCTCTTGCGCCCGCCAACGGGAGCGAGCTAGCGGCCGTTCTGACGGAGCTGACGGGGCAGGAGCCGCTGACAGCTGTGAGTTACGGCACGGAGGCCGGACTTTATCAGCAGGCCGGCATCGATGCGGTCGTTTGCGGACCCGGCGACATCGGCCGTGCCCATCGTTCCGACGAATATATCGAGATCGGTGAACTCGCCGCTTGCCGGAAGATGATCGAGGGGCTCGGCGCGCGTCTTGCGGCCTGAAGGAAGGGCGGTCACCATGGCGTTTCTTTTCAATTCCGATGCGGCGCGTGCTGCGGTCTTCCGCGAGATCTTCGCGCGCCAGCTCCCGGATCTGGAATTCGTCCATTCCGGCGACGAGATGGAGCCGGAGAAGGTGCGCTATCTCATCACCTGGACGGTGCCGGACGAGATCTCGCGCTACCGCAATCTGGAAGTGCTGTTTTCCATCGGAGCGGGCGTCGACCAGTTCGAGCAGGACGTGGTGCCAAGCCATGTGAAGCTTGTGCGCATGGTCGAGGACGGCATCATACGCATGATGCAGGAATACATCGCGCTCGGCGTGTTGACTCTCCACCGCGAGATGCCCGCCTATCTTGAGCAGCAGAAAAGATGCCTCTGGCAACCGATTGCCGCTCGACAGGCGGCCGAACGCCGGGTTGGCTTCCTCGGCCTTGGCATGCTGGCCCAGGCGGCTATCGAGCGCTTGAAGCCCTTCCAGTTTCCGCTTGCCGGGTGGAGCCGCAGCGAAAAGCGGATAGAGGACGTCGCCTGTTTTCACGGCACGGACCAACTCGCGGGCTTTTTGAAGCAAACGGATATTCTCGTCTGCCTGCTTCCGCTCACGGAACAAACGCACGGCATGCTCGATGCAGAGTTCTTCGACTTACTGCCCGTCGGGGCGCAGCTGCTGCATGTCGGCAGGGGTCCGCAACTGGACCAGGCCGCGCTGATCAACGCGCTCGACACCGGTCACGTATCTGCGGCGATGCTTGATGTCACCGATCCAGAACCGCTCCCGGAAGACCATCCGCTGTGGTCGCATCCGAAGGTGATGATAACGCCGCACATCGCCTCGGTGACGCAACCGCATACGGCGGCACAATCCGTCGTTGACAACATCCGGCGCCACCGCGCCGGAGAAGAACTGATCGGCCTCGTCGATCGGACACTCGGCTACTAACCAGGAAACATCACATGTCACTTCTGATCACGATCGACACAGTTCCAGACTTCGCGCCGAAGGAGGCACTACCGGCTCCGGAGCGGCTCATTTCCGGCAATCCATCCTTCAAGACCTGGGCGCAGGATGCCTCGAAGGGAGAAAAGGTGCTCACCGGTGTCTGGGAGGCGACGCCCGGCGAGACGCATTCGATCAAGGGCACGATCTACGAGTTCTGCCACATCGTTTCGGGTCTCGTCGAAATCGAGGAGAAGGGCGGTGAGACCAAGACCTACCGCGCCGGCGACAGTTTCGTGATGAAGCCTGGTTTCGTCGGCGTCTGGCGCACTATCGAGACCGTGCGCAAAATCTACGTCTGCGTTTATGACTGAGTTCAGTGCTCAAGGTCCGGCCGAATAGCGCGCGGCGGTTCCAGAACAATCGGCTTTCCAGGTTCCGCCTGACGCGATTCGACGCCGTCGGAGAGCTCAACCTCGACGGAAAATGCGGCGGGCGGTCGACTACTGTTCCGGTGACGCCAGTGCGAATGAGGACCTCCATCAATGAAGACCTACAAGATAGCGCTGATCCCCGGCGACGGCATCGGCAAGGACGTCACGCAGGCGGCATGGCAGGTGCTGCAGGCGGCGGCTAAGCAGGGCGGTTTCGCCCTTGATGACACAAGATTCCCGTGGTCGTGCGCCTACTACCTGGAGACCGGTGCAATGATGCCGTCAGACGGCATCGAGACACTTCGAAAATTCGATGCGATCTATCTCGGCGCTGTGGGCTGGTCCGCGGAAGTGCCCGACTCAGTATCGCTTCACGGACTGCTCCTGCCGATCCGGAAAGGGTTCACGCAGTACGCCAACATACGACCGCACCGGCTGTTGCCGGGCGTTCAGGGGCCCCTCCGCTCCGATGCTTTCGATATCCTGTGCATCCGCGAGAATACGGAAGGCGAATATTCCGGCGCCGGTGGGCGCGTTCATTCTGGCACGGCCGATGAGGTCGCGGTTGAGACTGCGATCTTTACGCGTACGGGTGTCGAACGGATCATCCGTTTCGGTTTCGAACAGGCGCGGGCGCGTCGCAAGAAGCTCGCATCTGTCACCAAATCCAACGCGCAAAAACACTCCATGGTTTTCTGGGATGAGGTCACGCGCGAGGTGGCGAAAGACTATGCCGATGTGGAGGTCTCGCACTACCACATCGACGCCATTGCCGCCCGTATGGTCCTGGCGCCGGACAGCCTCGACGTAATCGTCGCATCGAACCTTTTCGGCGACATCCTCACGGATATTGGAGCGGCCATTCAGGGCGGGCTGGGTTACGCCGCCTCCGCCAATATCAATCCCGATCGCAGCGGGCCTTCCATGTTCGAGCCGGTCCATGGTTCGGCGCCCGACATCGCGCATCTCGGTGTCGCCAATCCGATCGCCGCGATCTGGTCCGGTGCGATGATGCTCGAGCATCTGGGCGAGGGGCAGGCTGCGGCCGAAGTGATGTCGGCAATCGAGTCCGCAACCGCGCGGGGGATTGGCACGATCGCGGGCAAGGACAGGACTGAAACAATCACGCAGGCCGTGCTGGCAGGATTGAGCTGAAAGAGCAGAGGAAAGACCATGAATGCGATGACGAAGATTGGCATGTTCAACGACTCCGACCTTTTCCGCCAGCAGGCGCTGATTGGCGGTGTCTGGCGGGATGGCGAAACCAAAGGCGTGGTCGATGTCATTGACCCTGCCAGCCAAAGTGTTCTCGGCACCGTTCCCGCAATGGGGGAGAACGAGACGAGAGCCGCAATCGGCGCCGCGGCCGAGGCCTTCAAAGGCTGGAGGAAAAGGACCCATGCCGAGCGTGCAGGATTTCTGGAGCGCTGGCACGACCTCATCCGCCAGCACGAACAGGATCTCGCGCTCCTGCTGACGCTGGAACAAGGCAAGCCGCTGGCCGAGGCGGTGGCGGAAATCCGCTACGGCGCATCTTTTGTGAAATGGTTTGCGGAGGAGGCGCGCCGGATCGGTGGCTCGACCATTCCGTCACCCACGGCCGATCGCCGCATTCTGGTGCTGAAAGAACCCGTCGGCGTCTGCGCCATCATCACGCCGTGGAATTTCCCCAACGCGATGATCGCACGCAAAGTAGCACCGGCGCTGGCCGCAGGTTGTACGGTTGTCATCAAGCCGTCGGAATTTACGCCATTCTCGGCGCTGGCGCTCGGCGTTCTGGCGGAACGGGCAGGTATCCCTGCCGGCGTGATCAATATTGTGACCGGCATGCCCGTCGAAATCGGCAACGAACTGATGGCCAACGAGACGGTGCGCAAGATCTCGTTCACCGGTTCGACCCGCGTCGGTGCGCTGCTCATGCGTGGCGCGGCCGATAGCATCAAGCGGCTGAGCCTGGAGCTTGGCGGCAACGCACCCTTTATCGTCTTTGACGACGCCGATCTGGATAAGGCAGTTGAAGGGGTGATCGCATCCAAGTTCCGCAATGGCGGTCAAACCTGCGTCTGCGCGAATCGGATTCTCGTGCAGGAAGGCGTTTACGATGCTTTCGCCGAAAAGCTGAGCCAGCGCGTCACGCGGATGAAGGTTGGCGCAGGGACCGACGAGGGCACTGAGATCGGCCCGATGATCAACGCGGCCGCGATCGACAAGATCGAGCGTCACATCGCGGATGCACAGGCGAAAGGTGCGCAGATCATCGCCCAAAGCGAGACGATGCCGGAGGGTAAGCAATATGCACGGCCCGTCGTGCTGGGAGAAGCTACTACGGGGATGCTCCTGGCATCGGAAGAGACGTTCGGTCCGGTGGCGCCGCTTTTTCGCTTCGAGACGGAGGAAGAGGCCATCGCCATTGCGAACGGTACGCCGTTCGGCCTTGCCGCCTACTTCTACACCGACAACCTCAAGCGCTCATGGCGTGTTGCCGAGGCGCTGGAGTTCGGCATGGTCGGGCTCAACACAGGCATGATCTCGACCGAGGTTGCGCCTTTCGGCGGTGTCAAGCAGTCGGGAGTGGGGCGCGAAGGATCGCAGCTCGGCATCGAGGAATATCTCGAGGTCAAGGCGCTTCATGTTGGCGGGCTTAACTAGTTATCTTGCACGCAGGTGGAAACACTTGCAGCCCTAAAGCGTTGGAACCACAAGAAAGGGGCGGTGAAAACCGCCCCTTTCTCTATTGCGACCAGTGGCTATTCGTTTTGGGAGCGACTCGGTCTGGCGACTGCGCCAGCAAACAAACGTTCAGGCGAATTCCCGAACGGGCTCCAGTCCGACGGCGCCGGCCAGACCGCCGATATCCTTGATCTCGGTATATTCGTAGAAGGGGTTCGCAGGCTCGTGGCCGCGGTTCACCCAGATCTTGCTCTTGATACCGAGATCATAGGCGGTCATGAGATCGTAGCGAAATGAGGACGACACGTGCGTAATGTCCTCCGGGCCGCAGCCTAGTTTGTCGAACATATATTCGAAGCCCTTCATCTGCGGCTTGTAGGCGCCCGTCTCTTCGGCCGTGATGACCATGTGAAAGGGTGCGCCGAGTTTCTCCACGTTCGACATGATCAGGCTCTTCATGGAGTTCGACAGGATCACCAGCGGAATCTCCTTGGCGACCTTGGCCAGGCCCACCGGCACATCCGGGTGCGGACCCCATGTCGGCACTTCCGCATAGATGCGCTGGGCATCCTCGGGCCGGAATGCGACGCCGTTGCGCTTGCAGGTCCGTTCCACGGAATTGTGCACGACCTCGCTGTACGGCTTCCAGGCGCCAAGAACCTCGTCGAGGCGATAGGCCGAGAAATCCCTGATGAACTGCGCCATCCCAGCTGGGGAGAGCTGCGCACCATATACGCGTCTCGCCGCGCCGGACATGTCGAAGTTGGTCAGCGTGCCATAGCAGTCGAAGGTGATGTATTTCGGTCTGAACTGGGTCATGGGCGTCGATCCTTCCAATCCTGTCGGCACTGCGTGCCTTTAACAGCAAGGATCATAATGAGAACCGGAGAAGACTAGTCGCCGCATTCGATGCGTCCTGAAGCAGATTGTTTTGTAGTGCGTGAGAGCTTTGGCAGAGAGTTGCGCCTGAGTTCGTTTCGAGCTTCGGCGGGCGCGCGATCTCTCAGCCGTGCGTGGCATAAGATGCGGTGCCAGCGGCAAAGGAAAGTCAAAACGCCTATCGCTCAGGTTCTGGTCGGGAGGAACTGCTGCCCGCGGCAGCCTATCTTGGACTTAGAGAATTCAGGCCCGGAATGAACCATGACCGCGCAGCAGATCACGCTGGAAAACGAGCTGAAGGACGAAACCACACCACACCGGACTTATGCTCTCGTCAGTCAGGCACTGCGCTGAATCGGAGGAAGAAATGCTGGCACACTCACTGATCGAACTCGATCGCGCACATCTGGTTCACCCGTTTTCATGCTATCGGAGCCACGAGGAGACGGGCGTACGGGTGCTCAAATCCGCCAAAGGCGCAACCGTGACCGATGCAAGTGGGAAAACCCTGCTGGACGGGTTCGCCGGTCTATGGTGTGTCAACATCGGATACGGCCAGGAAAGCGTCGTTGAGGCGGCCGCAAAGCAGCTAAGAGAGCTTCCCTATGCGACGGGATATTTCGGGCTGGGATCCGAGCCTGCAATTCGCTTTGCTGCCAGGCTTGCCGAACTGGCGCCCGGCGATTTGAACCATGTCTATTTCACGCTTGGCGGTTCCGACGCAGTGGACAGTACGATCCGATTTATTCGCTATTACTACCATGCCAAGGGTACGCCGCAAAAGGACCAGTTCATCTCGGTCGAGTATGGCTACCATGGATCCTCGACGGCAGGGTCAGGTCTGACCGCGATCCCGGCCTTCCATGCGGGTTTCGGCGTGCCTTACGACTGGCAGCACAAGATTCCCTCGCACTACGCCTATCGCAATCCGGTCGGTTCTGACCCGCAGTCGATCATCGATGCATCGGTCGCGGCGCTGCGGTCCAAAATCGCGGAACTCGGCGCGGGCCGCGTTGCAGCCTTCTACGCCGAACCCATCCAGGGTTCGGGCGGTGTCCTCGTTCCACCGACAGGTTGGCTGAAGGCTCTGCACGCCGTGTGCAAGGAACACGCCATTCTGTTCGTTGCCGACGAAGTCATCACTGCCTTTGGCCGTACCGGCCCGCTCTTCGCGTGTGAGGAAGACGAGGTCGTGCCGGATTTCATGACCACGGCGAAGGGACTGACCTCGGGCTACGTGCCGATGGGCGCCGTTTTTATGTCGGACCAGGTGTACAATACGATCGCGGACGGAGCCGGCAAAGCGGCTGTCGGCCATGGCTATACTTATTCGGCCCATCCCGTTAGCGCGGCGGTCGGGCTCGAATGCCTGCGTCTTTATGAAGATGGCTTGCTCGAGAATGGGCGGAAGGCGGGCAAGCGCTTGATGGAAGGCCTTCGCTCGCTCGCCGACCACCCGCTGGTTGGCGACGTCCGCGGTCGCGGTATGCTGGCAGCAATCGAGTTGGTCGTCGACAAGGAGCGCAAAACGCCGCTGCCCACGGCGGCCGATCCGGGGCGCCGCATCTTCGAGCGCGCGTGGGCGAACGGCCTTGTCATCCGCGCCTTCAACAGCGGCATTCTCGGCTATGCGCCGCCGCTCTGCTGCACGGACGACGATATTGATGGAATCCTCGAACGCACCCGGATGACGCTGGACCAAACCCTCGAAGATAAGGATGTGCGGGCAGCGATGAAGGGCTGATCAGCGGCCGCATTGTATCGACCAAGGCTAAACTCACGCCGTCCGGGTCTTTCGCATGTTTCCCCCGCCTAAGTATCGGCCCAGACGCTTCTTTCTCCGCTATACGAACGGCTCCGAGAACGACATTCAACGCCATGTGGCCCGGCCCCAGATTTCCGGCGAAACCCGCTTACAGGCAGGACGCACCTGTCGTGATATCTTCCTGGCCAAATGAAAACCGCTAAAACCTCCGGCCCTCCTTTTGGGACTAGCTTGGCGATCGGCTCGGCGTCACCGAGGCTTCACGTCCAATACTTGCCAAACCTGGTCAGCGGCGGTTTCGCATCCCACTGATCGACTTTTGCCCCTGTCATCCATCGCGCAGCAAAGATGATGGTCCGGCGATTTGTCTCCACGAATCGTCGACCTCGCATCGGCCATTCTGAAGCTCAGCGAGGTCGATCGTGACTCGTTGCACGGCGAGTTCGGGTCTCTTCGGCCTGGAGCCCGCCATTGAGACAATTCCCGCTCGCTCAAGGGCCGCCAAGGAGCGGGATACGTTCGGCTGCGGACGCGCCGCCAACCTGCACAGTTCCGTGATGCTTTGCGGTCGATACCGATGGATCAGCGCCACCAGCCGACAATTCTCAGGGGTCAACGCCCGCAGAACCTCTTCCGGCGCGCACGACTGAGCCATTGGTTCAGGGACCACCAGATGCCCCGCCGCCTGAGCCGTCGCCGCCGCCATCACTGTCGTGCGTGTTTTCCTCAGTAAGGGTGCTTTCCAAGTAAACAATGGCCTCGACGAAAGACGGAAATGCCTCTTTTACCCTGTCGAGGCTTTCCTGCACCTTGTCTGTTTTCAGGTCAAAACCGTACCGATGCCTCACCAGGTAACGGAATCCCTTTAGCTCACTCAAGGACTGACAAAGCTCGGGGTCGAGCACAGCCGGCCGGATGCCTGCAATTTCCGCCGACATCTGATCGAGGACGTCCTGGTGCATCGTAGGCCCTTGGGGAACGAGGCCGTCTATGTCGTTGGAGAGGCTGAGCAGGATGTCCTCGATGCCATTGTAGACATTGTGGACTCCCAGCGAAACTGCTGCGACCGCGCCCCATTCGCCGCGTGACAGCTCACTCCGATGAGCCGCCAGATATTCCTCGATTTGCTGCAGTTCCTTCGCAGCGCGGTCGATTTTTGGCGACAGTTTTGCGAATGCCGGATGCTTAAACGCTGTCATTAAGCAATTCCTGCACTCGTTCGGACGAAACGTCTGAGGCAAAGATCAGGTCACAAGGAATGTTCGTTCCCCGAAGCTGGTCTGCGACCAAGCGCTCTACCATGGCCCGGCGCGCGGGATCAGTGCGTCCGTGCACCAGCAGATCTACGTCCGAGTGGACGCGGAAACGGTTTTTCGCGAGGGATCCGACAACGGAGATATCGACGCCGCGGGCTTTGGCGTTCCGGAGAATACGCGATACACAGGCTCGCGCGGTCTTCCGGCGATCGTCAGCTCTTCGGTGGATCAAAGTGTTGATCTTGTTCATCTTTTCGCCTGTTGCCTTTGGTGACCCGAGGCGAGATTGTCGCAACTCCGCAAGCTGTGCGTGCTACCTGCCTATATATCATCGTATGATATATTCAAGCCATTTGACGAGGACAAGGCGAAAACAGGCGTTCGCTGGAAATGTCCAGATGCAGTCGAAGTTTTAGGCTAAGCGCCGTTCAGGCGAGTGGCAATGACGGCCTCCGCCGAATCGTGACACGTCATTCGACAAATGCCGCGCGCGCAACAAGATGGAGCTTGGCACGAGCGCCGCCGCTTGAGGACCGAGCCGGAGCAGCTTTCTCATTTGTCGAAAATGATGTCGAGAGGCAAATGGGATTTCACGATCGGTGACTTCAGCACGACGAAGCTGAAATATTTGTCGATTCCGATATCCAATTCGATCATGCGCTCCATGATCGTCTGGTACTCGCTGATGCCCGCTGTGACAAACTTCACAAGATAGTCGTAGCCGCCTGAAACCAGATGGCATTCGATGACAGAATCGACTTTCTGAATTGCGGTGAGAAATCTCGCGAAGTCGTTCTGTTGATGGTGCTTGAGCGTGACTTCGGTGAAGATCGTTAGAGTCTGTCCGAGCTTGGACACATCGATCTGGGCGGAATAGCCGGTGATGAAGCCTTCCGCCTGAAGCTTCTTCACCCGCATCAGGCAAGGGCTCGGCGAAAGGTTGACTAGGTCGGCAAGCTCGACATTCGTGACCCGCCCGTTCTTTTGCAGTTGGGATAAGATCTTGATGTCGATCCTGTCGAGCTTCATTGGAAACCTGTCACACGTTCGAACCGCGGATCGCCCGACAGACGGCGTCCGTCACCTCCTGCGTGGTCGCTGTCCCTCCTACGTCGGCGTCAGCACGCCTTCACTCGTCACCGCTTCCACAGCGCTCATCAACCGCACGGCAGCTGCGCTCTCGCCCAGATGTTCGAGCATCTGGGCAGCGGTCCACAAGGTGGCGACCGGGTTGGCAATACCTTTGCCAGCGATGTCGAATGCCGAGCCGTGAATTGGCTCGAACATCGAGGGATAGCGCCGCTCGGGATCAATGTTGGCGGTCGGTGCAACGCCGAGACTGCCCGCGAGCGCGCCTGCAAGGTCCGACAATATGTCGGCGTGAAGATTGGTGGCGACGATCGTATCGAGGCTCCGAGGTTTCAACGTCATACGCACTGTCATAGCATCGACTAGCATCTTGTCCCACGCGACGTCCGGGAATTCCCGCGCCACCTCGGCTGCGATTTCGTCCCACATTACCATGCCGTGACGCTGCGCGTTGGATTTCGTAACAACTGTCAGGAGCTTTCGCGGCCGTGACTGCGCCAGCCGGAATGCATAGCGCATGATGCGGGTGACGCCGACGCGCGTGAAGATCGCGACCTCGGTTCCGACTTCCTCGGGGAGTCCGCGATGGGCGCGGCCGCCGTGGCCCGAATACTCGCCCTCGGAATTCTCCCGCACGATCACCCAATCCAGATCGCCAGGGCCAACGCCCGCCAGCGGCGAAACAATCCCGGGCAATATCCTTGTCGGCCGCACGTTGGCGTACTGATCAAAGCCTTGGCAGATCGGCAGCCGGAGGCCCCAGAGCGTGATGTCGTCAGGCAGATCGGGGGCGCCCACCGCGCCAAAGAAGATGGCGTCGAAGCGCTTCAGTTGCGCCACCCCATCTTCGGGCATCATCCGACCATGGGCCTTGTAATAGTCTGAGCCCCAGTCGAAGTGCTGGACGCGGAGCTTGAAGTCGCCGCAGCGCTGCTGCAGCGCCTCAAGCGCCTGGAGACCTGCGGCAATCACCTCTGGGCCGATCCCGTCGGCAGGAATGGCGGCAATCTCATATTCGCGCATCGTCACTTCCCTGTTTTTTGGTTGCCTGGTGACCTCAATCTCGTGTGCGATCGATTGTATGTTGGCAAGACGGTCTTCTCAGAATTCAGCGACCTTGCCCCACGCAGCAGTCTTCAGGCGCTCGGGCCTATAAGGACGCGGATCGACGATAGGCTCGCTGCCTGTAATGATGTCGGCGATCATATGCCCCGCGCCGGGGCCAATCCCGAAGCCGTGACCGCTGAATCCCGCCGCCAGGATGAAGCCCGGAATCCCCTCCACTTCGCCGACTGCGGGAATGCCATCGGGTGTACTGTCGATATAACCCGCCCACACATCGGAGATCGCGACGCGTTGGAGTTCGGGGATCAATTCGCAGGCTCTTCGATATGTCAGCCGAATCTGTCCCATGTCGGGCTTCGGGTCGAGAATGCGGTTCCGTTCCATTGGCGTGATGTCGTCGAGGGCCCATTTGCGCAGACTTTCATGGCCTTGACGCCAGCCCTCTAAGGCGCCCGGGGCGAGATTGCGCCAGCGGCGGGCGAACATAGGTACAAACTCGCGGCCGAACCTGAACTGCTGCGGCGTTGGATCGACACGCGCCCGCCCGCTGATCGCCAGCGCGTATCCACCGTTGCTACGCCGCGTCAGAGAGACGCGCGTGGTATGCAGCGCATCCGGCAGGCTGTTTGCGCCGGGTGCCACGGCCAGAATGGACGAACGCACGGCAGCTTGCGGGAAACGCACACCAAGCTGGTTGCAGAAGGAAGAAGCCCACGCGCCCCCGGCCATGACAACAGTCTTTGTCTGGATGGTGCCCGCTTCGGTCACCACAGCGCTCACCCGGCCGGCGCTTAGCTCCAGCCCGCGCGCCGCGCAATGCTGATGTACGGTGCCGCCCGCTGCCATGATGCCGCGCGCCGCAACCGGCACTGCCTTGGAAGGGTCCGCCGTTCCGTCAGTTGGCGAGAACACGCCACCTTTCCATTTGCGGCCCGTCGCTTTGCCCCGTTCGGTGGCTTCTTCCGCGCTCAGCATGTGCGTGGTGATCCCGACCGTTCTCGCAAATTCGCGCCACTTCGCCCAGCCTGCCAGCTCATTTTCGTCCTGAGAGAGATAGAGGAGACCGCAACGGCGAAATCCAGTATCCTCGCCAGTCTCTTGTGCCACCTTCTCCCAGAGGTCGAGACTCTTGGTCGCCATCGGCAGCTCGCGCGCATCGCGGTTCTGCTGGCGGCACCAGCCCCAGTTGCGGCTGGACTGCTCGGCCGCGATGCGCCCCTTCTCGACCAGGGCGACCTTGAGGCCGCGGCGCGCCAGATAGTATGCGCTGAACACGCCCACCACGCCGCCGCCGATAACGACGACGTCCGCCTCGCGAGGGAGGGAAGGGCTGCAGTCGATGTGCATGAGCGGCGCGGGCATGGATGGGACTCCGGTAATTTGAAGCATCCTAACCTGCCGCCCGCAGAGGCAGGCTGCGGAGTTTGTGCCTGGACGGAATTTCCTGCGTTTAGCAGCCTCCAGGACAGGCAATTATTGCGCGAAAAGCTCGCTGCGAGCCAAGCAGGAGTACACTTCATGCAGTTGCGTCATCTGCGGTATGGGCGGCACACGGCGCAGTTGTCGACCTTGATCGGCAGCGCCTTTGCCGACATTGCGATGGGCCGCACGGTCACCAATCCGCTCGGCGGCATGGCCTGCACATGTGCCGATGTACACCGGAAAGCCTTGGTCCTATCCCTCTTGGGCGCGTATTGCCGGATGAAGGATATGGTTGCCTGATCCCGGTTTCCGCGCCGAAACGGGAACAGAGTGAAATGCCGAACTGGATGTTCTTTTCAGAAGTTCCTGCCGCGCGAGGGCCAAGTTTCGAAGACTCTGCGGAAACAGAACAGTCAAACTGGCTGGAAGAACGGAGCAACCCTTCCTTATGGCAGGCAGGCTCCAGAGGACATCCGACAGGCAGGGCTTGCCCCTTCGGAGAGTTCTCCAAGAAAAAGGGAACAGAGTCCGGTACACGGACCGGATTTCATAAGGGAGCCGCCAGGATGAGCAGAACCCGTCTCTCGCAGCCTCAGCGCGCGAAGCGCCGAGAAGGCCAGACTACGGCCGCTACGGTGAGGCGCTTCTGCTCAAAGGGCGATGAAGCGGTCCGTAACAGGGTGAACGCGCTCGGTTGAAAGGGGAGGTGATCTCGATGGTCGCAAGCATCCAGGCTGTAGCCCCCCACGATGTGGCGCTTTCGGTGCGCGACCTCACGGTGAATTTGCCGCAAGGCATGGAACGGACCCATGCTGTCAAGGACATTTCCTTCGATCTGAAACGCGGCCAGATACTTTGCATCATAGGCGAGTCCGGATCGGGTAAGTCGGTCACGGCGAACGCGATCATGGGGCTACTGCCCAAGGTGATCCGCCTCTCATCGGGAATAATCCAGCTGGAGGGGATGAACATCATCGGCATGTCGCCCGACAAGCTGCGCAACCTGCGTGGACGGGTCGTGTCGATGATCTTTCAGGACCCGCTCTCGGCGCTCAATCCCCTGATGACGGTGGGCGCGCAGATTGACGAGGTCATGGCCGCGCATGGCTTCGGCACGCCACAAATCTGTCGAAACCGCGCTATCGAGCTGCTCACTGAAGTAGGCCTGCCAGATCCCGAACTCATGTATCACCAGTACCCTTTCCGGCTTTCGGGCGGGCAGCGGCAGCGCGTCATGATCGCCATGGCCCTGGCGCTCGAGCCGACGGTGCTGATTGCGGATGAGCCAACCACCGCGCTCGACGTCACCACCCAGGCTCAGATCCTGCAACTGATCCGGGACATTCAGCGGCGCAAGGGCATGAGCGTGATGTTCATCACCCACGATTTCGGCGTGGTGGCCGAGATCGCCGACAGCGTCGTGGTGATGGAAAAGGGCAATGTCGTCGAACAGGGCAGCGCCGAACAGGTGCTGAAGTCGCCCAAGCACCCTTATACCCAGCGCCTGATTGCAGCCGTACCGCATTTGACCGGCGAAGATCGCCCTCGTCCGGAGGCTGTCAGCAAGGAGCCGATCCTGAAGGTTGAGGGTCTGGTGAAGACCTATCGCGGCGGCAGCGCGCTGTTCGGCGCGCAACGAATTATGACAGCGGTCAACGAGGTGTCGTTCGAACTGGCGCCCGGCCGCACGCTAGGGGTCGTAGGCGAGAGCGGTTCGGGGAAATCGTCGCTGGGCCGGCTCCTGATCAAGCTGCTGGACAGTGACGGCGGCGGGATCTTGTTCGAGGGCTGTGACATAGCCAAGCTTTCCGAAGCGAAGTTCCGCCCGCTTCGACCGCGGATCCAGATGATCTTCCAGGATCCCTTCGCTTCTCTGAATCCACGCTCGACGGTCGGCCACATCATGACGGTAGGTCCGGTGGCGCACGGGATGCCTTATGCTCAAGCGCGCGATGAAGCGCGTGCACTTCTGGCCCATGTCGGTCTCGATGCCGGCGCTTTTGGCCGCTACCCGCACGAGTTCTCGGGTGGGCAACGCCAGCGCATCGGCATCGCTCGTGCGCTGATGTTCAAGCCGAAGCTGTTGATTGCCGACGAGGCGGTCTCCGCACTCGACGTGTCGATCCAGGCGCAGATCCTGCAGCTTCTGGACCAGATCCAGCGCGAGACGGGCGTGTCGATGGTCTTCATCACGCACGACCTGCGCGTCGCCAGCCAGATCTGCGACGAAATCGCGGTGATGCAGAAGGGCCGGATCGTCGAGCGCGGACCGCCCTCGCAAATATTCCTGAACCCGCAAGCAACCTACACGCGCCAACTGGTAGCGGCAATTCCAGGAGAGCGGCCGGGCAATGCCCGTCCAGTAGCAGCAAACGCATAAGAAATAACAAGAGAGGAACTACCATGACCAAAAATTCATCGACTACGTCCAACTACTCGAGGCGCGAAGCGCTGCGACTGATGGCGATAGGTGGGGCTGCAGGCCTCATCGCGCCCAATCTGTTGGGCAAGCCCGCCTTTGCCAAGACCCCTCCTGCAGGCCCGGCCGGTCGCGTCATCGTCGGCCTCTCCCAAGAGCCGACCGTGTTCAATCCACTGATGGCGCATATCGAAGTCGATGACGCGGTCCATTTCTCGGTTTTCGACGCGCTGGTCCGCATGGATCCCCAAGGTGGCCTACATCCAAACCTCGCAGCCGAGGTGCCAAGCCAAAAGAACGGCGGCATTTCGGAGGACGGTCTCAACTGGCGCATCCGGTTGCGTGACAATGCCCGCTGGCACGACGGTGAGCCCTTCACGGCCGAGGACGTGAAATTCACCCTTGAACTCATCACGAACCCGAAGTTTCGCGCTTGGCGCACGAGCGGCCATTCGCTCGTGCAGGACATCACAGTGGTTTCGCCCACCGAGATCACATGGCGGATGAAGGAGGCTTTTGCGCCCTATCTTTCGTTCTTGGCCGAAACGTTCATCGTGCCCAAGCACATTCTGGAGAAAGAGGCCGATCCGAATACAGCCGCCTTCAACCAGGCGCCGGTCGGCACCGGCGCATTCAAATGGAGCCAGCGCGTCGCAGGTGATCACATCGAGCTCGTCGCCAATCCTGAGTACGCGGGCGAAGGCCCCTATGTCGAGCAGCTCATCTTCAAATACATCCCCGACATGACGGTGCTCTACACGCAGTTCAAGAGCGGCGACGTGGACCTGGTCGATCAGTCGTACATCACCGCCGACCATTATACTGAAGCCCGCGAACTAGCAGACCGCGTGGTGACACTTGAGACCGGGTCATCCCTGGAGTCGATCTACCTCAATTTGGGCCGCCCGCAGTTCAAGGAGTTGGCAGTGCGCCAGGCGCTCTACGCCGCCTTGGATAGGAAAGCGATCGTCGACACGATCTATTACGGCGTGGGCACTCTCACCGAGACCTTCATGCCGAAGGAGTCCTACTACTACGACCCGAACCTGCCGGTTCAGGAGTTCAATCTGGACCGGGCGCGCCAAATCCTTGATGAGGCCGGCTGGGCGCCGGGGCCGGATGGAATCCGCGCCAAGGATGGGGTGCGACTGTCCTTCTCCAACTCGACAACTTCTGGCAACAACCTCCGCGAGCAGACGCAGCAGTTCCTGCAGCAGACGTTTGCCGAGATCGGCGTCGAGATGACGATCTCGAATTTGCCGGCTGCAGTTATGTGGGGCGAGTTCTGGCTGAAGTCGCAATTCGACACCGCAATGGTGGGCGTCACCTATCTGATTGCAGCGGACCCCGACGCCACAAACCGGCTCCATACGAAGGCAATCGCCGCTCAAGGCGGACACGGTTCGAACACCGGGCAATATTCCAACCCTGAGGTCGATGCCCTGCTCGAAAAGGGCGCTCGCAGCTTCGATCCGGAAGAACGACGCGGGATCTATAATCGCGTGCAGGAAGTGGTGCGCCATGATCTGCCCTTCCTGCCGCTGTTCGCGTACACAATCGTCCTCGGGCGCAAGAAAGGGTTGGACGGCTTCGAGCCCAACGCCAACACCCGCACCGCGTCGTGGGATGCCGCAGCCTGGCAGTGGAAGGCCTAATCCACGCAGTTGCCGCCGCCCCGCCGATTCCGCCGCGGCGGCGGCAACAGACTAAAATCATCAACCCACAATGGAGGGACTCGAATGCGCGGCTTCCTGCTCAATCGCCTCTCGCAGAGCCTGGTGCTGCTTGTGATCGTTTCGATCATCGGCTTCGGCATTCTGAACCTCCTTCCCGGCGGCCCGCTGGCGCAATTCGGGCTCGATCCCGGAATGACCCAGCAGGATATCGAGCGTCTCAAGGGGCTGCTGGGCCTCGATCGACCCATATGGATCCAATATCTGGACTGGGCATGGCGGCTGGTGCGGGGCGACTGGGGTCACTCCTTCCGCGACGGAGCGCCGGTATTGGAGGTGATCGGCAGCCATCTCTTTGCCACGCTGCTGCTGATGGGGTCCTCAACCGCAATTGCGATCTCCATTGGCGCCTGGATTGGGATCCGAGGCGCCACGCGACGCTACTCGCTGTTCGATTATCTTGCAACTGTCGGGGCCATGGTTGCGTTGTCTGTCCCCACCTTCTGGTTCGGACTCGTCGGCATCTACGTCTTTTCCCTGAAGTTGGGTTGGCTGCCTGCGGGTAATATGTCCGAGATCGGCGACGCCTCGATCCTGGGCTACCTCCACCATCTGATCCTGCCAAGTATCGTGCTGTCGCTGGTCCATGTCGCGATCTGGAGCCGCTACATGCGGACGGCCACTCTCGACGCCATTAGCCAGGACTTCGTCAAGACCGCTCGGGCCAAGGGGTTGAGTGAACGCCGGATTCTGATGAAGCATGTCGTCGGCAACGCACTTTTGCCGATGATTACCTTGGCCGGGATGCAGCTTCCCAGTGTCCTCACTGGCGCGCTCGTGACCGAAACCGTCTTTACCTGGCCAGGAATGGGACGGTTGTTCCTCGATAGCCTTGGTTACAGCGACTATCCGGTTGTGATGGGGCTGCTGATGTTCTCCGCCATCCTCGTTCTGCTTGGAAACCTGATCGCCGACATTGTCGTCGCTATTGTCGATCCGCGCATTCGTCTGGCTTGAGCGCGCAACTTCCCCGACAGGAGACAGCCGATATGACCGCTTTCACCGCAAATGCAGCTCCAAGCCGATGGAGAAACAACCGCGCGGCACGTCGTTTCATGCGTCATCGCTTGGCGCTGCTCGGGTTGGCGATGATCATCTTCCTGAGCCTCGCTTGCGTCCTCGGCCCCCATCTCCTGCCTTATGACTCACTGTATATCGATCTGCGGGCCCGCTTTGCCCCTCCGCTGACGGGCTACCACTTTCTAGGTACCGATCCGCTTGGCCGCGACGTGGCGGCAAGGCTTTTGATGGCGGGACGAATCTCGCTGCTGGTGGGTTTCTTTGCCATGGTTTTGTCGACACTCATCGGCACCCTGGTCGGCGTAATTGCCGGCTATCGCGGCGGCTGGGTCGGGGCCACGCTGATGCGCACGGTCGATGGATTCCTGTCATTCCCATCGATCTTTCTGCTGCTGGCGCTGGCTGCCGCACTGAAGCCCAGTCCTGTGATGATCACCGTCATTATCGCCCTCACCAGTTGGATGGAGGTTGCTCGTATCGTGGAAGCGGAGGTCCGCTCGTTACGCGAACGCGAGTTCGTCCTGGCCGGGCGCATGCTGGGATTGAGCGGCACCCACATCATGTTTCGCGAGATACTGCCCAACGCCATGGGGCCGATTATCGTCGCTTCCACCTTGACGGTCGCGCGCGCCATTCTCATGGAAGCCTACATCAGTTTCCTCGGGTACGGGATCCAGCCGCCACTGCCCAGCTGGGGCAACATGCTCAATGGCGCCCAGCAATATCTGGGCAGCGCACCTTGGCTGGCAATCATTCCCGGAGCTGCAATCACCATCGCGGTAACCAGTTTCAATTTCATTGGTGACGGGCTGCGAGACGCGCTCGACGTCCGAGACGACCACATCTGAAGTTTCACCGACCGTAGATTACCCCTACAATGCAGCGAGAAGTCAGCCACGTGCAAGAGCCTCATATCGCCGACAAGAACACACCCTACTGGTGGGAAGCAGCGCCCGTCATGCCGCTGCCGCGGCAGCCGGTCGCAAAGAACCTTGACGTGGCAATTGTCGGCGCCGGTTATGCCGGGCTTTCGGCCGGGCTTGCGCTGGCGCGCGAAGGACGCTCGGTCGCAGCCTTTGATGCGATGAATCCGGGCGAGGGTGCTTCCACCCGCAACGGCGGGATTACGAGCGGGACCATCCGGCCGGACTATGCCACGATCACCCGGCGCTTTGGGGAAGAGAAGGCCATGGCGATCGAGGCCGAGGGCAAGGTCGCACGCGAATTCCTCTACGACTTCATCAAGACCGAAGGGCTCGACTGCGACTTCCGACTGGTTGGCCAGTTCAAAGGCGCTTTCGGATATGAACAGTATGAGAAGATGGCACGGGGCGCCGAGACGCTGGCGAAGAAACTGGGGATCGAGTCCTACGCGGTTGCGCATGCCGAGCAGCGAAATTATATCGGCACCGACTTCTACCGCGGCGGGACTGTTCGGATGGACATTGGCGGGCTGCACCCCGCAAAATTCCATGCTGAGCTCCTGCGGGTGGCGCTCGCATCCGGGTTGACGGTTCATTCGCATACAGTGGTCAAGTCGATCGAGAGGAACGGTTCGGGCTTCCGTGTCGCGACTTCGGCAGGGACGGTGGATGCACGGCAGGTTCTGGTCTGTACCAACGGCTATACCGACGGCGCCGCTCCCTTCCTGCGCCGCCGCCTGGTTCCGGTTCGCAGCCGGATCATCGTGACCGAAGAACTTGCGCGCGATATCATGGCGCGGCTGATGCCGAAGCTGATGACGATCACCGAGAACCGGCAACTCGGTTTCTATTATCGTCCCTCGCCCGACGGGAAACGTATCCTGCTGGGGGGCCGTGACAGTTCCCGCGTCGGCGATCCGGCGGCGCCGAAACTTCTCCTTCGCAAGGGCCTGGTGAACCTTTTCCCGGAGTTGGAGAACGTGCGCCTTTCGCATTGCTGGTTCGGCAACGTGGCGATGAACCGAGACATGCTGCCCCGCATCTTCGAGAAGGGCGGTGTGGTCTATGCCTCCGGCTTCTGCGGTTCGGGCGTGGTCTGGGCGCCCTGGATTGGCATGCGTGCGGCCCACAAGTTGATGGGGCATGGCGAGCAGTCGCGCACTGCGTTCGACTTTCGACCGCCTTCGGCCGTCCCGCTCTATCGTGGCAATCCGTGGTTCATGCCGGCGATTATCCAGGGCTATCGGTTGCAGGACCGTATCGCCTTCTGGCGCGCCAGACGCTAGTCGCCGACATCCGGGGCGATCCGTGGTTCATGCGGGCAACCCTTTGGCGCGCCCGCCGCTGACACGACTGCAGGATCGCGCGAGGTCACCTTGTTGCCGGAGAGTGTCGAAAAATCCGTCGGGACTGGGCCTGGTGCGAAACTGATCAGCGGTGGGACGCCTTTGCGCGGATCAGCGCGTCGGCCATGTAGAGGTCCTGCAGGGAGATGCCGGAACTGTCGAAGACCGTGATCTCATTGTCGAAGCGGCGGCCGAGCGCACGCCTTTCAATAACGTCGCCGATTGGTGTTACCGCGAGCACGCCGGCGTCGATTTCGTCGCGCACGTATTGGAACTCGCCGATCTGGACGGACTGGGAAAGCAGATCACAAAACAGACGTGCCTTCGGAAATAATTCGCTCGGCAATTCGCGTTTACCCGGAGCATCCGACCCGATGCTGACGATATGGGTTCCGGGTCCCACCCAAGCGGCATCGAACAGCGGTTCGCGTGCGGGTGTCGCCGTCACCACGATGTCGGCCGTGCGCACGGCTTCTTCCGGCAAGGCAGCGCGCGCCTTCAGTCCCCTTTCGCCGATCTGATCGACAAAAGCGTCGCGCCGCGGCGAAGGCCGGGCCACGACCAGCACGGTTTCGATTGGGCGGATGCGTGCCAGCGCCATCACTTCGAAGCTCGCCTGGTTGCCGGCCCCGAAGATCGCCAGAACCTTGGCTTGCTTGCGCGCAAGAAGATCGGCCGCAACCGCGTCGGCGGCGGCCGTCCTGTAGGCGTTGACCTTCCCGGCCTCGACTACGGCGCCGAGCCGACCTGTATGCTGATCGAGCAGCACGATGGTCGAGTTGTGGCGGGGAAGGCCACGTGTCGGGTTGCCCGACCAGAAGGAGCCAATTTTCACGCCGGTCAGCTCGCCCGACGAACCGGATTTGATTGAGAAGGTATTGGTCACCTCCTGTGTGCGCCCGAGAACGGCCGGAAAGACCCAGCTCTGCCGCGATGCTGCCGCCACGAGAGCCTCGCGCGCCGCCTCGAAAGCAAGTTCATGCGTGACGAGGTCGGCTGTCTCCTCTTCGCTGATGTAGATCATCCAAAATTCCTCCTGGGCATCGGCGATCGCGGGCAACCACGAAGCGGCGATTCAAGGTGCCAGGTATTCCTCGCCCGATTTGCACGATTTGGCATGCCGAGGAACTGCATAAAACGAATAATACCGCTGATTTGCAGGGGCAAAACAGCAGCGAAATCTGTCCGCCGGGCGCGACTCTAAGATCCGACTTCAATCCGATTCTGGATCAACTGACAGCGTTGCACCTTATGGCTTTTGAGCATGACAGAGATGTCGTCAGCGCCCCGATCGAGCTGATGAAATTGGAAACCCGCCATTTGCCGGGCGCACTGAAGCTGTCGCAGGAGATCGCCTGGCCCTACCGTCAGGAGGATTGGGAATTTGCCCTGATGGTCGGCAATGGCCTGGTCCTTGAGCGGGCAGGACAGGTGATTGGCACGGCCATGTCCTGGTATTACGGACAGTCCTATGCCTCGGCCGGGATGATCATAGTTACTGGGTCCGCGCAAGGCGGTGGCAACGGCGCCCGGCTCTTTGATGGATTGCTTGAGGCGACACACGGTCGCAACCTGCTGCTCAACTCAACCGAGGAGGGGCTGGCGCTCTACAAGCGACGCGGCTTCACTGCCTGGGGCACGGTGCTTCAGCACCAGGGCTCGCTGGCTGTCGCCGTGACGCGGAGTACCCGCGACGACATCCGTCAAGCGACAGCCTCTGACCTCGCGGCAATCCAGGCCTTCGACGAACGGGCCACGGGCATGCCCCGGCTGCCGATGGTGGCTGCGCTCGCCGATGTGGGCAACGCATTGGTCATTGAGCGCAGGGGACGGATTGCAGGCTACGCTGTCGCGAGGAGGTTTGGCCGCGGCTATGTCGTCGGCCCTTGTGCAGCCGAGAGCGACCACGACGCGCGGCTTCTGATCCTGGCCCAGCTTTCGAAGCTTCACAATCAATTCGTTCGCATCGACGTCTATGCCGAGGATGGATTGGGCGACTGGCTTGCGAGCCTTGGCCTGCAGCGGTCCGGCACTGCGACCGCCATGGTCAAAGGACAACGACCCGTCGCCGAGGGGCCAGCCCATATGTATGCGTTGGCAAACCAGTCGTTCACTTAGGAAACCAGCTATGAATAGATGGCGGCAAGCATGGCGGTGAGCGAGACGGCTAGGACGATCGACGCCTTGGTCACCCCGACGCTGCTTCTCGACCGTGGCCGGCTCGAGCACAACATCAAGGCTCTGGCTGAGCGCGCCAGGAAGCTTGGCGTGGTGCTGCGCCCGCATATGAAGACGGCCAAGAGCATCGATGTCGCCCGATACGCGTTCCATCGCGAACGCGGTCCGATCACGGTCTCGACCATCGCCGAGGCGGAGTATTTCGCGGGCCATGGCTTTCGAGACATGACCTACGCGGTCGGCATCTCGCCGGCCTCGGCCAAGCGGGCCATGGAGCTTTGTCGCCGCACCGGCGCTGATGTGAAGCTGTTGCTCGATTCGGTCGGGCAGGCCGATGCCCTGGCCAGCGTCCGCGAAGCCACCGGTATGACCCCATCTGTTTTCATCGAACTGGACTGCGATGACCATCGCGGTGGCTTGAGGCCAGACGACCCGAAGTTGCTCGACGTGGCCGGCAGTGTCGTCGCGGCCAGTGCCAAACTCGTCGGCGTTCTCGCCCATGCAGGCGAATCCTATGGCTTGAACACGCCCGATGCGCTGGTCAAGGCAGGCGAGAACGAGCGTTCAGCCACGGTGCGCGCCGCTGAAATCCTGCGCGCCCATGGCCATGCCTGCCCGATCGTCAGCGTCGGCTCAACGCCGACAGCGCATTTCGCCAGCAATCTTGAGGGGGTCACGGAGCTGCGCGCCGGGGTCTACATGTTCTTCGACCTGGTCCAGCACGGCGTTGGGGTGTGCGAACTCGACGACATCGCGATTTCCGTATTGGCCACGGTGATCGGGTCCAAGCCGGAAAAGGGATGGGTGCTGGTTGACGCTGGATGGATGGCGCTTTCGCGCGACCGGGGAACCGCAAACCAGCAGATCGACCAGGGTTACGGCGTGGTCTGCGACGAAAAGGGGCGGGTGCTTGAAGATGTGATCGTGGCCCAGGCCAGCCAGGAACACGGTATTCTCGCCATTCGTGCCGGCTCTGGAAAGTCCATGCCCGAGTTGCCGCTCGGGACTCGGGTCCGCATTCTGCCCAACCATGCGTGTGCGATGGCCGCCCAGCATGATTTCTACAGCGTTGTCAACGGGGACAGCCCCAAGATTGAAGCGCGTTGGGAGCGGATGCGCGGCTGGTAGGCGCGCGACTACGCTCGGATGTCGCCCCACTCAATCAACACTGGTGGTCAAGAAAATGAAGTTTACCTCTTACTGGCTGGATACGTCTCAGCCGTTCAATGAAGGGTCGTCCAGACCGCTCGAAGGCCACTACGACGTGGCGATTGTGGGCGGCGGCTTGACCGGCTCCTCCGCCGCGCTGGCCCTTGCCAAAAAGGGCGCCCGGGTTGCCATGTTGGAGGCCGAAACGATCGGCAATGCCGCGTCCGGCCGCAATGGCGGCATGTGCAACAACGGCTTTGCCCAGAACTATGCAATCATGGCTGGCAAGCACGGCAAGCCGGCCGCAAATGCGCTCTACAAGGCTTTTGACACCGGCGTCGATATGGTCGAGCGGCTGGTGCAGGAAGAGAAGATCGACTGCAGCTTCTCCCGCGTCGGCAAGCTCAAGCTTGCCGCCAAGCCCGAGCACTACGACGTGCTGGCGCGCAGCCAGGAACTACTGGCTGCCAATGTCGATCCCGACACCAGGATGATTGCGCGTGAGGACCTGCGAACCGAAGTCGGCACCAACCGCTACCATGGCGGGCTGCTCTTTCCCAAGAGCGCGGGCATGCATGTCGGCCGGTTCGTCCGGGGCCTCGCGACCGCCGCTGCCCGGCGTGGCGCAGAGGTCCATGAACGCTCGCCCGTCATGGCGATGCGCAAGGTTTCAGGCGTGCATGAGGTAACGACGCCAAAGGGCAAGATCGTCGCGCGGCAGGTCCTGTTGGCAAGCGGCATTTCCCAGGTTGGCCCGCTCGGCTGGATCCGCCGGCGCATGATCCCGGTCGGCGCATTTCTGATCGTGACCGAGCCGCTGTCGCCCGACCACCTTAGGCGTCTCATGCCGACTGGGCGCATGGTCGTCGACACGCGCAATCTCGTTGTCTACTGGCGGCTCACGCCGGACAATCGCCTTCTGTTCGGCGGGAGGGCGCGCTTTGCCGTGTCCAACCCTCAATCCGACGAAAAAAGCGGCCGGATACTCAAGGCGGCGATGGTCGAGGTCTTTCCGGAACTGGCCGGCACCAGCATCGACTACTGCTGGGGCGGCATGGTCGATATGACCCGCGATCGCCTGCCGCGCGCCGGAGAGCGCGATGGCATCTATTACTCGATGGGCTATAGCGGACACGGGACCCAGATGTCGACGTTGATGGGCACCATCATGGCCGACGTCATGGACGGGCGCCCCGAGCTCAATCCCTGGAAGGATTTCGACTGGCCAGCGATCCCCGGTTATTTCGGGCGCCCCTGGTTCCTGCCGATTCTTGGCGCCTATTACCGCATGAAGGACCTTGTAGGGTGATGACGCCCCTCGAACACCTGGCCCGCAACGGCCACCTGGACAAGTTCTTCATCGACGGTCAATGGGTTGAGCCGAGGGGCACCGCGACGGGCGTCGTCGTCAATCCCGCCACAGAAGAGGTTGTGAGCCGGTTTCCGCTTGGAAATGGCGAGGACGTTGACGCGGCCGTTGCAGCGGCTCGCAGGGCATTCGCCTCCTGGAGTCGGACCACGCCAGAAGACCGCGCGGGTCTGCTCGATCGCCTGCAAGCGCTGCTCGAGGCGCGCGGCGAACTGCTGGCTCAATGCCTGAGCCTCGAAATGGGCGCGGCGATCGGCTATGCGCGCAGCGCCCAGGTGCCGCTGGCGATCACGCATGTTAAGGTCGCTCGCGATGTGCTGACAGACTTTCGCTTCGTCAAGCAACGGGGGCAAACCGCCGTCACCCACGAACCGATCGGTGTCTGCGCCTTGATCACTCCGTGGAACTGGCCACTTTACCAGATCACCGCCAAGGTTTCGCCGGCGCTCGCTGCAGGCTGCACGATCGTGCTGAAGCCGAGTGAGCTTTCTCCCTTGGACGCCCTGCTGTTCGCCGAGGCAATCGAGGAAGCCGGCTTCTCTGCCGGGGTTTTCAACCTCCTGCAAGGTGATGGTCCAGGCGTGGGTATGGGTCTCGCTTCCCATCCGGATGTCGACATGATCTCCATTACCGGGTCCACCCGCGCGGGCATTGCGGTGGCCCAGGCAGCGGCGACGACGGTCAAGCGTGTCGCGCAGGAGCTCGGCGGCAAGTCGCCGAACGTGATCCTGCCGGACGCAGATCTCGATCGCGCCGTTTCTCTGGGCGTAGCCGCCGCCTTCCGCAATCTCGGCCAATCATGCAGCGCCCCGACGCGCATGATCGTGCCACGCGCGCTGCTCTCCGAGATCGAGGCAATCGCCAAAAGGGCCGCAGCCCAGATCGTCATTGGCGATCCGCTTTGCGAAGCCACAACTCATGGTGCAATCGCAAACCGTGCCCAATTCGACCGCATCCAAACCATGATCGGCGTCGGCATTTCTGAGGGCGCCAGGCTCCTCACCGGCGGACCGGGCCGTGCGCACGATCTGAACGTCGGGTTCTATGTGAGGCCGACCATCTTTTCCGACGTGCGCACGACCATGCGCATTGCCCAGGAAGAGGTCTTCGGGCCAGTTCTCTGCATCATCCCCTACGACACAATCGAGGAGGCCGTCACCATCGCCAACGACACGGTCTACGGTCTGGGGGCCCATGTGCAGGGCCAGGATGTGGACGCCGTCAGGGACGTGGCCTCGCGGATCCGCTCCGGTCAGGTGCATCTCAACTACCCGGCCTGGGATCCGCACGCCCCGTTTGGCGGTTTCAAGCAGTCCGGAAACGGACGCGAATATGGGATCGAGGGCATGTTGGAGTATCTCGAGGTAAAATCCATACTCGGCTATTTCTAGGCCCTGGGCCTGTCCGTGGCTTTCGACGGTCGGGAATAGCCGTCGGCTCACAAGTTCTTGCTCGGTACCCTGGCGCGCTTGCTGCGAGCCCACGCGATGACGCGTGCGTGCTCGTCCGCCATAGCCGCGTCGAAGCGGCTGTCGCCATTGAAAGCCAGGGCAAGTGCATTTGCGCAGAGTTCGGCGTCCCGGAAGCATCGCCGATGCCTGCGCAGTGACTGCGTCCTTGTTATAGCCAGCATCGTCAACAATCGCCCAGCCTGGCCCGTATGGCTTGCTGGGCAACGCTGCGCCACCGAGTGGCCTCTCGCGCCTTGCTGCGCCAAGAAGGTCGGCGAAGGCAGGCCATCCCGGCTCCGATCAAGAGCCCCGCGCGCCAGCCGGCCCACCAAGGTTGCCGCGATCACCCTTGATGTCGTAGAGCCTACGGTCGGCGGTTAAATTGGTGGAGAAGAATATATGCCAGAGCACCCGAAACTCGTCTCGACTGCCAAGTCGCATGGCGGCGCCCAGCATGTTTACTCTCATCTTTCGACGAGCTGCTCGTGCGAAATGACGTTTGCCATTTTCGTGCCTCCGCAGGCACGGGAAAGCCGTTGCCCCGTGGTGTGGTACCTCTCCGGGCTCAGCTGCACCCATGCGAATGTAATGGAAAAAGGCGAATACAGACGTATTGCCGCCGAACTTGGCTTGATCGTTGTCTGTCCCGACACCAGCCCGCGTGGTGCCGACATTCCGGATGAAAAGGACAATTGGCAGTTCGGCAGCGGCGCCGGTTTCTACCTCGACGCGACGCAAGAGCCGTATGCCAAGAACTATCGCATGTATTCCTATATCGTCGAGGAGCTGCCAGCCGTGATCGGGCGCGAATTTCCCGCCGATATGGCGCGCCAGTCGATCTTCGGCCATTCGATGGGCGGGCATGGCGCGCTGACGATCGCACTGAACAATCCCGCGCGTTTCAGAAGTTGCTCGGCCTTTGCGCCGATCGTGCAGCCAAGCACAGCCGGCTGGTCGAAGCCGGCTTTCGAAAAATATCTCGGCCTGGATGAGGCGTCGTGGCGGCGCTACGATGCCACTTCGCTCATCGAGGATGGACACCGTTTCCCGGAATTCCTGGTCGATCAGGGAACGTCAGACGGTTTCCTCCAGGAGGGCCTCAGGCCTTGGCTGCTCGAAGACGCCTGCTCCAAGGCAGGCATTCCGTTGAAATTGCGCATGCAGGACGAATACGATCACTCCTATCTTTTCATTTCGACATTCATGCATGACCATATGACGTGGCATGCCGAACGGCTTTCACGAGGGTAGGCTGTAGGAATAGTCGGCAGTCAGGCGGGCTCGGTGACGACGCCGATGCGCCGGTAGACGAATGGTTCGTCGTTCGAAGGAACCGTCGCAGCGCGCTGGGCCTCGTCGATCAGCATTGCCATGCGCGCATGGATCGGCGATTTCGCGCAAGCCGGGTCCGTCGCGGCGGCATCGCCGGCGATTGCGATCGCCTGGCAGCGACAGCCGCCCCAGTCGATCTCGCGCCGCTCACAGTTGCGGCAGGGCTCCTGCATCCAGTCCGTGCCTCGAAAGGCATTAAATGCCGGGGAATCGGTCCAGATCGCGGCCAGGCTGCGTGATCCAAAACGCTCGAAGCCGAGCGACGGTATGGTCTGGGCGGCATGGCATGGCAGAACGGTGCCGTCTGGCGTCACCATGAAGGCGTCGCGCGCCCAGCCGCCCATGCACGGCTTGGGATAGATGGCGAAATAATCCGGCGTGACGAAATCTATGTTCATGATGCCGGTGAGCCGTTCGCGCGCCGCCGCGACGATCTCCGCCTGGCGGTCGACGGCAGCACGCTCGGGCATCAGTTGATCGCGATTGGTCAGCGCCCAGCCGGCGTACTGTACGTTGGCGATCTCGAGACGCTCCGCACCCAGCGAAAGGGCCAGATCGATGAATTCCGGTACCTCCTCGATATTGTGGCGATGGATCGGCGCGTTGATGGTAAGCGGCAAGCCGGCCGCGCGAGTGCGGCGTGCCGTTTCCAGCTTCTTTTCGTGGCTGCCCCTATGATTGCCGATGCGCTCGGTGGTCGCCGGCCGTGCGCCTTGAAAGCTCAGTTGCAGATGGTCGAGCCCGGCTTCGGCAAATGCCTCGATGCGGCCATCCGCAATGCCGACACCGGCGGTGATCAGGTTGGTGTAGACGCCGCGCGCCGAAAGCCCGGCGATCAATTGCTCGAGATCGCGACGCAGCGTCGGTTCACCGCCGGACAGATGCACCTGGAGAACGCCAAGGTCGGCCGCCTGCGAGAACAAGTCGAGCCAGCTCTGCGTGTCGAGTTCGCAATTAGCCTTCAGCAATTCGAGCGGATTGGAGCAATAGGGGCATTGCAGCGGGCAGCGATGCGTCAGTTCCGCAAGCATGCCGATCGGGGGGAGAGGGGGCTCGCTCATAGCTTCACCAGCAGCTTGTCAGACCATTCCTGCAGGAAGGCGATGACATCGGCTGCCACAGCCTCCTGTTCGGCATCATAATCTGCGGCAAGGCCGGCAATGATGTGGCCGACCGTGGACCGCCCATCGCAGCGGCGCAATATGTCGAGGCTGATGTCGTTTGGCCAGAACACCTTTTCGGGCGACAGCACGGCGAACGCCTGGCGCACGGGGTCATACTGTATGCGCACGTGCTTCGGCAGCGATGGAACCGACTGCAGCGACACTATGGCTCTTTCGCGCAGTGCCATCATTGGGTTGCCTCCGGGCGGAAGGCGCCGGGCGGGACATTGCCCGGCTCGCCATAGGCGTGTTGAAGCGCGTCGAGCATGGCCCAGAGTATATCGCATTTAAACACCAGTGCATCGATCACCTGCTGCTGGCGTTCTGCCGTGTCGGCACGTTCGAGCACATAGGCGAGGGCGAAGTCGGCGTCGCGCGAGGCCTGTTCGGGCCGTCGGGTGAAATAGGCCAGCGTGTCCTCGGTGATATAATCGTATCTGGCCAGCATCGCGGGTACCCGCTCGCCGATGATGAGCGGCGAGAACATCTCGGTCAGCGACGACGCGACCGCCTCCAGCAGGGTCCGGTTCGTGCAAAAGGAGAGGTAAGCGCCAACCGCAAAACGTGTCGCCGGCAGGGCCAGCCTCTCGCTCTTCACCGCGTCGGCATCGAGACCGAGCGAGGTCGCCAGGTGCAACCAGCGCGCAATACCGCCGCTCCAGCCGTCCTCGCCGTCATGATCCTCGATGCGTTTGCGCCAGGCGGCGCGAAACGCCGGATCCTCGGCATGAGCGAGGATCATGGCATCCTTGCGCGGAATGACCGCCTGATAGCAATAGCGATTCAGCGCCCAGGCCTGCATCTCGGTCCTCGACAGCGCACCGCTGGTCATCCTGTGATGGAAAGGATGGTGATTGTGATAGCGCTCGGCACCGACCTGCCGCAGCACGGCTTCGAGCTCTCTGGAGGACAGGCCGTTGCTGGCTGCGTCGTGGAAATCACTCAAAGTTCCATCTCCATCCCGTCGCAGGCCACTTCCCAGCCAGCCGCTTTGACTGCTGCATGCTCGGCAGAATTCTCGTCCAGAACAGGATTGGTGTTGTTGATGTGGACGAAGACACGGCGGCCGATCCTCACATCGGCCAAGCCGGCGATCGACCCTGCGTCTCCCGACATTGCCAGATGCCCCATGCGCGCACCGGTCTTTTGGCCGACGCCGGCAGCAATCATCTCGTCGTCGGCGAAGACCGTGCCGTCGAACAGAAGGCATGCGGCATCGGCTAGACGCGTGCGCAGGGTCGCATCGATGCGGGCGCAGCCGGGGATGTAGAAGACGGAGCCGCGACTGCCGGCACCGGCGATACGGACGCCGATCGTGTCGCCGGCATCGGAGCTGAAATTGGCATCCGGCTGGCCTCTTTCTTCGAGATAGAGGGCTATCTTCCCGGGCACGGGAAAGCTCTCGACAGCCACCCCGGTGTCGTGGCCGTCTGCGTCGCAGATCGACAGTTCTTGCGCCGGCGGCAAGATGCGTCGCGGCACGAGCGCCGGATCGAGGACATTGAAAATCGAATTCGCCTTCAGCGTCGCCAGAACCTGTGTCGTTGCATAGATAGCGAAAGGCTGCCGCTCACGCAGGCTGAGCAGGCCGGCCACATGATCGACATCGGCATTGGTCAGCACCACCGCGCGAATAGGTGTCGAGCGCAGCGGCGCATCGTGCGCGGGCTGCAATTCAGGCGTTGCCGCGATCTGCTGGCGAATGTCGGGCGAGGCGTTGAACAGAACCCAGCCAAGCCCATCCGCCGACGCGGCGACACTCGATTGGGTTCGTGAATGCACACCAGCTACCCCGGAGCGAGCCGCACGGCTCAGACGATAATTGCAGTTCCATTGCGGAAAGCCGCCGCCGGCCGCCGATCCGATGATTTTCAAGCGCATGAAAACGCCCGCCCCGCGGCTTCTCTGACCAACAGCCAATTTGCAGCCGCAAAAAACGGCCCGCCCACTTTGCGCGCCTCAAACTCTTTCACGAAAATCCCATACGGCAAGGGGATGCGTGCCCCTGTTGCCAGGGACACGCACCTCTGCGGCCTACTTCTTGGGAGTAATTTCAGCAGGCAGATAGCGCGAAATTTCAAAGCCCGCAGCAACCTGACACATGGTCGGTTTAGTCCAGCTCTTCTTCATAACATTTCTCCTCTTCTACCAGCCCGAAGGGGCCGATCCGGTGGTTAGCCAACCATTGCAGGGCACCGAAGCAATGGCTCGTCCATCACGTTCTCAAAATGGACAAATGAACGCAAGGTTTTGAAAGACCGAAAAACAAAACTATCGAAAGTAGCTGTAGTCTTCTCTTCAATTGTTCATCGCGTAGGTTTTTCCTCCTCCTGACCCATCCCGACTATTGCGTAATCGGATTGTCGTGCTCGTCGATCAGCGGCACATTGTAACCCAGCAGAAGCTTGGTGATCTCCGCCTGGTTTTCCCTGATCACCCGGTTGAGCGTCCGTTTCCATTCCTGGTCGGACGGACGTACGCCCATGGTGATGCGATAAGACATGCGCGAGCCGGTTTTTTCCTTCAGCAGCGGAACAATGGTGACGTCGGCTCCGAGTTCCCTGGCATAGTAACCCGCCATCGGCCCCCACAGGACCGCCGCGTCGATCTTGCCGGCGAGCATGTCCTTGATCATGACCTCCCCCATGGAAGGGGTGACGCGCGTATCCACCGCCAGCGGGTAGATCTTGGCGGTCCGCAGAAGCTTGTTGGCGGCCATGTTGGCGGTTGGCGGCGTGCTTTCGACGACGCCGATTCTCTTGCCGGAAAGTTTCGGGTCTTCGATCGTCTCGATGCCTTCCATGCCGTTGCCTTTGGGGTATACGAGCACATAGGCGGAGCGGTAGTAGGCGTTGGTGTTCTGCACCAGTTCATCGCCTTGGGCGTAGCCCATGATGATGTCGCATCGATTGGCCCCCAGCGTGTTGCGCACAAAGCCGGTGACAGTGGGAAACCACGTGTAAGCGACTGATTTCCGACCCGTCTTCTTGGCAACCAGTTCAGCCAGCTTGTTTTCGAAGCCTTGGCCGTTCTTGTCGGTAAAGGGCATGTTCGAGGGATCGGCGCAGACGCGCAGAATGTCGGGATCGACCAGTTCGCCTGCAGCGCCAAGCCCGGCATTTTGCGCCAGAACATTCGACGGCAGCAAGGCGAGCGCGCCGAGGATCGGCAGAACGACGCGCAGCTTCGATGCAGTGCAGCCGGTCATATCATCCACCCATGCAGGATGCTTCGGCATCCTTGGCTGCCTGAGCCTTGTTTTCGTGCTTGGGCGGCCTGCCGCGGGGTGCCGCGCCATCGGCGCGCGCGCGCAGATAGACGTAGAGATCGTCAAGGTAACAATAGACGTTCTTGTTGTCGCCAAAGGCAGGCATGACGTTTTCCTTGCCGCCGCCGACATTCTTGCGGCCCTCGGCGACGATCGACAGGAACGTGGCGTAATCCATGTTCTTCAGGCTATTAGCTAGGGCAGGCGCATAGCTCGAACCTGTGGCGTCCTGTCCGTGACAGACATGGCAATCTGAGTGATACCGGCGGTACCCGCTGAAGGTGTACCAATCGACGGTTCCGTTTTCGATCTTGTAGGTCGGATTTCCGTCCGCATCTAAATATTTGCCTCCTTCTTGCTTCACCGCCTTGGCTTTCTCCATGCTGTCTTCGGCCCGTACCAGACTTGAGCTGGCCAGAGGCAGCAGGACCAGGGCGAGAGCGGAAACTGCAATGCGAACGATCATTCAGACTCTTCCTTCATTTGCCAGGGACACTGGCTGCCGTCGTGCTCGGCATTAATCGGTGTTGGGTGGGCGCGCAATCGAGAGCCCGGTTCCCGGCTTCGGGTGACCCGGGCTCTCGTTTTCGAACCTAGTCGTAAGGCTCTTCCCGGTTATCAGTCCGGGAGGCCGAAGACGGTGAGCTGGCCGCCCAGCGTCGTATAGTCGGCAAGTGCCGCGTAACCGCCGACGGCACCCAGACCAGCGGTTCCAACGACCGCGGTCTCGTCGCCCTGCGCACGGCCCTGATCGACGGCGCCATGCCAGGCAGCGGCGTTATCGGGCGAAAGCAGCCCCCCTGCCAGACCGATACCCGCCCATCCACCGACGCCGGACAGAACGGCGACGTACTGCTTGCCGTCATGCTCATAGGTCGTGATGTTGCCGATGATGCCGGACGGGGTCTTGAACTTGTAAAGTTCCTTGCCGTCCTTATCGACCGCCTTGATGTAGCCTTCGAGGGTACCGTAGAAGACGACGTCGCCATCTGTCGCCAATGCGCCCGACCACACCGAGAACTGCTCGGGCTTCGACCAGACGATCTCACCCTTGGCTGCATCCCAGGCAATGAAGTTGCCCATGTTGCCGTCACCGCCGGGCGCCGCATACATCGACACGGTGGCGCCCACATAGGGCTGACCGGCGGTGTAGCTCACTTTGTAAGGCTCATAGTCCATGCAGACATGGTTGGTCGGCACGTAGAACAACCCGGTCTTCGGCGAGTAGGCAGCCGGCTGCTGGTCCTTGGTTCCAAGCGCGGCCGGGCAGATACCGGTCGAGTTGGTGTCTTCGCCGTTCTGCTGGGTCGAATACTTGGCGACGACCTGCGGGCGGCCATACTGGTCGCTCTTGGGATCCATGTTGACTTCCGTCGCCCAGTTCACTGCCGGATCGTATTTCTTGGCGACGAGAAGTTCGCCGGTGGCTCGATCCATTGTGTAGGCAAAGCCGTTGCGGTCGAAATGCACCAGCACGTCGTGCTTGGCGCCGTTGACCTCCATGCCATCGACGAGAATCATCTCGTTGATGCCGTCATAGTCCCACTCATCATGCGGGGTCATTTGGTAGAGCCATTTGGCAACACCGGTATCCGCATCGCGAGCCATGATTGTCATGGACCAGCGATTGTCGCCTGGGCGCTGGACCGGGTTCCACGTCGAGGGATTGCCGGTGCCGTAATAGACCAGGTTCAGCTTGGGATCATAGGAATACCATCCCCATGTCGTGCCGCCGCCCGTCTTCCACTGTTCGCCTTCCCAGGTGTTCGTGCCGGAATCTTTTCCGACAGGCTTGCCGAGATGGGTGGTCTTCTCGGGATCGAGAAGGGTGTCTGCATCAGGACCTTCCGAATAGGCTTTCCAGGCGAGCTTGCCGTCTTTCAGATTGTAGGCGGCCAGCCAGCCGCGAACACCGAATTCAGCACCGGAGACGCCCACGAGCACCTTGTCCTTGATGACTACGGGTGCCGACGTGCCGGATTCGCCCTTTCCGCCGTCGGTCTGGTCTCCGTTCTTGACAGACCAGACGACCTTGCCGGTCTTGGCATCGAGCGCGACGACGGTGGTGTCGGCCTGGTTGAGAATGATCTTGCCGTCGCCATAGGCAACACCGCGATTGACCGTGTCGCAGCACATGATCGGAATGACGTTCGTGTCCTGCTTGGGCTCGTATTTCCACAGGATCTTGCCGTCATTCTTGAGGTCCAGAGCATAGACGTTGTTTGGGAAAGGCGTGTGGACATACATCACGTCGCCGATGACCAGCGGCCCGCCTTCGTGACCGCGCAGCACGCCGGTGGAAAAGCTCCATTTGACCTGCAGGTTCTTCACATTGTCGGCAGTGATCTGGTTGAGTTTGGAATAGCGGGTGTTGGCGTAGTCACCCGTCTGCATCGCCCAGTTCTTCGCATCCGATGCGAGCTTTGCAAGGTCTTCATTGGCCGAAGCCGTATAGGCAGCGCCGAGCGATAAAAACGCCGCGGTCGTCAGAATGTAGGTAGTTTTCGCAAGTACACGCATCCAAAATCCTCCCGGGTTCGCAGTGAAGAATCGACCGTCAAGCCCCACAAGGGCTTGCCCAAGCAATTCATGTTGGGAAGTTATTTTCCGGCAGCTGTCACGACCTACCCCGAAGCAGAGGGCACCGTTACCGCCCGCCCCCCTTGGTCTTCGAAAGACTGCCGCCGCTCCCTGATGACGGTGGCGCTCTTGAAGCCGGAAACAGGAAAAAGCTATGTCATCGTAAAAGGCCAGGCAAGCAAAAACCTACAATGGGTCGCTGCGCTGCAATATCGATATGGTGCGATGCAATATTTAGAAACAAGTAAAATAAGAACCGTATGAAAAACTAATAAGAGGATGACCGCCAGCAGCGATATATATAGCAACCATATTGTTCCGGTATTCTCGAGGTGATACACATTTGACTTTATTTCGATATATTCTGCCGGGCACCTACGAGTAAGTATGCGTGCTTATCGCTGGTTGCCGATGGTGAGCGAAGCATGAAATGAACGTATGAAGGAGGGTGCGCAGCGGGTCATGAAGCGGGCTCTTGTCGGTCGATAGGGCATTCCTCCTTTGGTCCTATACGCAGGCCATGGGAGCTTGACTGGCTTTGCGGCACGTCGCCAATTGGAGCGATGATCCCGTCTGGATGCATGGTGTCCAGGCCAACTGGAGGTTCCTCATGATAAGGTCTGTTGGATCTCTCACCTTGCCGGTGGCCTTTGCGGCGACGCTGGCCTTTGCGAACTTGGCCAACGCCGCGGGAGACTACCCGACGGCAACGATTGCCGACTACGTGCTCGGCTGCATGCAAACAAATGGCCAGACACGTCAGGCGCTTGAAAGCTGTTCCTGCTCGATCGATGTTATCGCCTCGATCCTTCCTTACGATCACTATGAGAGGGCGGAGACCTTCAAAAGCATGTCGCTGACGACAGGGGAGGCGGCAGGGTTGTTTCGCGAAAGCGCGCCAGCGAAGGCGGCGCGCACGGAACTGAAACGCGCGCAGGCTGAAGCCGACGTACGTTGCTTTTAGTCAGGCGGAACAGGCACGCGTGGCCGTGCGCCTCACAGTCCCGCCGTTTCTATTGGCCATTGGCTGCGAAATACCTTGCCATCCGTATTCGAGCCGTAAGGCGATCAGGCCACACCCGGAAATTTTTGCTGGAATGACCGCAAAAGGTCGCTCATCACCTGTGGATTGCGATGTTGTCGCGGCAGGCTTACGTCGAACATGCCGAGCACGTGGGCTGGGCGCTGCTCAAGCACGATGATGCGGTCCGACAGCATCAGTGCCTCGCGCAGATTGTGCGTTACCATCAAGGCGGTCGTAGGCCGCGCTGACCAGACGGTCAAAAGCAATTGCCGAAGCCGCTCGGCGGTCTGTTCGTCGAGGGAGGCAAAGGGTTCGTCCAGGAAAAGTACCGCCGGTTCGGTGGCGAAGGCCCTGGCAAGCGCTGCCCTGCGCGCAAGGCCGAGCGAAAGCTCCGCCGGATAGAGCGAGCGCATGCCGGCGAGGCCGAGAGTGTCAAACAGCTCGTCGAGACTCTTCGCTCTTAGGCTTTTCGGCAGCGCCAGCCTGACATTCTGCTCCACCGTCCGCCATGGCAGCAAAGTCGGCTCCTGGAACACGGCGGCGATGCGGTTCGAGCCGCCTTGCGGCAGTTGGAAAGAGCCGGAAAAGTCTTTGTCCAGTCCAAGCAGGATGCGCAACGTCGTGGTCTTGCCGCAGCCCGACGGCCCAAACAGGCAAGCGAATTCGCCCGGCCGGACCTCGAAGGACAGACCCTGAAGCGCCGTGATCGACACGCCTTGCGCGGACCTGAAGGTCTTTTCAGCGATGTCGACCCTAAGCGGGACGGCCGCGCCAACGGGTTGCATGTCGTTCAACGGGCTGCACCAGGAGGAGTTCGATGACAAGCATCACCGCCACGAAAGCCAGCGTGTAGGCAAGAATGGCGGCGACGTCGAAGAGCTGGAAATAGAGATAGATCTGGAAGCCGACACCATTGGAGCGGCCGAGCAGTTCGACCACCAGGACGATCTTCCAGATGAGAGCGATGCCGGACCGCGAGGCCGCGGCAAAATAGGGCTGCAGTTGCGGCAGCAGGACATGGCGGATGCGCTCGAGTGGGCCGAAGCGGTAGACGGCGGCCATTTCGGCATAACGCGGATCAAATGCCCTGGCGCCTTCGCGCATCGTCACCACGACATTCGGGATCTTGTTCACGGCAACCGCGCCAATCGCCGCCGCCTCGTTGAGGCCGAACCAGATATAGGCGAGCACGATGACCACCAGCGCGGGAATGTTGAGAAACAGGACCACCCATGGACTGAAGAACCGGTCCGCACCGCGGTAGCTGCCGAGGATGACGCCGATGACCGAGCCGACAATCATTGCGACGACGTACGCCGCAGCAACCCGTCCGAGCGTCGCGCCAAGGTGATAAAAAAGGTCGCCGCTCGCCGCTTCCCTGAGCAGCACCTGCCAGACCTGCCCTGGTGAGGGGAAAGCGCGGCTTTGCCACAGATTGGCCGCGAGGCTCCACAGCAGGCAAAGTCCCAGCAGGGAAAGCGTTACCGTCAGCGCTGGCCTCAGCGCCGTCGCAAAGCCGGATCGACGCGACTTGCCTTCCGTTGCGGTCATTTCGCGAGTTCCGGCCAGAACGTGCCGGGCGCCATCTCGGGTGCCCTGCCAACCAGCTTCTCGCCGCCTATCGCGGCCAGCACGTGATAGAGTTTGCCCGCATCGGCCGCTTCTTCGGCGACCGGCCGTCTGGGGATGCCCTGGCGATAGCGGTCGCGCAGTTTTTCCAGCTCCTTGCCTTCTGCGCGAATGAGCGGCGCCAGGCGCAGCCATTCATCATCGGATCTGGCCAGCAAGTCCTTGGCCTGCTTGGATGCCTTCAAAAAGCCCCGGGCGGCATCCGGATTGTCGCTCGCCCATTGGTCGTGGAAGACGTAGCCGAGTGCCGACACGGGGCCCGAGGCACCAAGCGCTTTCGTCGCGTCATCCGCACCGATCAACCGACGAAAGCCATTGGCCTCGAGCCGGGCGCAGAAATGCCAGAAATTGAGCACGGCATCGAGTTCGCCTTGCATCGCCTTTTCAGAAATCAGCGGCGGCGCGCCAAAGACGACGTCACAGGCTGTCGGCAGGTCGAGGCCGTGATCGCGTCTGGCAAGCGCCTGGACCAGTAGCCAGCTCTTGTCGAGCGGGCCGCCGGCGACACCGATTTTCTTTTCCTTGAGGTCGGCGAGCGTCCGGATCGGCGATTCCTCCTTCACCATGATTGCCCCCACGGCGGTCGAATAAGGGGCCAATGTAAGGTCGCCGCCCTCGGAGCGCTGGCGCGAGACCCACAGCCAGTCGGTCACGATCATGTCGATCGCGCCGGCCAGCAGCGCAACGTTGGTCGCATCCTCCCCGGCGAAGTAGACAATTTCCAGATCGATCCTGTTGGCCTCGTCGAGCTTGTGGCGTTTCAACGTATCGAGTTCCCAACTCACGGTGCCGAACTTCAGGACACCAATTCGGACCTTAGCGGCCGCAAAGACGGCAACCGGCTTTGAGGCGAGGATGGCCCCCAGAGCCGCCAAGCGCAGCGTCGTGCGCCGCGAAATCATCATGGCGTCTCCTCTTTTAGGGTCGTGGACGAACCAGGAATGTCGATCAAATCGCTCGTTCCCTGCTCGGAAGGGCATATTTCCAGCGCACGACCTTGAGACTCGGATGTTCCTGAGACCATTTTGCGATCTCGGCGGGCGCCAGGAACATGCATTGGAACAGAGAGCCGCGGCTCTCGAAATAGAGATGTTCATCTCGGCAATTGCCCGGATTGGCGCTAAGGCACACCGTTAATATGAGATCGACCATGTCCATTTGGCACTTATCGTCGCCTGCGCGGCGAACTCTCCAGAGTTCGTGCTTTGGAGTTGCGCGGATTCCTGAAGGTGCCCAAACAGCAAACCGGTTGGAGTGAGGCTACGCGTTCGGCCAACAGGCGTCAATGATGTGGACCGCGTGTCGCTACACACCTCCCTTCGCGCAGTCGGGAAACGAAACAGGACCTTTGTACGATTGACTTCCTTCATCGGCAGTCTAGCTTTTCGAGGCGTGCAGGTGCTGCCAGTCCGGGGAGGAAGGACGAATAGTTCGCTCTCCCGCTTAAACACGAATGCCGGCGATCAAGGCATCGACACGCGTAAAGTGTCCCGGGCACTCACACGATCAATGAGGAAATGCCATGCGCGCAGTCGCATTTTTCGCCGCCGTGTCCGTCGCCACCTTTGTCACTACCCAGTCTCAGGCACAGGATGCCGCGGCGGGTGAGAAGGTCTTCGCCAAATGCAAGGTCTGCCACGTCGCAGACAAGGACCAGAACAAGGTCGGTCCGTCCTTGAACGGCGTTATCGGCCGAACGGCCGGGACGCATCCGGGGTTCAGCTATTCCAAGGCCATGACCGAGGCCGGCAAGTCCGGCGTCAAATGGGATGAGGCCACGCTGACGACCTACCTTCGCGATCCCAAGGCGATGGTCAAAGGAACCAAGATGGCGTTTGTCGGCCTCAAGAAAGACGAGGACATCGCCAACGTCATTGCTTATCTGAAACAATTCTCAAAATAACGCGGTACTGCCGGCCGTTGGACTGCGCTCGGCCGGCGTTGGCTGGGCTGCGCTTGGGGTCACGCAGCGTCTTGCAGCCTCTGCATCGCGGACGGCAGATCGAACAGGCTGTCGCAAACGAGGTCGGCGCCAAGCTCTTCAACGGGAATTTGGCTGTATCCGCCACGCAGCAGAATGACTGCCATGCCGGCGGCGCGGGCGGCGGCCACGTCGGCGCTGCTGTCTCCGACCATCAGCGTGTCACGAGGTTCGACCTGAAGCAGGTCGAGCGCCAGCAACAGCGCGTCTGGCGCCGGTTTCAAGTATGTCACCGCGTCTCCGCCGACGATCGCGCCGAGATATTCCGTCAGCCGAAAATGCAGCAGGATTTCGCGAGCCGCCAGTTGCGGCTTGTTGGTCACCACGGCCATGGCTATTCCGCTCAAATGCAAGTGCGTGAGAACCTCCCTGACGCCAGGCATCAGCCTCGTGCGGCCGGTCAGATGCCTGCGATAGATCGGCGCCATGACCCGGTTGGCCTCATCGAGCGCGATGCCGAGGAGCTGCGTGCCGGAAGCCGCGAAGGCTCGTTCGACCAGTTTCCTGATGCCGCCGCCGATCATGGCCTTGACCTGATCCAGCCGCAGCGGCGGCAGATCGCGTCCGGCCAGCAATTCGTTGACGGCGGCCGCTATATCAGGCGCCGAATCGACCAGTGTGCCGTCGAGATCGAACAGGATCGCCTTGGGCGAGCGAAACGGCCTGCCTGCGCCGACGTTCATGCAGCATCCTTCCACTTGATCGAACAGCCGATCGAAGCGATCTGGTCAAGCGGTCCGTCGCCGGTTCGGGCAACCTGCTTCATCGCCTCGAACAGGTCGCGCCTCAGCCCGGGCAAGTCGGCGTCGCGTCGCGACGCGTCCAGCCGGCCGCGATATTGCAGCGTCAACTCGCTGTTGAGCCCGAAGAAATCCGGGGTGCAAACGGCTCCGTAGGCGCGCGCCACCGTCTGGTGCTCGTCATGGAGATAGGGGAAAGTGAAGCCGTTCGTCCTGGCAAAGAGCTTCATGTTGTCGAAGGAATCATCTCGATAGGCGTCGCTATCGTTGGAGTTGATCGCGACAAAGCCGATGCCTTCGGCCTTGAGGTCATTGGCGTCGCGCACCATCCGTGAAATCACCGCCTTCACATAGGGGCAGTGATTGCAGATGAAGGCCACCACCAGCCCGTTCGGGCCGGCGTGGCTTAAGATCGAATGCGATGTGCCGTCGACGCCGGGCAAAACGGCGTCGATGGCTCGCCAGCCGAAGTCGCAGACAGGTGGGATTGCCGCCAAGTTTTCCTCCGATGAAATGTTTGCCCTCCGATGAAACGGTTTACGCCGCTTTCCGGATCGCCCCGTCGGCCGCCTGCCTGATGGTGCCGATATTGGCGCGATAGGCCGCCTCGGTGCCGCCCTTAAAGATGGCCGAGCCGGCGACCAGCACATTGGCACCGGCCGCGGTGACAAGCGGAGCGGTTTCGGGCGTGACGCCGCCGTCGATCTCTATGTCGATCGGACGATGGCCGACCAGCGCCTTGACCCGCCTGACCTTGTCGACGACCGCCGCAATGAAGGCCTGGCCACCGAAGCCCGGATTGACCGTCATCAGAAGCACCAGATCGAGCCGGTCAAGTACATATTCGATGACGCTTTCCGGCGTTGACGGGTTTAGCGACACGCCTGCCTTCTTGCCGAGATTTCTGATTGCCTGCAGCGATCGGTCGAGATGCGGTCCGGCCTCGGCATGCACCGTGAGGATGTCGCAGCCGGCATCGGCGAAGGCGCCGAGATAGGCGTCGGCCGGCGCGATCATCAGGTGGCAATCGAAGACCTTGTCCGTTCGATTACGGATCGCCTTGACCACCGGCGGACCGAAGGTGATGTTGGGCACGAAATGGCCATCCATCACATCGAGATGGATCCAATCGGCACCCGCCCGGACGACCGCTTCGACCTCGTCGCCGAGCCGCGAGAAGTCCGCGGAAAGCACCGAGGGCGCGATGATTGTTTTGGTATCCATGGTCGTCGGCTCCCATTCTGTCGTCCGTTTCCGGTCGCTGCACACCAACCGCCGTCATCTTGTCAGCGCGCCTTGGTCTCCGGTTCGCCTTCGAGCTTACCTTCCGCGAACACGCGGCTGCCGCGAATATCGGATTCCTCGATGGTGATAAGATCGATTTTCGTCAACGCCCGGTCGCGCGATGCGAAAAGCCGGCTGGCCTGGCGAAGCCGCGCCCGGTCGAGGCTATTGCGAACGGAGCGGGCGTTGGAGAAATGCGGCAGCCGCATGCGGATCGGGAGATACTCTTCGAGCGCCTTGGCCGCCGCTTCGCTGAGACGGTAATTCTGTTCCGCCAGCATGATCTCGGCGATTGATTTGAGTTCGCTGACGCCGTAGTCCGGAAAATCGAGGTGATGGGCGATGCGCGAGCGCATGCCGGGATTGCTGTCGAAGAAGCGGTCCATCTTGTCCTTGTAGCCGGCAAGAATCACAACCAGATCGTCACGGTTGTTTTCCATGCATTGCAGCAGGATTTCGATCGATTCCTGGCCGTAGTCGCGTTCGTTCTCGGGCTTGTAGAGATAGTAGGCCTCGTCGATGAAAAGCACCCCGCCCATGGCGCGCTTGATCACTTCGCGGGTTTTGGGCGCGGTGTGGCCCACATACTGGCCGACGAGATCGTCGCGCGTCACCGCGACCATGTGCCCTTCGCGGACATAGCCAAGACGATGCAGGATTTCGGCCATTCTGAGCGCGACGGTGGTCTTTCCGGTACCGGGATTTCCCGTAAAGTTCATGTGCAGCGTTGGTGCGCCAGAGATCAGCCCGAACTTGCGGCGAAGCCGGTCGACCAGGAGCAGCGCAGCGATCTCGCGGATGCGGTTCTTGATGGGCTTCAGGCCGACGAGTTCGCGGTCGAGCTTGTCCATCACCTCGTCGATGTTGGACGCCTCGAACTCGGCCTGTAGATCAACCGATTCGCCCTGCGCGGCAGCGCTCTTTGCTATCGCGTCCAGCATGGTTCGCCTAGCTCCGTTCGCCTTCGGGCCTGTCGGTCGCATAAGGCACGATCGAATAGCCCTGACTGCGGCCGTCACGCTCTTGGCGCAGCAGCCGGAACCCGGGTTCATTGGGTGGCCGGTTGACGATGAATGACATGCGCGGTGCTTCCCAGCCCTTGGTCGAATCGAAGGCGGTGACCCGGACATACATGTTGGGCATGGCTTTCCGGCAATTGTTGACTTCAAGCAGGATGCCCGCCGGGTCCCTCAGGTCGAACATCGGGTTGCCGTACATTTCCCAATAGGTGTTTCGCGGATGTGGATCGTCCGTGTACTCGACGCTGACCGCCCAGTGGTTTTTCAGTGCGTATTTGATCTGCGCCGAAATCTGCTCATCGGTTAGCTCGGGCAGGAACGAAAACTGTCCCTGCGTGACCTTGTTTCCGGGATTGGTCATCATGGCGACGGTTCCTTTCGTCTAGAAGCTCGGCGTTGCGGTTGGCACAAAGTCGGCCGTGTCGGTCGATTCGTAGTTGAAGGTGACGTCCTTCCACGTCTCCAGGGCCGCCTTGAGCGGCGTGCACCATCTGGCCGCCTGTTCGAGGATTTTGGTCCCTTCGCGCAGATAGTCGCGGCCCTCGTTGCGGGCGAGGATCATCGCCTCCAACGCGACGCGATTGGCCGTCGCGCCGGCCTGGATGCCGTCCGGATGGCCGATCGTGCCGCCGCCGAACTGCAGGATGACGTCCTCGCCGAGATAATGGATCAACTGGTGCATCTGGCCGGCATGGATGCCACCGGAGGCGACGGGCATCACCTTGTTGAGCGAGGCCCAGTCCTGATCGAAGAACAGCCCGGTTTCGAGGTTCTGCGGCGTGCGCTCCTCGCGCAGCGTGTCATAAAACCCCTTGATCATAAGCGGGTCGCCTTCCAGCTTGCCGACCACCGTGCCGGCATGGATGTGATCGACGCCGGCCATCCGCATCCATTTGCAGATGACGCGAAAATTCATGCCGTGGTTCTTCTGGCGCGAATAGGTCGAGTTGCCGGCCCGGTGCAGGTGCAGGATCATGTCGTTGCGGCGTGCCCACTTGGCCATCGACTGGATTGCCGTGTAACCAATGACGAGGTCGATCATGACAATGCAGGAGCCAAGCTGTTTTGCAAACTCGGCGCGCTCGTACATCTCCTCCATCGTGCCGGCGGTGACGTTGAGATAATGGCCCTTGACTTCGCCGGTGGCGGCCGACGCCTTGTTCACAGCCTCCATGCAGTAGAGGAAGCGGTCGCGCCAATGCATGAAGGGCTGTGAGTTGATGTTCTCGTCGTCCTTGACGAAGTCGAGGCCACCCTTCAGCGCCTCGTAGACGACGCGGCCGTAGTTGCGGCCGGACAGGCCAAGCTTCGGCTTCGTCGTCGCGCCGAGCAGCGGCCGGCCGAACTTGTCGAGCCGCTCGCGTTCCACCACGATGCCGGTCGCCGGGCCCTGGAAGGTCTTGAGGTAAGCCACCGGGATGCGCATGTCCTCGAGCCGCAAGGCCTTGACGGCCTTGAAGCCGAACACGTTGCCGATGATCGATGCAGTCAGGTTGGCGATGGAGCCGGGCTCGAACAGGTCGAGGTCGTAGGCGATATAGGCGAAGTATTGTTGCTCGATCCTGGTGCCTGGACCTGTGTTCGGCACCGGCTCGGATTTGAATGCCTTGGCGCGGTAGAGCTCGCAGGCGGTCAGCCTGTCGGTCCACACCACGGTCCATGTCGCGGTAGAGGATTCACCGGCGATGGCGGCGGCCGCCTCCTCGTGGTCGACGCCGGGCTGGGGCGTGATCCGAAACATCGCGATCAGGTCGGTCTCCTTGGGCCGGTAGTCCGGCTCCCAGTAGCCCATCTTCTTGTAGGGGATGACGCCCGACCTGTAGCGTTCCTTGCCTTCCTTGAGCGTGCCTGCTGAGGGCATGTCGATCTTGTTCATGGCAGGTCTCCTGTTTGCCGCTCAGGCGGCTTTCGCGGTTGCGATTTGGGGGTCGAGCTTTCCTGCGGCGTAACGTTTCGCCATCTCATCCATGGCGATCACCCTGATCTTCGACGCGTGGCCTGCGGTGCCGAAGCGTTCGAAGCGATCGCGGCAAAGGTCGCGCAGGGCGTCCATGGCGGGTTTCAGGAATTTACGCGGATCGAATTCGCGCGGGTCCTCCGTCGCAACGCGGCGGAACTGCCCGGCCATGGCCATTCGGCAATCGGTGTCGATGTTGACCTTGCGCACGCCGTAGCGGATGCCGCGCTCGATTTCCTCGACCGGGACGCCAAAGGTCTGGGGCATCTCGCCGCCATAGTTGTTGATGATGTCCTGCAGTTCCTGCGGCACGGAGGAAGACCCGTGCATGACCAGATGCGTGTTGGGCAGCTTTTCGTGGATCGCCTCGATCACCTGCATGGCCAGGATGCCGCCGTCAGGCTTGCGGCTGAATTTATAGGCGCCGTGGGAGGTACCGCAGGCGATCGCCAGCGCGTCGACCCGGGTGGCGGTGACGAAGTCGACCGCCTGGTCGGGATCGGTCAAAAGCTGGTCGTTGGAAAGCGCACCTTCAGCGCCGTGCCCGTCCTCGGCCTCGCCCTGGCCGGTTTCCAGCGAGCCGAGCACGCCGAGCTCGCCTTCGACCGAAGCGCCGACCCAATGCGCCATGCGTGTGACACGTTCGGTGATGGCGACGTTGTAATCGTAGCTCGCCGGCGTCTTGGCGTCCGCCATCAATGACCCGTCCATCATCACCGAGGTGAAGCCGTGGCGGATCGCCGACAGGCAGGTGGCCTCGTTGTTGCCGTGATCCTGATGGATGCAGAGCGGAATGGCCGGATGGATTTCGGTCAACGCCTCCATCATCTTGGCCAGCATGATGTCATTGGCATAGGAACGGGCGCCGCGCGAGGCCTGGATGATAACCGGCGCATCGCAGGCCCTGGCGGCCTCCATGATGGCGAGGCCCTGTTCCATGTTGTTGATGTTGAATGCCGGCACCCCGTAGCCGTGCTCGGCGGCATGGTCGAGAAGCTGGCGAAGGGTGATGCGGGCCATTGTCGGTTTCTCCTAGATGGTGAGCTTCAGCGCCGCTGCGGCGACGGCTTCGGGCGTGATGTCGAAATGCCGGTAGAGATCCGGGGCAGGGGCGCTGGCGCCGAAACCAGCCATGCCGACGAAAGCGCCGGTGTCGCCGATCCAGCGGTCCCAGCCGAGCCGTGCTGCGGCTTCGATGGCGATGCGCGGCGCCAGGCCGAGGACGGCTTTGCGGAAGTCCGCATCCTGTTCCTCAAAGAGCTCCCAGCACGGCATCGAGACGACCGTGGCGGCGATGCCGTGCTCGGTCTCCAGCCGTTCGGCGGCGGCAATAGCGATCTCGACCTCCGAGCCGGTGGCGATCAGCGTCACCGCGCGGTGCCGGGCTGGCTCGCGCAGGATGTAGGCGCCCCGGCTCGACCGGTTCTCGTCGCCGTGCCCCTGGCGCAGCATCGGCAGGTTCTGGCGCGAGAGCACCAGCACGCTCGGCCGCTTCTGGCTTCTCAGTGCCAGTTCCCAGCATTCCGCCGTTTCGATGATGTCGGCCGGACGGAAGACGTTGAGGTTTGGCGTCGCCCGCAGCATCGCCAGGTGCTCGACCGGCTGGTGGGTCGGGCCGTCTTCGCCGAGACCAATGGAATCATGCGTCATCACATAGATGACGCGCTGGCCCATGAGCGCCGAGAGCCGCATCGCGCCGCGCGCATAGTCGGCGAAGCACAGGAACGTGCCGCCATAAGGCACGAAGCCGCCATGCAGTGCGATGCCGTTCATGGCTGCGGCCATGCCGTGCTCGCGGATTCCATAGTGGATGTAGCGGCCGGCGTAGTCGCCCGGCGCGATGCGGTTCATACCCTTGGTGATCGTCAGGTTCGAATGCGTCAGATCGGCGGAGCCGCCGACGGTCAGTTCGGTTGCGCCATTGATCGCAGCGAGTGCCATTTCCGAGGCTTTTCGCGTTGCAACCTTGGTCGCCTTCCCGACATGCTCCTTGCGGAAGGCGCCGAGTGCTTCGAATACCGCGTCGGGCAGGGCGCCGGCGACCGCGCCCTCGAAGGCCTGGCGCCGCGGCGAGGCGGCAAGCCGCTGCTCCCAGGCGCGGCGTGCCGCTTGACCGCGGCCGGCAATCTCGCGCCAGGCGAAAAGGGTATCGTCCGGCACCTCGAACGGCGCGAAGGCCCAGCCGATGTTTTCGCGCGTCGCGGCGATCTCCGCATCGCCCAGCGGCGCGCCATGCGTCTTTTCCGAACCGCCCAGATTGGGCGCTCCCTTGCCGATCACCGTGCGGCAGGCGATCAGAGACGGCTGGTCCGATTGCTGCGCCGCTTCGATTGCCGCCGCAACGGTTTCGGTGTCGTGGCCGTTCACCGACTGGACATGCCATCCAGCGGCTTTGAACCGCGCCGGCTGGTCCATCGATGTCGACAGGGAAGTGGGCCCGTCGATCGAGATCGCATTGTCGTCCCAAAAGACGATCAGCCGGGAGAGCTTCAGGTGACCGGCAAGATCGATCGCCTCGTGGCTGATGCCTTCCTGCAGGCAGCCGTCGCCGGCGATCGCGTAGGTGAAATGGTCGACGAGATCGGCGCCGTGGCGGGCCGCCAGCATGCGCTCCGCCAGCGCCATGCCGACAGCAGTCGAAATGCCTTGTCCAAGCGGGCCGGTCGTCGTCTCGATGCCAAGCGCATGGCCATATTCCGGATGTCCGGCGGTGCGGCTGCCCAGCTGGCGAAACCGCTGCAATTCTTCGATAGGCATGTCTTCAAAGCCTAGCAGGTAATGCAGCGCATACTGCAGCATCGAGCCGTGCCCGGCCGACAGCACGAAGCGGTCACGATCGGGCCAGTTGGGGGCCGACGGATCGATATTGATGAAGCGGCTGAACAGCACCGTTGCGACATCGGCCATGCCCATCGGCATGCCAGGATGACCGGAATTGGCCTTTTGGACGCTGTCCATCGCCAGTGCGCGAATGGCGTTGGCCATGTCCCGTTCCGAGACGGCGGCGACGGGCTTCAGTGCTGCTGCTTGGCTGTTCATGGCGTCCTCCTCACGACACACGGTTCTTGCGTTCGATCAATTGCAGGATGAGCGGCGTCAGGATCAGCTGCATGGCAAGGTCGAGCTTGTTGCCGGGCACCACTATGGAATTCGGCCGCGACATGAACGAGTCGTGGATCATCGAAAGCAGGTAGGGGAAATCGATGCCGCGGGGATTGGCGAAGCGGATAACCAGCATCGATTCGTCGGGCGTCGGAATCCAGCGCGCGATGAATGGATTGGACGTGTCGACGATCGGCACGCGCTGGAAGTTGATGGCGGTCTGCGAAAACTGCGGGACGATGTAGCGGACATAGTCCGGCATACGGCGCAGGATCACGTCCATCACCGCCTCGGTGGAATAGCCGCGCGTTGCGCGGTCGCGATGGATCTTCTGGATCCATTCGAGATTTATGACCGGCACCACGCCGATCTTGAGGTCCGCGTGCCTGGCCAGGTTGATCTTGTCGGTGACGACGCAGCCATGCAGGCCCTCGTAGAAGAGCAGGTCGCTCGGAGGAAATTCGCGCCATTCGGTGAAATGTCCCGGCGGCGTGCCGTACTGCTTCTCCTCATCCTCATCATGGATGTAGGTGCGGGTCTTTCCGGTTCCCCGGCGGCCATATTCCTCGAATACCTCTTCGAGGATTGCCAATTCATTGGCCTCGGCGTGGAAGTGGGTGAAGTTCGGATTGCCCGCCTTTTCCTCCTCGGCCACCTTCGCCTTCATCGTGGCGCGGTCGTAGCGATGGAAAGCATCGCCTTCGATGAAGGCGGCCCCGATGTTCTCGCGCCGGAAGATCAGTTCGAAGATGCGCTTGACAGAGGTGGTGCCTGCGCCCGACGACCCGGTGATGGTAATGATGGGGTGCTTTGCCGACATGGTCTTCAGGCCCTGAAAAGGCCGCGGCGGCTGAACAGCGGCGCGCGCTCGCCGATGGCGCTCGGCTCGGTGTGGTAGCGGGTGATGCGCGCGACTTCCCGCGCCGATCCGAAAACCATGGGCACGCGCTGGTGCAGGCTCTCGGGCTCGATTTCGAGGATGCGGGTGATCGTATCGGTGGCGGCACCGCCCGCCTGTTCGACGAGATAGGCGATCGGGTTTGCCTCATAGACGAGGCGCAGCCGTCCCTGGCGGTAAGTCTTGCGCTTGTCGCCTGGATACAGGAATACGCCGCCGCGCATCAATATGCGGTAGCAGTCCGCGACCAGGGAGGCGATCCAGCGCATGTTGAAGTCCTTCTCGCGTGGGCCTTCGGTGCCTTCAAGGCAGTCGTCGATGTAGAGCCGCACCGCCTCGTCCCAATGCCGGTAGTTGGCGGCGTTGATGGCGAACTCCTGGGTTCGCTGTGGGATGATCCGGCTCTCATAGGCCTGGACGAAGGTGCCGAGCCTGGTCGAGAGAACGAAGACATGGGTGCCGCTGCCGAGCGACAGAACCAGCGCCAGCTGCGGGCCGTAGATGAAGAAACCGGCGCCCAGCTGGTTCACGCCTGCCTGCAAAAACGAGGCGGCCGGATTCGCATCCGGCGCACCAATTGCAGGGAGGAGCGAGAAGACCGTTCCGATCGACACGTTGGTGTCGATGTTGGATGAGCCGTCGAGCGGGTCGATGGCGATGGCAAGAGGCGCTTGCCTGTCGAGCAGCACCGGCTGCTCCAGTTCCTCGGAAGCGTAGAGCGCGACCGGAGCGCGGCGCATGGCGTCGAGGAAGATGTCATCGGCGAAGACATCGAGATCCTTCTGGATGTCGCCGTCAGCATTGGCGCCGCGGGCTCCGGCAAAGGCCGTGCCGAGCACCCCTTGATTGATGGTGTTGCGGATCGTGGTGGCCGCCTGCGTCAGCTGACGGATGGTCGCTACGACGGCGGAGCGCAGTTCGTCCGGCTCGCCAAGATAGGAGTTCAGAAAAGCGTCGAGCGTTGCCGCTGGCATCGTAACCTCCCGATCCAGCCGCCTCTCCTCGGGTCGGCCGGATTGGGAAAGGAGAACAAACGACGCTGGATAAGTAAAATTCAATAACTTTACTCAGGCAATAAAAAAATTTTAGTATGCCCAATGAGAAACCTCACGCTCAAGCAGTTCAAGACCGTTCAGGCAATCATCAGCCACGGAAAAATCGTCAGCGCGGCCAAGGTGTTAGGCCTGTCTCCTCCAGCGGTAACGATCCAGTTGCGGCAGGTGGAGGAGGAGTTCCAACTGGCCTTGTTCGACCGGACGTCGGACGGCATGCGTCCCACTGCCGCAGGTCTGGCCTTCGTCGAGACGGCACAGGCCATCGAGGAGCGGCTTCGTCTGCTCGAAGACAAGATGGATGCAATCAAGGGCGTGCGCGCCGGCAGCTTGCGGCTCGGCGTCGTTTCCACGGCCAAATATTTCGCACCGCGGCTGATGGCCGCCTTCATGAAGGAACATCCCGATATCGACATGCGCCTTGCCATCGGCAACCGCGCCGAGACGATCGACAATCTGAAGAACCACGACATCGATATCGCGCTGATGGGACGCCCGGCCAAGGAAGTCCCGGTGCGTGCTTCGGTCTTCGGCGATCACCCGCTGGTCATCATCGCACCGCCCGACCACCCGCTGGCGTCGGCACGCGACATTTCCAAGGAGCGGATCGCCGAGGAGCATTTCCTCATTCGCGAGTCCGGCTCCGGCACGCGCATCTCGCTGGAAATATTTTTGAGCGACGTGCCTGGCCGCATCGACGATCTCGGCGTCGAGATGGGCTCGAACGAGACGATCAAACAGGCGGTGATGGCCGGGCTCGGCATCGCCTTCATCTCTGCCCACACCATCGCCGCGGAAATCGAGGCTGGCCGGCTGGTCATCCTCGACGTCGTCGGCATGCCGATCCGCCGGCAATGGTTTTCGGTGATGCGCAGCGATCACGCGATCTCGCCGGCGATGGCGACCTTCCACGATTTCCTGATGCGCAAGGGCGCGATGTACCTGCCACTGTTCGGCAAGCTCTATCCGCACGAGGAACTGAACAGTAGAGGTCGCGCGAGTTAGGGCGCGCGGTCCAGGCAAACGCTTCAGACAAACGATGGTGTGTATCAGCGGCTGATCGGCTGTGACCTCCTGACCGATGTTCACGAGCCGAGGCATCGCTGGTGGCACGCATTTGCGGAGCCGAGGCGACCGCCCTCCAAGCGCTGGGCCACGGGGTAGCGCCCCCGCGTTCACGGAACGGGTGGGCTTTGACTGAGCGTCTGCTAGCCTACAATTGGTTCGGCGACAGCTTCTTCGAGGCCAGCTGCCGCTTGGGCGGCAAGACCGCGGGCCGCTGCTTGTGAATCGTAAAATTCCTCAAGTGCATAGACTCTGCCCCACCGCAGGGTGAACACGTGGAGACCACGGTTGACGTACGACGCGTCGCCATTGAGCAGCGTTGCGGTGCCGTCCCACTGGGCAAACACGGTGGTATGCCACGGCCAGCCCTTCACCCAGATGTGGATGACCGTGAGATGGAGATTGGGCAGGACGCGGCCGAGGCGCTCAAACCAGCGGCGCATGGCTTCTTTGTCGCGGCGCTCATCACCAAGTGCGTGGGCGCCGGAAACGCGGTGATGGACATTCGGCGCGAGTGCCTTCACCGCCTCATCCCAGCGATGGTCGTTGACGTGGTCGAAGCTCTCTCGGACCGATTTCTCGACAAAATAGCTGTATAGCATTTGACCTCTCCCCAAACTTATTCGATGGCGTGATCGAGGCACCGTGTGGCGAGCCGAGCGGACGCGAGAGCCCACGGCCAGCAGCACGCCGGCTGCGGTCTGAACTCTGGCTCAGCGTATTGTCGCGTCGGCCCGCAGATGCATGTCAGTCTCGGTCGACACCGTCACCTCATCCCCGGACCTTGAGAACGCGTAGAGCGAGCCTCGGTGGCCCGGCATGGAAAAAGCCACGGAGTCATCGTCGGCGAGACCCATGACGATGCGCAGCGGATCGCCCCCCGTCTTCGGCGCGAAGGTGGCGGTGACCTCCAGGAGGCCGCCGTCGACCGGGACGTAGTAGACAACCATGTCAAGGTGTCCCTCGTGCAGGCTGCCGCCCTCGATCGGGCGTCCGATGGTGGCTTCCTCGGCAAAAGCCGGGGTCGCAAGAAACAGCGCGGCCAGGAGCGATGCGCTCAGGGTTTTGCGGATCATTTCATATCTCCTTTTTTAGATTGCGTTCGAACTCTATATAGGCTATAGATTACGAACGCAATCTAAAAAAGAGGTCAAAAATGCGCGTAAGTCGTACCCAGGCCGCGGAAAACCGAGAAACCGTAATCAACGTGGCAAGCCGCCTTTTTCGGGAGCGCGGCTTTGATGGTATCGGCCTTAAGGATCTGATGAAGGGTGCCGGACTGACCCAAGGCGCGTTTTACAAGCAGTTCGCATCCAAGGACGACCTGGCGGCGCAGGCGTCCAGGCGGGCGATGGAGAGCGCCACCCGTCGATGGTCGGCCGCGACTGCGGCAAACCCTGATGATCCGCTTGGCGCGGTGATCGCGTTCTACCTCAGTATGGACCATCGCGGAGAAAAGATGGACGGCTGCCCGATCGTGGCGCTCGGCTCGGATGCCGCCAGACAGGGCAAGGACGTGAAAGCGCCATTCGAAGCCGGGATCAAGGAGCATCTCGAGATCCTCGGCCGTTTCATTGCTGAGACCGGTGGCGGGGAGTTCGATACCAGGGCCATGGCCATTCTCTCGACGATGGTGGGTGCGCTGATGTTATCGCGCGTCATCAACGATCCTGACCTCGCGCAGGCCTTTCTGGATGCGGCGGCCAATCAGGTTCGTGAATCAGCCGGCGCTTGAACGGCGTCGCGGCGCCTGCGGCGCGCCCAAACTGACAGGAAAATAGATGCGACGGATTGTTGTTACGGGCATGGGAGCGGTTACGCCCCTTGCTGCCGATGTTGAAACGTCCTGGTCGCGTCTCCTGGCCGGCCGCTCGGGCATCCGGAGGCTTGCGGATGATGTGGTGGGCGACCTGCCGGCGAAGGTCGGCGGGGTGGTGCCCTCCACAGAAGAAGATCCGGACGCTGGTTTCGATCCGGAAGCCATCCTTCCGCCGAAGGATCAGCGCAAGGTAGACCGGTTCATTCTCTTTGCGCTGGCCGCGGCACAAGAGGCGCTCGCCCAAGCAAGATGGGCCCCCGTCTCGGAAGCGGATCGCTTGCGCACGGCCACGATCATCGCCTCGGGCGTCGGCGGGTTCCCGGCCATAACCGAGGCGGTGCGCACGGTCGACCGGCGCGGCGTCCGCCGTCTATCACCTTTTACGGTGCCGTCCTTCCTGGTGAACCTCGCGGCAGGCCACGTCTCGATCCGCTATGGCTTCAAAGGTCCGCTCGGTGCACCCGTGACGGCGTGCGCGGCCGGCATTCAGGCGATCGGCGATGCGGCTCGCCTAATCCGCGCCAACGAGGCCGATATTGCCGTGTGCGGCGGGACGGAAGCATGCATGAATCTTGTCAGCCTCGGTGGGTTTGCTGCGGCACGCTCTCTTTCGACGTCCTTTAATCACCGTCCTGATGAGGCCTCCCGACCGTTCGACAAGTCGCGGGACGGCTTCGTCATGGGCGAAGGAGCCGGCATGCTGGTCATCGAGGAATTGAGCCACGCGCTGGCGCGCGGCGCAAGACCGCTGGCCGAGCTTGTCGGCTACGGCACGACGGCGGATGCTCATCACGTCACCTCCGGTCCCGAGGACGGCGACGGTGCGCGCCGGGCCATGGAGATCGCAATCGCCCAAGCAGGGATTTCGCCCCGCGAGGTTCGTCATCTCAATGCCCATGCGACCTCCACGCCGGTGGGCGACCTGGGTGAGATCGAAGCGATCAAGAGCGTGTTCGGGCGCGATTTCGCGATAGCTGTCAGTGCATCGAAATCGGCGACCGGACACCTGCTCGGAGCCGCCGGCGGGCTTGGAGCAATCTTCGCAATCCTGGCGCTCAGGGATCAGATGGCACCGCCGACCCTCAATCTGAGCGCTCCCGATCCGGCCGGCGACGGGATCGACTTCGTCGCAAACCGGGCCCGGCCGATGGCGATGGGCTATGCAATCTCCAATGGCTTCGGCTTCGGAGGCGTTAATGCCAGCGCGCTGTTCCGGCGCTGGACGGATGATCTGGCCGGCGCGAGTACCGGAGGCGCTCATGATTGACGCCTTTCGCTCCGACCTGTCGTGCTTCTCCCACGCCAATCCAAAACGAAGAAAGAAGTGACCCTCCATGAACAAGACCAATCTAGGCGTCGCCCTGGTGACGGGGGCATCCAGCGGTATCGGGCACACAACGGCCAAAGCCCTGCAGAACGCGGGCTTTCGCGTGTTCGGAACCAGCCGTCGCGCGGTCGTCGACCGATCCGATGGCGTTACCATGCTGGCCTGTGACGTGACCGATGACACGTCCGTGGCGAAACTTGTCCAGGACGTGCTGGCCGAGACCGGGCGCATTGACCTGCTTGTCAATAATGCCGGCGTTGGCCTGCTTGGTGGCGCGGAGGAGTCCTCGATGGCCCAGGCCAAGTCGTTGTTTGACGTGAACGTCTTTGGCGTTATGCGAGTAACCAAAGCGGTGTTGCCGACAATGCGCCGCCAAGGCAAGGGCAGAATCGTCAATTTGAGCTCGGTGCAGGGGTTCATTCCAGCTCCCTATTTCGCGCTTTATTCGTCGACCAAGCATGCCGTTGAGGGCTACTCCGAATCGCTCGACCACGAACTGCGTACTTTCGGAATTCGCGTCGTGTTGGTGGAGCCCGCCTATACCCGCACCTCATTTGAAGAAAATCTCGCCAGGCCGGATCAGTTGCTTGACATCTATGACTCTGCGCGCGCCGGCATGAATGCAGCTGTGCGGAAAGCGATGGAAAAAGGCGATGCGCCGGAAGTGGTGGCCAGGACCGTTTTGGCGGCTGCGACCGATCCCGCTCCGAAGGGGCGCTATGCGGCTGGAAAAATGGCGCGCCAGGTCAGTTTCCTGCGCCGTTTCGTCCCCGCATCCGCTTTCGACAAGAGCCTGCGAAAGCAGAACGGACTGCCGGTCTGAGGTCGACAACAATGATATTCCTGTTTCGGTCGAGCCCATGCGAGAGCGCGTTCCAGGAGTTCACATTTTTTGGCACTGGCACAGCCGGACGCGCATCTTCGATGCGCGCGCGTCCGCGACCGAGCCCTGCGGTCGTTGGCGTTAGATTAGCGCCATGTTATATTGCGGCGCGAAAGAGCGGGGGCCACGTTCCTTTCACACCCGTAAGTGATCCGTATGTGCGATCCCTGCAGACTGGTCGGTATCACGGAAACTCCCTCGGGAATCGAAGGGGACAAGGGGTAATGCTCTACACGCTCGTTATGATGGTCTGCCTGACGGATGTGCCGCAGACCTGTGAACAACGCGAACAGATGGTGGACGGCCTGGCGATGAATCCCGGGACCGCCTTCACGCAGGCGCAATCGCTGGTAGCCCAGTGGATCGAGACGCATCCCGGTTATTTCGTTCAGCGCTGGCGCGTGCTGCCCGGCCGTGGATCGTGATATCCGCCGCGAAGATCGAATGAGGTTCTATTTCTTCGCGGCGAGCGTTTCCGAGACGGCCTTGGACAATTGATAAAGCCGCTGCTCGATTATCGTCGGCACTTCACAGACGTAGGTCAGTGATTGGACGCGTTCATTGAAAATTCGCGTTGCGAATTTCAGCTGTTCGGTTCGCCGATCGATCTCTTCGGGATCTGCATCCGGCTTTGCCCGCAATGCATCGACATCGGACGCTTCCTTGCGCAACGCGGCGGCCATTTCGAGCTGCTTGTGGGCGTAGCGGGAAATACCGGAGATCACCTGCGAACGCTCTGCGTCCAGGTGGTCGAACATGCCTTGCACCATCATCGCCATTTTGGGTGCACGTTGCTCGGCCGGCAAGGAGGCCGCGAAATCCCTGATCTTCTTTTGAGCTTCCGCAATCGGCATCCGGCGAGCTGCCACTTCCTCGATCAGGGCGGAGATGGTGGGGTCCTTCGACCAGTCCTTCGCGGCTGAAGGAAGGTCCGGTCCGCTCCAGATCTGGCCGAGCGAGAGTTGCGGCACCTTGCGCTGCATGCAGGGCCAGTCTGGATCGGGGTTGGCCGCCATGGCGTTGACGCCCGGCGCGAGCATGGCGACCAGAGCCAGACCGCGAACATGGATCATTCGCGCCATCAGGCATTTCCTCCCGTGTCCTGTTTGCGGGTCATCAGGCCGCGCGAAGGGTCGTAGGCGATGATGGCGGCGGCAAGGAAAAGCAGCGTGCAGCCGGCAACGACGCCCAGCGACAGCCAGTCAACCTGGCCGTAGAAGGCGAAGCGGATCAGTTCGACGGCGTAAGTAAATGGATTGGCGAGGCAGATTTTGTAGAGCAGGGGACTAGCCTCCTGGATACGCCACAAGGGATAGAGTGCCGGAGAAGCGAAATAGCCGGGAAAGATGATGAAGTTCATGATGCCAGCGAAGTTTTCGAGCTGCTTGATCATTGAGGACAGAAGCATGCCGAGCGCGCACAGCATCATGCCTGACAGGAACAGCGCCGGCAGCACGGTGAGATAGCCAAGCGGCGGCGCCTTGACGCCCCAGAACCAGGCAACGATCAGGAACGCGTAAACCTGCGCGATCGACACGGCGACACCGGCGAGCATCTTCGAGATCAGTAAAAACCAACGCGGGAAGGGGCTGACCAGCAGGGTGCGCATGTTGCCCATTTCGCGGTCATAGACCATCGACAGCGAAGACTGCATGCCCGAAAACAGCAGAATCATGCCGCACAGGCCCGGCGTGATGTAGACCTCGTAGAGCACGTAGGTCTTGTAGGGCGGGATGATCGATACGCCGAGCACCTGCCGGAATCCGGCGGCAAAAATGAACAGCCAGACGAGCGGCCGAACCAGCGAGGATATAAAGCGCTCGCGCTGATGCAGGAAGCGCAGGCACTCCCGCACGACGATCCCTTTGAGGCAAACGAGGTAGTGGTGGAGCCCAAACTGTTCGAACTTCACCGGCGTGAGGGTGGCGACTTTTGCCGGCATTGCGGGAGCGCTCATGGCGACATCTCCGCGATGCCGCTTGTTTCGATGCGGTTGAGCCTGGAAAAGGCGTCGCGGATCGAACTGGCACCGCTCGTCGCAACGACATCGGCCACCTTACCCTTGGCAACCAGGTCGCCCTGCCGCAGCACGACGACATGGTCGCCGTCTTCGACCTCACCGATCAGATGCGTCGCCCACAGCACACCGATGCCCTCGGTTTCGACGAGTTTGCGGATGGTGGCCAAAATGCCCGCACGCGACTGGATGTCGAGACCGACCGTCGCCTCGTCGAGCAGCAGCAGGGAAGGGCGGTGGAGCAGCGCCCGCGCGATCTCGATGCGCCGCATTTGGCCGCCGGAAAGACTGCGTGCCTTGTCATGCTGACGGCCCTGCATGTTGACTGTATCGAGCAGCGCGGCAATGCGCTGCCGGGCTTGGTGTCCGCCAATGCCATGCAGCGAGGCGTGGTAGGAGAGGTTCTGGTGGACGCTGAGGTCGAGGTCGAGCGTGCGTGCCTGGAATACGATGCCGACACGCCTGAGCGCTTCGCCCGAAGCGCGGCCGACGTCATGGCCGAAGATGCGGATCGATCCGCGGCGGGTGCCGTAGAGATGGCTGATCAGTGAAAACAAAGTTGTCTTGCCGGCCCCATTGAGGCCGAGCAGAACGGTGAAAGTTCCCGGCGCGATCGAGAATGAGACGTCCTGGAGCGCTCGCTTCGGACCATAGGAATGGCTGATGCCGGCAACATCGAGCGCTGCCACCTCCTCTCCAGCTCCGCTTGTCCTCACATGCTGCATGCCGCTGGCTCCTTCGGGGCGCGCTGCTTATCTAGTGCACTTGCAACATCCCCGCGGCATATATTCATCACGTCGGCCTCCCTGATCATTGCTGCGGTCTAGTGGGGCGATATGGCCACGCCCCAAGGCTGCTGGCCCACCGTAACCGATTGAACCGGCTCGTCCGTCGCCGTGTCGATGAAGGTGATGTCGTTGGAATTGCCGTTGGTGGTGATCAGCGTCTTCTGATCGGGGGTGAAGTCGAGATGCCAGACGCGCTGGCCGACCAGGATGTATTTTTCCACCTCGTAGGTTTCGGTGTTGATGACGGCGACGTGGTTCGCTGGGCCGAGCGCGACATAGGCTTTCTTGCCGTCCGCGCTGATTGCGATGCCGACCGGCTGGATGGTTTCGGGCCGCAGTCCCGCAATCGCGAACTGGATCTTCTTCACCACCTCGCGTTTGAGACTGTCGATGACGCTGACGGTACCGCCGATTTCGGCACTGACCCAGATCTGTGATCCGTCGGGCTTGAATTGCGCAAAGCGCGGACGCGTGTCGACCAGGACGTTGTCGGTCACCTCATGGCTGTCGGTGTCGATGAAATGCGCCATGCTGGTGGTTTCGGAGGTGTTGACCATGGTTTTGCCATCGGGACTGACGGCCATGCCTTCAGGCTCCACCCCAACGGGAATCTCGGTCATGACCTGCTTGCTCTCGACATTGATCGCGGTGACGAGATTGTCGTCCTCGTTGGCGACGTAGAGCGTCTTGCCGTCGGGCGAAAGCACGAACAGTTCGGGATCGGGGCCCGATGGCAGCGTGCCAACGATCTGCAGCGTCGCGGTATCGATGATTTCGATCGTATCGTCATCGCTGGCGCACAAATAGATGAACTTGCCGTCATGCGAGATGGTGATACCGCGCGGCCTCTGGCCGACTTCGACGGTCTTCACCACTTGCATCGTCGCCGTGTCGACGACCGTTATCGTATTGTCTTTCTCGTTGGAGACATAAACGGTGTAAGCCCACGCCGGATTGGCCATGAAGCCGAGAATGGTGAGTGCGCAAGCTCGTCTCTGCACGAAAATTCCTCCCGATTGGTTCTACTTAAGGACGCATTTCGTTTCCGGTTGATCGACGCCGAGCGTATCGAGCTCGGAGATCTGGTGGAGATAACCCTCCTGTGGCGATGTCGAGACCACGGATTTGGTGTCGCCGAGCAGGATTGGCTGGCGAAGCTGATGGTTCCACTTGCGGAAGGTCAGCTTCTGTCCCTTGAAGGCGGCGACCGAGAAATCGTCCGAGCGGATGTAGTCGCTGATCTTCTTCGGATCGTCGCCATTGGTCCGTGTGCTCGCTTCGCCCACCGCCCGCACCGCCGTCCAGGCCGACATATCCTTGGACAGCATTCGCCGGCCGGTCGTCCTCAGGAAACGGCTTTGCATTTGAATGCCACCCCATTGCTCGCTCGCGGGATGCCAGGACGATGCGACAAGACCGGCCGTGCCGGCGACCAGCCGCGGTGTCCAGGTGCGGTAGGGCACATAGGTTCCGAACACCTCGCTCTCATCGGCGACAAGCACCACGTCATGCTCCGGCAGATCCTGCGTGAACACGGAAATCTGCTGCTGTATCTGCGTGGCGCCGGTGTCGGTGCGGCGCGCCGTGCCGGTGTCTTTGAACTCCTTCTCGGCGACGATCTGACCGCCGAAGCGAGCCGCCGCGCGGCGCAACGCGGCCGCATAGAGATGATCCCGCTCATGCGAACCATAGAGCAGCACCCAATTCGGCCATTTCTTTATCACGAGATACTGCGCCAGCGCGTCAGCCAGCATGCTTCGTGTCGGCGCCACATGGAAAATGTTTATGCGGCAGTCTTCCTCGCGCAGGCTGTCGTCTGTGGCACCGACATTGAAGACCAGAACGCCCTTGTCGCGGGCGATGTCGGCGATCGACAGCAATTGCCTGGCCGAGAGGTCAGCGACAACATAGCGGTCACCTTTGGCAATCAGATCGTTGAACGCCTGAACCGCGTCGGCGTCCGGCTTGACCTCGGCTATGTCGAGGCTGAATTTCTGGCTGAGGAACTTTCCTGTCGTGTTGTTGTCGCCGATCGCCACATTGGCGCCGGCGACACCTTCGTCGCGTGGCGGCAGGTCCAGCAGGGAAAGCGCCAGTTGCGGCGCGTAGGCCCGCAAATAACCTATTCTGATTTCGGCTATCTTTCTTTCCGGCCTGTCGGCAGCGAGCGGTTGCTTGCCCGTCACTTCCTGGGCCATCACGCCTGTAACGTTGGCGGTCTGGAAAAAAAAGCACAAAAAGGCCGCGAGAGTGCCTGGCACCGCGCTCGTCATCGATAAAACTGCCTATTCTTGCACTAAAGTCCGATTGTTCCCGGACCAGCGCGAATTCAAGGTGCCCACAATGAGCTTAGCGGACGCCACAAGATTTATCAAAGCCCTGCAAGTGGACTTACGTGTCTGCTTTAGTCCTATTCCTTTTCGCGGGGATACGGCGATGAATGAGCGTATTGCGGTCTCATCCGCAGCAATGGCGGAATGAGAAACTCTATGGGTCGTCATGGGAGGATTGCCTGATGAAAACGCGCGCCGCTGTCGCCGTTGCCGCCGGAAAGCCGCTGCAGATCATGGAGGTCGACCTCGAAGGCCCCCGCGATGGCGAGGTGCTGGTCGAGATCAAGGCAACCGGCATCTGCCACACCGACGAGTTCACGCTGTCGGGCGCCGACCCGGAAGGCC